>NZ_JBWKIR010000009.1:251709-330735 GCF_056432605.1 Streptomyces sp. NPDC045022
GGGGGGGCGGCCGCCCCCCCCCCCCCCCCCCCCCCGGGGGGGGGGCCCCCCCCCCCGGCCCCCCCGGGGCCCCCCGGGGGGGGGGGGGCGGGGGGCCCCCCCCCCCCCCCCCGCCGCCCCGTGCCGCTCAGGCCGGCAGGGCGTTCCTCCGGATCACGTCGGTGTACCAGTGGGCGCTCGCCTTGGGGATGCGGCGCTGGGTGGAGTAGTCCACGTAGACGGCGCCGAAGCGCTTGGAGTAGCCGTAGGACCACTCGAAGTTGTCCAGCAGGGACCACAGGAAGTAGCCGCGCACGTCCGCTCCGTCGGCGAGGGCCCGGCGGACGGCGTCCAGGTGCGAGTGGAGGTAGGCGATCCGCTGCGGGTCGTTGACCCGGCCCTCGGGGGAGATGTAGTCGTCGAAGGCGGCGCCGTTCTCCGTGACCATCAGCGGCAGGTGCGGGTGCGACGCGGCCAGGCCGGTCAGCAGCGTGTGCAGGCCGTCGGCGTCGACGGCCCAGTTCATCGCGGTCAGCTCGTCGTTGGCGAGATGGAAGGCGACGTGTTCGGAGCCGGTCCACGGGGAGTGGTCGCTCGCACCGTGGCCGTCGTTCCGGGCGCCGTCGGCGCCGTCGGCGGGCAGGGAGACCACGGTCGGCGAGTAGTAGTTGACGCCGAGCACGTCGATGGGGCGGGAGATCTCCGCCAGGTCGCCGTCCCGCACCAGCCGCCCCCAGTCGACGAGGTGCGCGGTGTCGGCGAGCAGGTCCTCGGGATAGGCGCCGTCCAGGATGGGGCCGGTGAAGACCCGGTTGCCGACCGCGTCGATGCGGCGCGCGGCCTCGGCGTCGCCGGCGCTGTCGGTGAGCGGGCGCACCTGGTGCAGGTTCAGGGTGATGGAGGTCTGTGCGGACGCCGGCAGTGCCGCGCGCAGCGCTCCGATCGCCTGTCCGTGGGCCAGGTTCAGGTGGTGCGCGGCGCGCAGGGTGGCGGTCGCGTCGGTGCGCCCCGGCGCGTGCACACCGGAGCCGTAGCCGAGGAACGCCGAGCACCAGGGTTCGTTGAGGGTGGTCCACACGTCGATGCGGTCACCGAGGGCGCGGGCCATGATGCCGGCGTACTCGGTGAAGCGGTGCGCGGTGTCGCGGTGCGGCCAGCCGCCCGCGTCCTCCAGTTCCTGGGGCAGGTCCCAGTGGTAGAGGGTGGCGACCGGGGTGATGCCCGCCTCGAGGAGTTCGTCGGTGAGCCTGCGGTAGAAGTCCAGGCCGCGCTCCACGGCGGGACCGCGGCCGGTGGGCTGGACGCGGGACCAGGAGACGGAGAAGCGGTACGCCTTCAGGCCGAGGTCCTTCATCAGCGCCACGTCGTCGCGGTACCGGTGGTAGTGGTCGGCGGCGATGTCGCCGGTGTCGCCGTTGCGGACCTTACCGGGGGTGTGGCTGAAGGCGTCCCAGATGGAGGGGGTGCGGCCGTCCTCCGCGGCGGCGCCCTCCACCTGGTAGGCGGCGGTGGCGGCACCCCAGACGAAGCCGGTCGGGAAGGAGGTGTCCGATGCCGGCCGGGTGGTGGTCTCGGGTCGTACGGCGGTCATGGTGAGAACGCTCCCAAAGTGGCGTAGGAAGGGGCGACGGCGGACGGTGGTCCGGCGGCGGAGTGCAGAGGGGTGGCGCGAGGCACGGCGTGCGGGCGGGATGGCGTGGAGATCGGTCGGGCGGGGATGACGCCCGGTCCGGTACGGCCCGCGTGCGGGGCGGCCTTGGGAGGCGGGTCGTACCGGACGGGCCGTACCGGGTGCCCGCGGGTCAGCCCTTGACCGCGCCGGCCATGATGCCGCCGACGATCTGCTTGCCGAAGACGACGAAGACGAGCAGCAGCGGCAGGGTGCTGATCAGCGCTCCGGCCATGACGATGCTCTGGTCGGGGGTGTAGGAGGCGCTGAGCTGGCCGAGGGCCACCTGGATGGTCGGGTCCTCCTGGTTCAGCGCGAGGAAGGGCCAGAAGAAGTCGTTCCACGCCTGGACGAAGGTGAGCATGCCGAGCACCATCATCGCGGGCCGGGCCACGGGCAGGACCACGTTCCACACGATGCGGATGTTGCTCGCCCCGTCGACCTTGGCCGCCTCGATCAGCTCGTACGGCAGGGCCTCCAGCAGGTACTGGCGCATGAAGAAGACACCGAAGGCGCCGACCAGCGTCGGGAAGATCACCGACTCCAGCTTTCCGCCCCATCCGATGTCCGACATCATCATGAACAGCGGGACGACGCTGAGCTGCGGCGGAATGGTCAGGGTGGCGATGACCGCGGTCATCAGCGCCCCACGGCCGCGGAAGCGCATCTTGGCGAAGGCGTAGCCGGCGAGCGTGCAGAAGAAGAGGGTGGCGGCGGTGATGCAGCCGGCCACGATGACGCTGTTGACGATGGCCTTCCCCAGGTGGGCCTGGTCCCAGGCCGCCTGGAGGTTGCTCCACAGCCGGCCGCCCGGCACGAGCGGCGGCGGGCTGTCCAGGACCCGCTGCTGGTCGTGGGAGGCGGCCACCAGCGTCCAGTACAGCGGGAAGATCGAGCCCAGGCCGACGACGATCAGGGCGGCGTAGGTGAACGGGCCGCCCTTGAGCTGCTGTCCGGCGCCGAGCTTGAAACGGCCGCGGCCCTTGTCGGGGGAGGCGGGGAGCGGTGCCGGGCGGAAGTCCGGCGCGGTCTTGGTGGGGCTGGTCGTGGTCATCGATATCGCTCCCGTCAGGCCGCGCTCTTGCGCACGAACCGGCCGACGATCCAGTTGATCAGGGCGATGAGCAGCAGCAGGACGAGCATGGCCCAGGCCACGGCCGCCGCCGGACCCAGGTGCCCCAGCTGCCAGCCGTAGTTGAAGAGGTAGATGCTGAGCGTCTCGTACTGGTGCTCGCTGCCGCCGATGGAGCCGAGCGTGCCGCCCTGCAGCAGCAGCGGCTCACCGAACAGCTGCATGGAACCGATGGTCGAGATGACGATGGTGAACAGGATCGTCGGCCGCAGCGAGGGAATGGTCACCTTGCGGAACTGCTGCCAGCGGGTGGCTCCGTCGATGGAGGCCGCCTCGTACAGGTCGGTGGGCACCGCCTGCATGGCCGCCAGGTAGATCAGGGCGTTGTAGCCGGTCCAGCGCCAGATCACGATGACCGAAATGGCGATCTTGGAGGTCCACTGCCCGTTGCCCCAGTCGGTGTTGCCGGCGCCGAAGAAGTGCAGCACCCAGTTGAGGATGCCGCCGTCGGCACGGAAGACCAGGGCGAAGACGAGGGCCGCGGTGGCCACCGAGGTGGCGTACGGGGTGAGGATCACCGTCCGCCAGAAGGTGCTGGCGCGCAGCTTGTAGTTGAGCAGGTGGGCCAGGCCCAGAGCCACGAGGAGCTGTGGAACGGTGGAGATGACGCCGATGACGAAGGTGTTGACGACGGCCGTCCAGAACTCGGAGTCCTGGAGGATCCTGGCGAAGTTGTCCCAGCCGACCCACTGGGACTGGTCGAGGCCCGTCATCTCCACCCGGTGCAGGGCGATCCAGCCGGTGTAGAGGAGCGGGTAGAGCCCGAAGGCGCCGAAGATGAGGAAGAAGGGGGCGATGTAGGCGTACGGTGACGCCTTGTCGTCGAGACGCCACAGCCGGGTGCGCCACTTGCCGCGTCCGTCGGACGCGGCGCCGGTGCCGCCGGGTGGCGGGGTGTAGGCACCCCGTGCGGGGGTTGTCGTTGCCACGGAGGGAGTCCTTCCCTGGAGGTTTCGGCCGGTTGGGGGCGGAGGCGGGTTCAGGGGCCGGGTCGGTCCCGCCGCCCCCTGCGCGGATCGGTGCGGCGCCGGGCGGCCCGCGCGGCCTGACGTGCGTGTGAGGCGGAGCCCGTCCGCCGGGCCCGCCGGACGGTGCCGCGCGCGGGCGGCGCGGCGTCTTCCGTCTCCCGCGCGGCCCGTGCCGTGGACGCGCTGCCCGCCGGGCGCCGCGGTGCGGACGGCCCTCGCGGACAGGCAGGGGTGCCGGCCGGGCAGCCACCGGGCCCGAGGGGCCGGCAAGGTCCGGCTCCTGGCCGCGCTCGAAGGGGACCGGGACGGCTCCGGCCCGTTCGCCCCGCGCCGCGGCGGTCGGTGGCCGCTCTGGATCCCCGAGCGCCCCGGGATGATCGAAACGCGCCAGACCAGCGAAACGAAGGCACCTGATCGGTGCGGACGGCCGGCGGGCCGCCCGCACCGGGGGCGTCCAGGGCCGAGAGGCCCTAGCCGAGCGCCTTGTCGATCGAGTCGGTCGCGGCCTTCCACGCGTCGGCGGACTTGGTGCCGTGCTGCTCCATGTTGTTGATCTGGGTGGAGATGGTGTCCTTGATGACACCGTCCTTCGGGCCGAGCACCGCCTCGGGGATGGACTTGGCCTCCGCGGCGTAGATCTGGCCGATCGGAGCGTCGCTGAAGTACGGGAGCTTGGCGTTCTTCACGCTGGCCAGCTCGTAGGCGCCCTTGTTGGACGGGAAGACGCCGATCGCCTTGAACACCTCGGCCTGCTGCTCCGGGGCGGTCAGCCACTTGACCAGCTCGGTGGCCTCCTTGACGTGCTTGCCGCCCTTGGGGACGGCCAGGAAGGAGCCGCCCCAGTTGGCCGCGGTGGAACCGGGCGCGCGGGAGATGTCCCACTTGCCCTTGTAGGCGTCACCGGAGTTCGTGGAGATCTGGCCGGCCATCCAGGCGGGGCAGGCCACGGTGGCCACGGTGCCCTTGCGCAGCGCCGCCGTCCAGGCGTCGGTGAACTGGGGCAGGCCGTGGCTCAGCTTCTTGCCGGCGGCCTCGGCGGCCAGGTCCCAGCCCTGCTTCACGGCCTGGCTGTCCTTGTAGACCGGCTTGCCGTCGGCGTCGTAGTACTGCTCGGAGGAGGAGCTGACGACCGCGTTGTACATGGCGGACGCGGAGTCCATGAAGTAGGTGCCGGCGGGCGCCTTCTTCTCGTACTGCTCACCGAGCTTGAGGTAGTCCTCCCAGCCGCCCGCGACGGCCTTGGCAACGGCCTCGCGGTCGGTGGGCAGGCCCGCCTTCTCGAACAGGTCCTTGCGGTAGCACAGGGACATCGGGCCGATGTCGGTGCCGGCGCCGATGACCGTTCCGTCCTTGGCGGTGGCCTGCTTCTCCTTCCAGGACACCCAGTTGTTCACGTCGATCGTCTTGCTGAGGTCGGTGAACTTGCCCGCCTGGGTGTCGACGACCTCCTTGATGCGCCCGACCTCGATACCGGTGACGTCCCCGAGGCCACTGCCCGTGTTCAGCTGCTGAAGGAGCTTCGGGTAGTAGTCCTGCTCGTTGGCGGTGGTCTCTTCCTTCACCATGATGTTCGGGTGCAGCTGGTGGTACTTGGCGAACAGATCGGCTTCCTTGTAGCCGAACTGCCCGAAGTCGGCCACCTCGAGGGTGATGTTCCCGTTGGCATCCGAGCTCGAGTCGTCGTCGTCACTGCTGCAGCCGGTCAGCAGCAGGGCCGAGGCCGTGAGAACCGATGTGGTCAGGGCCGCTGCTCTGCGGCCGTGGCCGCCGCCGGTACGGGTGATGCGCATTCCACTACTCCTTGTTCCAGTGGGGAACGGGACCTCAGGAATCAGACCGCCGGGTCCGACAGTCCGGACCTGCCCTCTTGGTTCGAGCAGCGGCCGGCCCACAGCACGCGACGTGCGGTGAAGAGGTGCTGGTCAACGGTGTGTCAGGCAAGGTAGAGGGGAGGGCCGTCGGTGTTTCGGCTCCACGGGGGAGAGGGCCCCGGTCCCCCCGTGGGACCGCTCCCACGCGGCATGCCGGAAGACTCGTTGTTGCCGGGCCGGGTGTCAAGACTTGAAAACGGCGTTGTTGCGCAAGCGTGTTCCGCGCGTCACGCGAATGTGTCGCGCGACGTGGCGTCACCAGCCGGTCACGCGCGCGTCTCGTGCCGGATTCCGGCAGGTCATGGCCGGGGCGGCCGGACGCGGTGCGCGAACTGCGCGGCTCGGCACGGGGGTTGCGGGATTTCCTGGGCCAGAATGAGGCGGCCCCCCACGGAACGCCGGAAGGTGAACGATGAGCCCTGCCGAACTGCCGCAGCCACACAGGACCGCGGACGTCCGGCACCCGACCCTGAACGCCGTGGCCGCCCGCGCCGGTGTCGGCCGGGGCACGGCCTCCCGGGTGATCAACGGCTCCCCCAAGGTCAGCGACCGCTCCCGGGCGGCCGTCGAGCGGGCGATCGCCGAACTCGGCTACGTACCCAACCGCGCGGCCCGCTCCCTGGCCACCCGCCGCACGGACTCCGTCGCGCTGGTCGTGCCCGATGCCGAGACCCGGCTGTTCTCCGAGCCGTACTTCTCGGAGATCATCCTCGGGGCGTCCGCCGGACTCGCGAACGCCGGGATGCAGTTGCTGCTGGTCCTGGCGCGCGACGAGACGGAGTACGGCCGGCTCGCCACCTATCTGTCCGCTCAGCGGGTGGACGGGGTGCTGATGATGGCGGTCCACGGCGACGACACACTGCCCGACCGGCTGGACGAACTGGCCGTGCCGACCGTGGTGGCCGGGAGGCGCAGCGACCGGGAGCGGCTGGGGCACGTCCGCGCGGACAACCGGGGCGGCGCCCGGATCGCGGTCGAGCACCTGCTGGCGGGCGGCCGCCGGACCATCGGCACCATCACGGGGCCGCTGGACATGGACGCGGCGCAGGGCCGGCTGGACGGCTACCAAGAGGCGCTGCGGGACGCGGGGGCCACCGCCGGCGAGGCCCTGATCGCGCGCGGCGACTTCACGGAGGAGGGCGGCCGGGCGGCCATGCGGGAACTCCTGGACCGGAACCCGGGGCTGGACGCCGTCTTCGCCGCCTCCGACGTGATGGCGTCCGGCGCGATGCTGGAACTGCGCACGGCGGGGCGGCGGGTGCCGCACGACGTCGCCCTCGTCGGCTTCGACGACTCGATCGTGGCCCGGCACGTCGATCCCCCGCTGACCAGCGTCCGCCAGCCGCTGGAGGAGATGGGCCGCACCATGGCGAGCCTCCTGCTGGACGAGATCGCCCAGCGCGGCACCGGCCACCGGGAGGTGGTCCTGCCGACGGAGCTGGTGGTGCGCGAGTCGGCGTAGGGATCTCACCCACCGTCCAGGGTCCGGGACCCCTGTTGACGTGGGAGCGCTCCCATGCATAATGGGGGCCCCTCGACTCGTGGGAGCGATTCCATGTCCGAACCGATGACCGTGTCCTTCCCTCCCGCGTTCCTCTGGGGTGCGGCGACCTCCGCCTACCAGATCGAGGGCGCGGTGCGGGAGGACGGCCGCACCCCCTCGATCTGGGACACCTTCAGCCATGCACCGGGCCGGACGGCGGGCGGCGAGACCGGTGATGTCGCGGTCGACCACTACCACCGGTACCGCGACGACGTGGCGCTGATGGCGGAGCTGGGCCTGACCGCGTACCGCTTCTCCGTCTCCTGGTCGCGGGTGCAGCCGACGGGCCGGGGCCCGGCGGCCCAGCGTGGCCTGGACTTCTACCGCCGTCTGGTGGACGAGCTGCTGGCGCACGGCATCAAGCCGGCCGTCACCCTCTACCACTGGGACCTGCCGCAGGAACTGGAGGACGCGGGCGGCTGGCCGGAGCGGGACACCGCGCTCCGGTTCGCCGAGTACGCGCGGCTCGTCGGCGAGGCGCTCGGCGACCGGGTGGAGCAGTGGACCACTCTCAACGAACCCTGGTGCAGCGCCTTCCTGGGCTACGGCTCCGGGGTGCACGCCCCCGGCCGCACCGACCCGGCGGCCGCCCTGCGCGCGGCCCACCACCTCAACCTGGGGCACGGCCTGGGCGCGGCGGCCCTCCGCTCGGTGCTGCCGGCCCGCCACCGGATCGCGGTCAGCCTCAACTCCTCCGTCGTCCGGCCCCTTTCCCAGGATCCGGCCGACCTTGCGGCGGCCCGCCGGATCGACGACCTGGCCAACGGGATCTTCCACGGCCCGATGCTGCACGGGTGCTACCCCGAGTCGCTCTTCTCGGCGACGGCCCCGGTCACCGACTGGTCCTACGTCCTCGACGGCGACGAGGGCGCGATCAACGCACCACTGGACGCCCTGGGCCTGAACTACTACACCCCGGCTCTGGTCTCGGCGGCCTCCGGCAAGTCCGCGGGCCCGCGCGCGGACGGTCACGGCGGCGGCGACCACTCCCCCTGGCCGGCCGCCGACGACGTGCTGTTCCACCAGACGCCGGGCGCGCGCACGGCGATGGGCTGGACGATCGATCCGACGGGCCTGTACGACCTGCTCATGCGCTACACGCGCGAGGCCCCCGGACTGCCCCTGTACATCACCGAGAACGGCGCGGCCTGCGACGACAAACCCGACCCCGACGGCCGCGTGCACGACCCCGAGCGCATCGCCTACCTGCACGGCCATCTGTCGGAGGCGCGCCGCGCGATCGCCGACGGCGCCGATGTGCGCGGCTACTACCTGTGGTCCCTGATGGACAACTTCGAGTGGGCGTACGGCTACGGCAAGCGGTTCGGCGCGGTGTACGTGGACCGGGCGACGCTGGAGCGGACCCCGAAGTCGAGCGCGCGGTGGTATGCGGAGGCGGCGCGGACGGGAGTGCTGCCGCCGGTGGAGCCGGCTGCCTGACCCAGCCGGAAGGGGGCGCGGCACCCCACCGTGGTGCCGCGCCCCGTCAGTGGGTGCGCCGTCAGTTGAAGGCCCCGAACGCCTTCGAGAAGGCGAACTTGTCCTGGATGACGGAGCTGCAGGTGGCGTCGGCGGTGGGCCTGGTGCCGCCGTCGCACTGCTTGTCACGGGCCGCGGACCACATGGAGAGCGAGCCGAGGCCCTTGGACTTGGCGAAGTTCACCAGCTGGGTGGCGTCGTCGACCTTGAAGACCTCGGAGGAGACGTCGTTGACGCCGATCATCGGGGTGACCGCGACCGCCTTCCAGGCCGCGGAGTCGGACAGCCCCAGCACGCCCTTGACCTGTGCCTGGGTGGCGGTGGCGGCCTGCTCGGCGTAGGTGCCCATGTCACCGCTGTAGGAAGGGCCGTAGTCCATCGCCATGATGTTCACGGTGTTGATCTTCACGCCGTTGGACTTGGCGTCGGACAGGAGGTTCACGCCGTCCTGGGTGAGGCCTTCCGGCATCACCGGGAGGGTGAAGGAGACGTCCAGGCCCGGGTGCTGGGACTGGAGCTTGGCGATGGCCTGGGCGCGGCGGGTGTTGGCGGCCGTGTTGGGCAGCGCGCCGCCCTCCACGTCGAAGTCGACCTTGGTCAGCTTGAAGGCGTCGACGGCCTTGCCGTACGCCGCCGCCAGCGCGTCCGCGGAGGAGCAGGTGGTGGCCAGCTCCGAACCGGAGGCGCCGCCGAAGGAGACCCGGACGTCACCGCCCTTGGCGCGCAACGAGCCGATCTGGGCGGCCACACCGTCGCTGTTCAGGTCCGTGACCCCGCCCCACTTGGGGGTGCAGCCGCCGCCGTCGGTGACGAAGGCGAGGTTGTAGTTCTTCACGCCGGTCGCGTCGGCGGCGCCCACGAGGTCGAAGGCCGGGTAGAGGGAGGTGTCGACGTAGGGGGCGAACCCGGCCGAGGCGGTGGTGCCGCTGCCGGTGCCGCCCGTGGGGGTGGGGGTGGCGCTCTGGGTGGGGGTGGCCGACTTGGTGGGGGTGGCCGACTTGGTGGGGGTCGGCGTCTGGGACTGGGTCTCGGTGGGGCGGCCGCTCGGCTCGGGGGTCGCTCCGTCGTCGGCGGAACACCGCGCGTTGTCGATCCGACAGCCCGCCGGGTCGCCCTTGCCGTTGACCACGAAGCCGACCGTGACCGACTTGCCCTGCGCCAGTCCGTCCGTGTCCCACTGCGGGGGCTTCACGGTGACGTGCTGACCGCTGACGCTCGACTCGCCGTTCCAGAGGGAGGACAGCTTGGCGCCCGCGGGGAGGTCGAACTCCAGCGTCCAGGTCTTCTCGGCCTGGCCGCTGTTGTTGGTGACGACGTACTGCGCGGTGTAGCCCGTGGACCAGTCGCTGGTCTTGGTGTACGCGGCGTTCACGCCGGCCGCGTTGGCGGTGCCGGTGAGCAGGACCGCGCCGCCACCGGCCACCGCCGCGGCCACCAGACCGCCTATCGCCTTGTTCCTGCCACTGATCCTGCGCCGGTGCGTGCTCATGCGCGTGCCTGCCTTCGCTGTTCACGGGGTGTGGTGCGGCAGCACGCTAGCGAGGCGGAAACGGACAAACGGCTTGATGTGGACGGTCGTCGAGGTTCTTAGGCTGCGCTTAAGGAAGGGATCGGGGGCGGTTAAAGGTAGAGACCAATTTGCCCGGTCGTCGCCTCCGTACGGTGCCCCGGTGCCCCCGGCCCACCGGCTTCCGCCCGTCCAGCTGGAACCAGATCCGCACCTCGGTGCCACCCAGGACCGAGGCGCCGATGCGGACGTCACCGCCGGTGGACTCGGCGAGCCGGCGCACGATGTCGAGGCCGAGGCCGGTCGAGCCGGCGTTCCCGGAGCCGCGGCCGCGGGCCATCGCCGCGTCCGGGTCGGGTATGCCGGGGCCCGCGTCGGAGACCAGCACGATCACCGCGTCCTCGCCGTTGTGCAGGTCGACCGCGAAGGCGGTGCCCTCGGCGGTGTGCCGGAAGACGTTGCCGAGCAGGGCGTCGAGCGCGGCGGCCAGGTCGGCGCGGGCCACGGGTATGCGCACCGGGCGGTCGGCTCCGGCCACCCGCCACTTGCGCCCCTCGTCCTCGGCGAGCGCGGACCAGAACTCCATCCGCTCGCGGACCACCGCGGCGGCGTCGCATCCGGTCCCGGGTCCGGCCGCGGCCGTCTGCGGTTTGGCCTCCCGCGCGGTACGGATGATGGTGTCCACCTCGCCCTCCAGCTGGGCGACGGCGGCCCGGGTCTGCTCGGCGGCGGGTCCGGCGCCGAGTGAGGCCGCGTTCAGCCGCAGCACGGTGAGCGGGGTGCGCAGCCGGTGGGAGAGGTCGGCCGCCAGCTCCCGTTCGTTGGCGAGGAGCTGGACCACCTGGTCGGCCATGGAGTTGAACGCGACCGCCGCGAGCCGCAGTTCGGTCGGGCCGTCTTCCGGCACCCGGGCGCCCAGCTTGCCCTCGCCCAGCTCGTGCGCTCCCTCGACCAGCCGCTGGGCCGGCCGCACCATGCGCACCCCGAGCCGGTCGGCGACGGCGACCGAGCCGACGATCAGCGCGAGGCCGACGGCCGCGAGGACCGCCCAGGCCGTGCCGACGCCGTTGGTCATCGCGGACTCCGGGACGTACACCTCGACGACCGCGATGGAACCGGAGCCGAGCGCGACCGGCTGCAGCAGCGTGGAGCCGCCGGCGACGGTGGTCGTGGAGGCGCGGCCCAGCTTGCGCACGGCCTGGATGTCGCGGTCGGCGGCGCGCTGCCGGCCGAGGTCGAGCGCGGACCGGACGCTGTCGGCGGGCAGGTGCACCGCCATCCCGGAGTCGGCACCGGCGGAGGCCACCACCCGTTCGAGCTTGTCCCGGTCGGTGGTGATGGACAGCGCGGGCGCGACCGCGGCGGCCTCCCGCTCGGCGCCCGCGAACGCGCGGTCGCGGGCCATCTCCTCGACGACCAGGCCGAGCGGGACGGCGAAGGCGACCACGACCATCGTGGTGACGGCCAGGCAGACCTTGACCAGGGCCCATCTCATCGCGGTGGCGCCCCTTCCTCCTCCGGGAGCGCGGGCGGCTCCAGCTTCACGCCGACGCCGCGCAGGGTGTGCAGATAGCGCGGCCGGGCCGCGGTCTCCCCCAGCTTGCGGCGCAGCCAGGACAGATGGACGTCGATGGTCTGGTCGTCGCCGTAGGACTGCTGCCAGACCTCGGCGAGGAGTTCCTTGCGCGGGACGACGACGCCGGGGCGGCCCGCCAGGAAGGCCAGCAGGTCGAACTCGCGGCGGGTCAGGTCCAGTCGGGAACCGTTCAGTTCGGCCTGGCGGCGCAGCGGATCGACGGTCAGCCCGCCGACGCGGAGCACGGACGAGGGCGCGGACTCCGCCGCGCCGGAGCGGGCCCGGCGCAGCACGGCAGCGATACGGGCGGAGAGATGCTCGACGGAGAAGGGCTTGGTGAGGTAGTCGTCCGCGCCGGCGTTCAGCAGCCGGACGACCTCCGTCTCGTCGTCCCGGGCGGTGGCGATGATGACGGGCACGTCGGTGATGCCGCGCAGCATCTTCAGGGCCTCGGAGCCGTCCAGGTCGGGCAGTCCGAGGTCCAGGATGACCACGTCGAAACGGAAATGGGCGACCTCGCGCAGCGCCTCCAGTGCCGTACCGACGCTGCGCACGGTGTGCGAGGCGTCGGCCAGATGCCGGATGAGCGCCGAGCGGACGAACTGGTCGTCCTCGACCACGAGCACACTTGCCATGCGCCGCACCGTACGCCATGCGCCGGACCCCGTCCGGGGCCTGTGGACAACTCGGCCCGGGTGCGCACGGCGGTACCCCTGAGGCAGTATGGCCCGCGATGCGCAGAGGACTCGTACACGTACTGGCGTGGCTGCTCGCGACGGGAGCAGCGGCCACGCTGTCGTGGTGGGGTGTGCACACGGTGATGGCGGGGACGGCGTACGACCCGCCGCGCGCCCTGCCGGTCACGGCGGCCGACGCGACGGCACCGGAGGCGAAGTCGGCCTCGGGGACGCCGTCTTCCTCCCCGGCCCCGTCGCGGGAGCGCCCCGCGCCGCCGGCACCCACACCGTCGCGGACCCCGGCGCACGCCCATGCTTCCTCCCCCAGCGCCTCCGCCCCTGCGTCCGGCCAGGTCAAGGCCTACGACACCGACGGCGGCCGGGCGGTGTTCGAGCTGGGCACCTCCAGCGCGACGCTCGTCTCGGCGACCCCGGGGGCCGGCTGGTCGATGCAGCTGTGGAAGACGGAGACATGGATCCGGGTGGAGTTCGGCCGGGGGGCGGACCGGGTGTCGGTGTTCTGCACCTGGCACGACGGGCCACCGCGGGTGGAGGTGGGCACGTACTGACTACAGCGTGCTGATCGTCGGCCTGGACGGCACCGTCAGCAAGGTCGCCCTGTCGGGAGGACCTGGCGGCCCTGTACGAACGCCACCTTCCGCTGCTGGCACGCGGACTGCTCTTCTGACAGGGGCTCAGCGGAACACCGAGGGCGGCGGAGCCGGGGAGGCCACCGCCACCGCGTCCGTCACAGGGAGCGCGCCGCCGGTGAAGTCGGCGAGCTGCCGGCCGTGTTCGACCCGGCCGGAGTGCGGGTCGGAGGCGGCTCGGCGGGTGAGTTCGGCGAGGGGCAGCGGCAGGTCGGACGCGACCAGGACGGCGTTGCCGAAGCGCTTGCCGCGCAGTACGGCCGCGTCGGCGATGAGCGCGAGTTCTCCGAACCGGGCGGCGGCGGTGGCGATCTGGCCGCGGAGGTGGGCGAGCGGCGGGCCGTCGGCGAGATTGGCGGCGTAGACGCCGGACGGCTTCAGGGCGCGGCGGACCTCGTCCAGGAACTCGACGGACGTGAGGTGGGCCGGGGTGCGGGCGCCGCTGAAGACGTCGGCGACGACCAGGTCGGCCCAGCCGTCCGGCACCTTGGCCAGCCCCGCGCGGGCGTCCGCCGACCGTACCCGGATCCGCGCGTTCGGGTCCAACGGCAGCTCCCTGCGCACCAGGTGGACCAGACCGGCGTCCCGTTCGACCACCTGCTGGGTGGACCGGGGCCGGGTCGCGGCGACGTACCGGGCGAGGGTGAAGGCGCCGCCGCCGAGGTGCACGGCGTGCACGGGCTTGCCGGGCGGGGCGAGGAGGTCGATGACATGGCCGATGCGGCGCTGGTACTCGAAGGAGAGGTACGTGGGGTCGTCCAGGTCGACGTGCGACTGCGGCGCCCCGTCGATCAGCAGCGTCCAGGCCCGGCCACGGTCGGGGTCGGGCACGAGCTGCGCGAGCCCGCCGTCGACCGCCTCCTCGACGGCTTCGACGGCGGCCGGCCTGCGCCGCGTGTTCCTGGACCTGCCCATCGGTCCAGTCTCGCAGGTGAGCCGGGCGGGTGTTTCACCGGCGGCTGTCGGCGGCCTCGATCAGCCGGGCGGCCTCCCCCAGGGCCCGGCGCAGCACCACCGGGTCGGTGGCGAGGTCGGCCTCGCCGGGCGGCAGCAGCCAGTCGGAGCCCTTCACCGGCGGCTCGGGGGTCAGCCGCAGCCCGCGGCCGTTCGTCTCGGTGCAGGTGCTGCCCGGTACGTCCCAGCAGGCGGCCGTGCCGGCCGGCACCAGGAAACCGAGGGTGTCGCAGCCGTCGTCGTGCAGGACGGAGCCCACCGCGTCCGCGGCTCCGCGCCGGAGGATGTCGACCGCCTCGAGCCCCTGCCGGGCAGGCACCGTCACAAGGTCGCAGCCGGTGTCGCCCGCCGACGACGAGGGTGCCGACAACGACGACGTACGAGGTTCGTTGCTCTGGCTGGTCTCCATGCCGGCCTCCACCACACAGCCCTGTTGCGGTCCATGGGGTTCAACGTGTGAGCGCGTCAACGGCTACGGCACAAGTGCGCCGCAAAGGATGGCACTTCATGGCAGATCGTGCAGGAGATATCCGTTTTGTAGCCAAACCCTGCGTGGCGGGTCCTTCACAGCAGGTACGTTCATGCCCGCCGGGACCAGGGCGTGACTCGGACAACTCGTCCCGTTTCCGCCCCGGCTCCGGCATGGTTCGACGGTTCGCATGAGAGGACCCGGCCATGGCGTCGTCAACCGTGACCTCGTCACAGCCCGAACGGCCACTCCGGCCGAACCTCGCCTTCCGGCAACTGCGCGGCAGGCGTTCACCGGCCGAGTTCGCGGCGCTCGTACGGCGTGCCGCGCGTGAGATCGGTGAGCGGGTGAGCTGTGACGCGCGCTACGTCGGCCGGGTCGAGGCGGGCGAGATCCGCTGCCCCAACTACGCGTACGAACGGGTGTTCCTGCATATGTTCCCCGGCCGCACGCTCACCGACCTCGGCTTCTCGCCCCGCTCGTCCGTTCGCGGACGCGCGGCGCGCACCGCGGC
Organism: Streptomyces sp. NPDC045022; assembly: GCF_056432605.1. Classification (NCBI taxonomy): domain Bacteria; kingdom Bacillati; phylum Actinomycetota; class Actinomycetes; order Kitasatosporales; family Streptomycetaceae; genus Streptomyces; species Streptomyces sp. NPDC045022. The sequence goes on from NZ_JBWKIR010000009.1 coordinate 266,698, forward strand.
GGACCCGCCCGAGGCCCCGGGTGTGCTCCCCGCTGGTGGGACGCCGGGGGCTGCCGAGACCGCCGGGACCGATGAGACCAGGGAGGGCTTCGAACCGTATGACACGCAGGACCCGCACGACCGGCACCACCAGTACGACCAGTACCGCCCGGATGACCCGCACGACCCGCACGGGCGGTACGACCCGCACGAGCTGTACGCGAAAGACCACCTGAACCACGAGGAGAGCGACGTGCTGCGTCGCGCATTCATGACCGGCGGAGGCGCCACGGTGGCCGCCGTCACGCTGGGCCCGCTGGGGCTCACCACGGACGCGGTGGCCGCGGTCCGGCCCCCGCGCCGGCCCGGAACCCCCGAGGCGGCCGCCCTGGAGGAGGCCGTCCGCCGTATCCGGCTGCTCGACGACCGGCACGGCGCGGACGGCCTCTACCGGCGCGCGGCAGCCCCGCTGCGGGCGGCCTACGCCTTGCTGGACGCCGGTGCGACCCGGCAGACCACCGTCGACCGGCTGCACGCGGGCGCCGGTGAACTCGCCATCTCCGTCGGCTGGCTGGCCCATGACTCCGGCCGCTTCGACGACGCCCGCTCGCATTACGCGGAGGCGCTGGCCACGGCCCGGATGACCGGCGATCCGGCGCTGGAGGCGCACGCCTTCTGCAACACCGCGTTCCTGGCCCGGGACACCGGCCGCCCCCGGGAAGCGGTCCGGGCCGCGCAGGCCGCCCAACGCGCCGCCCGCCCCCTGGGCTCCGCGCGCCTGATGTCCCTGCTCGCGCTGCGCGAGGCGGGCGGCTGGGCGGGGCTCGCCGACCGCACCGGCTGCGAACAGGCGCTGGTTCGGGCGCAGACCCTCTTCGCGCGCGGCCACTCGGACGCCGATCCCGAGTGGATGAGCTTCTACGGAGAGGCCGAGCTGGAGGGGCTGGAGGCGCAGTGCTGGTCCACGCTGGGCGACTGGCGGCGCGCGTCGCGGCACGCACGCCGTGCGGCCCATCTGCAGGATCCCCACTTCACCCGCAACATCGCGCTCTACACCGCGGAGTTGGCCGACGACCTGGCCCGTGCGGGCCGTCCCGACGAGGCGGCCGAGGCGGGGCTGCGCGTGCTGACGCTGCTGGACGAGGTCCAGTCCTCCCGCATCCAGACGATGCTGGCGGGCACGGCGCGCGTACTGCTGCCGCACCGCCGGGCTACGGGGGTGTCGGACTTCCTGGACCGGCACGCGTCGTTGCCGAGGACCGGGCGGGTGTAGCGGTTCGTCGTCGAGTGCGGGCACACCGTGGCGGGTCACTCGATTCCCCACGCCTTTGAGGAGCCGCGGCCCCCGGAGCGTCGCCCGCCGCGGGCGGTCGTGCCGCTGGGGCGGGACCCGTCCACGAGGAAGGCGGCGCCCCGCCGGCGTGGGCGGGCAGACCCGTCCCCGCCCAGCCGCGACACAGGGCAGCCGATCAGCCCGCCAAGTGCCCCAGGTCGTTCCAGCTCTCGATCGCCGGTTCGCCGTACGCCCAGCCCAGCACGGACAGTGAGGTCGGATTCAGGCGTATCCGGGCCGCGAAGTCCAGCGGCAGTCCCAGCCAGCGCGCGCCGATCGACCGCAGGACGTGCCCGTGGGCGAAGACCAGCACGTCACGGTCGGCCGAGCGCGCCCAGCCGACCACCTCGTCCGCGCGCGCGGTGACCTCGGCGATGCTCTCCCCCTCTGGGACACCGTCCCGCCAGATCAGCCACCCGGGCCGGACGGCCTGGATCTCGGCCGGGGTCATGCCCTCGTAGGCGCCGTAGTCCCACTCCATGAGCGTGTCCCATGCGGTGGCGCGGTCACCGAAGCCGGCGAGTTCGCACGTCTCACGCGCGCGGGACAGCGGACTCGTGCGCACCTCCGCCCCCGCCAGCCCGTCCAGCGGAGCACGGTGCAGCCGCTCGCCGAGCAGCTTGGCCCCGCGCCGGCCCTCCTCCAGCAGCGGCACGTCCGTTCTGCCGGTGTGCTTGCCGGACAGCGACCATGCCGTCTGTCCGTGCCGGGCCAGCAGGATGCGCGGTGCCATGGGAGACCTTTCCGGAAGAGGGACGCCACACGGACGCCACGAAGACAAGGGGACGGGGTCTCTCCATCATCGCTCACCCCCGGACGGGGCAACCCGGCGGGCGATCTCGACGTCTTCGAGGACTGAATGCCCGCGCGCGGGAAAGGCGGGAGCGCCCTCATGGGCGACCTAAGGACACCGTAAAGTGGCACGGCCGCCCGCCTGGGCGCGCCGCACAGCAGAAGGGGGAGGGCGATCGGATGCCGCAGACCGAGACACCGGGCACCGAGGTGGCCGCCCATCCCCGGTTGCGCTGGTGGACCGAGCTGCCGCTGATCCTCCTGGTCTACGGCTGCTACTCGGCCGGCCGCCTCCTCGCGCGCGGTGACGTCACCAACGCCGTCGATCACGGCCTGGCGATCCTGCGCATCGAGAAGCTGCTGCACCTGAACGCCGAGCACCCGCTGAACCGGCTGTTCACGCGCGAGCCGTGGCTCGGCGTGCCGGCCGACTTCTGGTACGCCTCGCTGCACTACCTGGTCACGCCCGCCGTCCTGGTCTGGCTCTTCCGGGCCCGCGCCCCGTACTACCGGGCGGCCCGCACCTGGCTGATGACGTCCACATTCCTCGGGCTGATCGGCTTCACACTGCTGCCGACCTGCCCGCCCCGCCTGCTCACGGCCGGCCACGGCTTCGTGGACACGATGGCCCAGTACAGCTCGTACGGCTGGTGGGGCGGGGAGGCCAGCGCGCCACGCGGCATGGGCGGCATGACCAACCAGTACGCGGCCATGCCCAGCCTGCACGTCGGCTGGGCGCTGTGGTGCGGCGTGCTGCTGTGGCGCTACGGCGGCACGCGCCCGGCGAGGATCTTCGGCGTCGCCTACCCGCTGCTGACCGCGCTCGTCGTCATGGGCACCGCCAACCACTACTTCCTGGACGCCGCCGCGGGCGTCGCCGTGATGGGCGTCGGCCTGCTGCTGGCGCCGCGCGTGATGAGTGCCGCGGATCTGCTCCGGACCCGCCTGTTCCGGCGCACCGCACCGGTCACGGGCGACATGGGTTCCCCGATTGTCAGTGCCGGATGCCAGACTTCCGCGGGTGAGCGAATTCCACGGCAGCGCGAGTCGCGGCTCAACGCCGGAGGCGAACCGGACGCCTCCCCCACGGACGCCGGAGAAGAGGCTCCGGCACCGGCTCGCTGAGCTGCGCGGTCCGGACGTACCGGCCAAGGCCCTGGACGCGCGCGCCCTCGCGGCGCTCGCCGCGAACCCCGGGTGCCGCAGGCGGGCGATCCTGGACGGCGCCGGGGTGGACAAGGCCCGGCTGGCGAGCGCGCTGGGCGCGCCGTCCGGCTTCGGGCAGTCGCAGTTCGCGCTGACCCGGGGCAACGCGTTCGAGGCGAAGGTGAAGGCGGACGGCGGCGCGGAGCTGCTGCGGCTGGTGCACGCCCGCCTCGACCCGGGCGCCGTACCGCCGGAGGCGGCCGCAGTACCCGACCTGGCCGCGCAAGGCCCCGAGGGACGCACGGCCCGTACGGCGCTGGCGCTGCGCGAGGCCACGCGCGCGGGCGGCTGGACGCTGCTGGATCACCCGATGCTGGCCCTGGACGTGGCGGGTTCGCTCGCCTTCCTGGAGCCCGACGCGGTGGTGGTCCACCCGGACGGCAGCTGGTCGGTGGTGGAGATCAAGTCCTTCCCGATGGTGGACGGTTCGGCGGATCCGGGGAAGGTGGGCGCGGCCGCCCGGCAGGCGGCGGTGTACGTGCTCGCGCTGGAGGAGGTCGCCGCGCGCCTCGCGGACGACAGCGCTCCCGGTCCGCGCGTGCATCACCGGGTGCTGCTGGTGTGCCCCAAGGACTTCACCAACCTGCCCGCGGGCTCCGCCGTCGACATCCGCAAGCAGCGCGCGGTCACCGCGCGCCAGCTCGCCCGGCTCACCCGGATCGAGGAGATCGCCGACTCGCTGCCCGAGGGCACGTGCTTCGCACCCGACCGGCCCGCGGAGGAGCTGACGGCCGCCGTGGCGGCGGTACCGGCGACGTACGCGCCCGAGTGCCTGTCCGCCTGCGAACTGGCCTTCCACTGCCGGGAACGCTCCCGCGCGGCCGGCGCGGTCACCCGCCTCGGCCGGCCCCTGCGTGCCGAACTGGGCGGCCTGGCCACGGTCGAGGACGTCCTCGCCGCGGCGCGCGGTGAGAGCGGTGACCCCGACGACCCGGCGGTGGCGGCACTGCGCCGGGCGGCGGAACTGCGCGCGGAGGCGCTCCGGACGGCGGACCAGGCGGCGGCCGCGCACGCCGAGGCCCTGGCGGACGCGCCCTGCCCGGAGGTGGCCCCGTGTCCCTGATCACCACCCTCGCCCGCCTCGAGGCCGTCAGCAGCGGCCGGGCCCAGCCGGTCGCGACCGTCCGCCACCGGCATCTGTCCGACCGCCCGCTGGTGTTCGTGCCGCTCACCACCGCCGGCGAGGCGGGCGCCCCGCTCGGCGCGCTGGTCGGCACCGACCGGGACGCGCCCCGCCTGCTGGTCGTACCGCAGCCCCGCGACCGCGACCTGCGCTTCGCTTTCCTCGCCGAACTGGCCGACGTCGTCCTGCCGTACATCGACTCCCACGCGGAGTCCGTGGAGGCGGCCGAACGCACGGAGACCGACCCGGAGACCGGCAAGCGGGTCAAGGTCGAGGTGGAGCTGTGCGCGGACGCGCCCCAGCTGATCGTGCCGAGCCGCGCGGGCCTGGACTTCGTACGGCTGCTCGGCCGTTCGATGCGGTTCCGCCGCACCGCCGAGCAGGACCCGGAGGCGCCTTTTCCGGCGCCGCCCCGGGTGCCGCTGCTGGGCCGGTGGCTGACCCATTACGGCGAGCGGGCCCGGGTCCCCGGATCCTCGCTGCTCCTCGCCCTCACCGACCTGCTGTCCCGTCACTGGGCGACCGGCCAGTCCAGCCTGGAGGACCAGCACCTGGGCGCTCTGCTCGCCTGGATCGACCCGCCGCAGGACGTCACCGGCGCGGAGGCCGCGCGCCGGGCCGAGCTGGAGCGGGACGCGGCCGGGCAGTTGCTGTTCCCGCCTGCCGGTCCGGCCACCGACCCGGCGTTCGACAACAAGCTGCTGGCCCCGGCCATCGAGCGCTACGACCGCGCGCGTACCGCCCTCGCCGCCGCCGAGGACCCGCTGGACGCCGACGACCGGCTGGCCGCTCTCACCAGGGCCGAGCGGGAGATCCGCGACCTGGTGGCCGGCCACACGCGGCCGACCTGGGATGCGGTGTGGCGGGGCCTGGACCTGCTGCGGGCGCTGCCGGAGGGCGCGCGCGTCGAAGAGCGCTGGACCCGGGACCGCTGGTCGTTCACCGGTCACCGCGACCGGGTGCTGGCCGGCGAGCCGCCGCAGCCACGCCGGGACGACGCGGTGACGGCGGCGAACAAACTGGCCACGCGTGAGCGTGAGCAGGCCCGCCTGGAGGCGCAGGAGGCGCAGGACGACCCGCTGGTGATGGCGGGGCGGCGGCTGGCCGGTGAGGCCTTCGTGGGCGAGGTGACCGACGTCGTGATGGCGTACAGCGAGGGCAGGCGGCCGAGCCCGCGCCCTCTGGTGACGGTCCGCACGGACGACCGGCCGCAGCTAGCGGAGCGTGCGAAGGTGTACCGCTCGCTGGGCGGCAAGCCCCAGTCGGCGGAGTTCGTCGGTCACGAGGCCGCGGCGGACGGGGGCGTGCTGGTGCTGCGGATCGTGGACAAGATGGGCCGGGGCAGGGAGCCGGAGCCCGGTTCGGTGCCGGAGAAGGGCGACCGGATCTGTTTCACCCTCTTCGAGCACGAGCAGCGCGGCGGGGCGAAGCTGCCCGACCCGGAGGAGACCCCGTGGACGCACGGCGGCCCGCCGGGCGAGCCCGCGGCGGAAGCTCCCGACACCGTCACCGAGGAGGACACGCTGTGACGACCGTCGACTTCGACCCCGGAGCCGCGGCCGCCCGCGCCACCGACGCGATCCTGCACGACACCCTGCACGGCACCGAGCGGGGCGTGGTGGTCGACTCCCCGCCGGGCGCCGGCAAGTCCACCCTGGTGGTCCGCGCGGCCCTGGAGCTGGCCGGCGCGGGCCGCCCGCTGATGGTGGTGGCACAGACGAACGCCCAGGTGGACGACCTGGTCCTGCGGCTGGCGGAGAAGGATCCGGACCTGCCGGTGGGCCGCCTGCACAGCAGCGACGCCGACGCGTACGACAAGGCGCTGGACGATCTGCCGCAGGTGCGGACGTCGGCGAAGGCGGCCGATCTGAACGGCCTGCCGGTCGTGCTCTCCACGGCCGCGAAGTGGGCGCACGTGAAGGTGGACGAACCCTGGCGGCACGCGATCGTCGACGAGGCGTACCAGATGCGCTCGGACTCCCTGCTCGCCGTGGCCGGTCTGTTCGAGCGGGCGCTGTTCGTGGGCGACCCCGGGCAGCTCGACCCGTTCGCGATCGTCGGCAGCGAGCAGTGGGCGGGTCTGTCGTACGACCCGTCGGCCTCCGCGGTCACCACCCTTCTGGCCCACAACCCGGGCCTCCCCCAGCACCGCCTCCCGGTCTCCTGGCGCCTGCCGGCCTCGGCGGCGCCCCTGGTCTCGGCGGCCTTCTACCCGTACACCCCGTTCCGCAGCGGCACCGGCCACGGCGACCGCCGCCTCGCCTTCGCCGTCGCCTCCGACGGCTCCGGCCCGGACCGGGTGATCGACGAGGCGGCGGAGTCCGGTTGGGGTCTGCTGGAACTGCCCGCCCGGCACACCCCGCGCACGGACCCGGAGGCGGTACGGGCGGTGGCCGCCGTCGTACGACGCCTGCTGGACCGGGGTGGGGCGGCCGTCTCGGAACGCTCACCGGACCCGGCCCCCCTCACCGCCGACCGCATCGCCGTCGGCACGGCCCACCGCGACCAGGCGGCGGCGGTCCGCGCGGCCCTGACCGGCCTCGGCGTGTCCGACGTGACGGTCGACACCGCGAACCGTCTCCAGGGCCGCGAGTACGACGTCACGGTCGTCCTGCACCCGCTCTCCGGCCGCCCCGACGCCACCGCCTTCCACCTGGAGACCGGCCGGCTGTGCGTCCTGGCCTCCCGCCACCGCCACGCCTGCATCGTGGTCTGCCGGGCAGGGGTGGGCGATCTGCTGGACGACTATCCGTCCACGGAACCGGTCCAGCTGGGCACCTTGGTGAAGTTTCCCGACGGCTGGGAGGCGAATCACGCCGTCCTGGCCCACCTGGGGGAGCACAGGGTGAGCTGGCGGCCATGACAGCCCCTTGCGCGGGCGCGGGACAATGGACGGTGGCCCACCTGAAGGCGGCGCCCAGCCGACCGTACGAGGAGGAGACAAGACATGGCGGAGCCCACGCCGCGTCGTAACGAACCGCGGCTACGCCCCGCGCCCCTGCTCTTCGAGCCCGCGGAGGCGGCCTCCGACCCCGAGCACTTCTTCGACCTGGAGTCGATCGAGGACCCGCGGGCGCTGCTGACGCGCGCGACGGAGCTGGCCCAGGCGTTCCGCGCGGCCGCCGACCGGGCCGTGGAGTTCCAGGCGGTCGCGGCGGCCCAGCTCGCCGACCCGCGCCGGTTCGACCGGCTGACCCCGGCGGACATCGCCGACCGGGCGGAGTGGACCGAGGACTACGCGAAGAAGATGGTCGAGTTCGGGCGGGACCTGATGCGGGGGAACAGCGAGGGACGGACGTCCGCGGATCCCGTGTAGTCCCCGGCCCGCGTCCCGGTCTCGGCCGGCGCCATCCCTCCTGGCATATGCCGGGCGGGCAAGATACTCCTCCCCGTACGCCCCCGTCCCGGTTTTCGGCAACCCACGGAAATCGTGCGCTCACAGCCGGTACATGTAGTCGTCATGAGCAGTGCACCGAACGTCACCTGCGCCACCTCCGACGGCCTCGCCTGGCTCGCGTCGGCAGGAACGTATCCACGGAGCACGCTGGCCTTCTGGGAGGAGCGCCCGGACGCCCCGGTCGTCCTGCCCTGCGGCACGGCCTTCGACGTGGTGAGCGCCCCGGCGATCTTCGGGCGCCGGATGCTGGACCGCCTGGGGGACGAGGGTCCGGGCGCGGGCCCCGTCGCGGTGTTCCGGGGCCGCGTGCTGCTGTTCGCCGCCCCGGGCACGGCCCAGCGGCTGCCCTCGCTGCTGGCCTGGGAGGAGTGGGGTTCCCACCGGGCGGAATCGGTGCCGCCCCTGCTGTGCCACGGCACCGGAGACGCGGTGACCGTCCCGGCGCTGACCGGCGGCGATGCCCCGGGCACCTCCCGCTGGCTGGTCGCCCCCGACGCCCGGCATCCCTGGCTGCCCGGCCCCGAGATCATGCTCTGGGCGGCCGTACGAGCCGCCCGGGCTGCCGTACGGATATCGATTTTTCCTCCCGCCGATCAGGATGCTAAGGTCTACGACGTCAGCAGGCGCCGCTAGCTCAGTTGGTTAGAGCAGCTGACTCTTAATCAGCGGGTCCGGGGTTCGAGTCCCTGGCGGCGCACGTTGGCGATGGCGAGTCATGACCGTGGAAAGCGCGGTCGGGACTCGCCATCGTTGTTTCCGTCAGTCGCTCATCCCCGGCGTGATCTTCACCGTCCAGGCCCCTGACGCCGTCCGGTCCTCCACCTCCACCTTCACGCCCTCGCTGGGAACGGTGAAGCTCTCCCCCAGGGCGACCGGGGCGTCGGCGAGGGGCGGATAGACCGAGTTCTCCCAGCAGGCCTCGGTGTGCGGGTGGGCGTCCACCACCTCGACCGGGCCCCCGCCGGACTCGGCGCCGCCGCGGACCCGGTAGACCAGCACGCCCTGCCGGCAGGAGGCGCGGTCGTTCCCGGCGGTGCCGCGCGCCTCGAAGGCGAGGGCACTGTCCGCACCGGTGCGCACGATGGCCAGCTTCACTCCGTTGCCGAGGCCGAAGGCGGGCGCGCCGCCCGTGCCCCGCACCTGGACGCCCGGACCGGCGGGGAGGGGTTCCAGGGTGAGGCGGGTCGGCTCGGCGCCGCGGACGCACGCCACCTGGCGGGGATCCAGCCAGCCGAGTTTCCACTTGTGCCAGGCGAACAGGTCCGGCGAGAGCCCGAACTGGCTGCCCATCAGGTCCCAGTCGCCGACGTAGGTGTCCCAGTCGCCCTTGCCGTCGACCGGCCGGTGGTAGAGGTCGGGCAGGTCGAACACATGGCCGGTCTCATGGGCGAGGACCAGCCGGTCCGGCGGGTGCTTCTCGAAGACGGTGACGACCCGGCGGACGTCCGTGCCGTCCACGCGCAGGGGCGTGTCGAGGTTCACGACCTTCGTGGCGTCCGAGTCCACGCCGGGCGCGTCCGGGTCGGCGACGAAGTACACGACCGGGTAGTGCGAGAAGTCGACCTCCCTGTCGGCCACGGCGAACGCGTCCCGCAGATAGGCGGCCCGGTCCTCGGCGCTCCAGTCCCGCCTTATGGCGTACGACGTGGACGGGCGCGGCATGCGCAGCCAGTGCTTCAGGGGGTGTGGGCGCAGCGTGAACCTGCCGTAGGAGGCCTGTTCGAAGAAGCGGCTGGTGGCCGGGAAGTGGTCGGCGGTCAGCTCGGCGGGGGTGGTGTGCGGGACGGCGTCCGGGAAGGAGAGGTAGATCAGCACCGCGTCGAGCGCGCCGGCCGGGTGGGTGTAGGCGGCGTTCCAGGTGTCCACGCCCTCCGAGTGGTGGGCCTCGGTCCGGTGCAGGGCACAGGGTGCCGTCGAGAAGGGCTCGGCGACCGACGGGCCGGTGAGGATCGAGGTCGCGGCGAGCGCCGACAGCGTGGTGCACACGGCGGCGGTGCTGCGCAGCTTGGGCACGGACATGACCTCCGGATGCGGTTCACGGGACCAGCACCCAGATTGCTGCGCTTTCTTCGGATATGCCCTGTTTGCCTGCACCAGAAGGGTGAGTGCGCCCCGCCCGTACGCCGGTACGCTCCGGCGCCCGACACCCCGAACCATTCACGGAACGTCACAACTGGTCGGAGGCCTGAAGAACCCGTCCAGGTGCGGGCAGAAACGATCTGTCGGAAGCCGTGCACCATCCGGAAGACTGGACAGTGGCTGGAAGGGCCCGGGGCCAGCCTCTATGATCGGCACACTTTCCGGCACGGACAGAGATCGAGTGCACTGCGGGAGCGAGCGGTGAGCGGAACGTCCGAAGGGCCGACGCCCGCGGCAGACCTCGACCGGTCAGCCGTCACAGACAGTGACCACACCACCTACCACCGTGCCTTCGCGGCCGCCCCGCTCTCCATGGCGGTCGTGGACGCCGAGGGCGTCGTCGTCAGCGCCAACCCCGCCTTCGGTGAGCTGCTCGGCACCGGACCGGAGGCGCTCACCGGGCGGGTCGCCGCCGATCTGGTGGGCCTGGCGTCGGACGCCCGCACCTGGCACGCCTACCGCGAGGTCCTGCGCGGCCGGCAGGCGAGGCTGCGCTGCAGCCGCCGGCTGAAACACCCCGACGGGCACTCGGTGTGGGTGCAGGTCACCGTCGCCCCGCTGGCCGACGGCGGTCCCGGCGTCCTCCTCTCGGTCGCCGACATCAGCGCCCGCCGCGAACTCCAGGCCCGGCTGCGGCACTTGCAGATGCACGACCCGGTGACCCGGCTGCCCAACCGCACCCTGTTCTTCGAACGGCTTTCGGCCGCGCTGGAGGCGGAGTCCTACGAGCAGAGCGGCACCGGCCGGATCGGTCTGTGCTACCTGGACCTCGACGGGTTCAAGGCGGTCAACGACACCCTCGGCCATCGCGTCGGCGACCGGCTGCTCGCGGCCGTCGCCGAACGCCTCACCCGGGTCGCCGACGAGGCCGGATACGCGCGCGCCGCGACTCCCCTCGTGGCGCGGCTCGGCGGCGACGAGTTCGCGCTGCTCGTCGAGGACTCCACCGGCACCGAACAGCTCGCCGACCTCGCCGAGTCGGCGCTGAAGGCCCTGGGGGAACCCTTCGACCTGGCCGGACAGCGGCTGTCGTTGACCGCGTCCATCGGTGTGGTCGAACGCCACGCGGCCGGCACGACGGCCACGGGCCTGATGCAGGCGGCCGATACGACCCTGTACTGGGCGAAGGCGGACGGCAAGGGCCGCTGGACGCTGTTCGACCCCGAGCGCAACGCGCACCGGATGACCCGCCAGGCCCTGTCCTCCACCCTGCGCCCCGCCATCGAGCGCGGTGAGTTCGCCCTGGAGTACCAGCCGTTGGTGGGCATGGGGGACGGACGGCTCAGCGGGGTCGAGGCGTTGATCCGCTGGAATCATCCTCAGTTCGGCACACTGACGCCGAATCGGTTCATCGGACTGGCCGAGGAGGACGGTTCGATCGTGCAGCTCGGCCGCTGGGCGCTGAACACCGCCTGCCGGCAGGCCCGGCGCTGGCAGGTGGACCACCCCGGTGAGCCGCCCATCTTCGTCAGCGTGAACGTGGCCGTGCGCCAGGTGTGGGACTCCGACCTGGTGGCCGACGTGGCGCAGACCCTCGCCGAGACCGGGCTCGCCCCGCATCTGCTCCAGCTGGAGCTGACCGAGTCCGCCGTGATGGGCTCGGCGGGCCGCCCGCTGCAGGCACTGCAGGCCCTCAGCGACATGGGCGTGCGCATCGCCATCGACGACTTCGGCACCGGCTACTCCAACCTCGCCTACCTCAGCCGTCTGCCGGTGTCGGTCCTGAAACTGGACGGCTCCTTCGTGCGCGGGTTCCAGTACGAGGGCGACAAGAAGGAGATCGCCCCCAACCCGGCCGACGAGGTGATCGTGGAGGCGATGATCCAGCTGGCACACCGCCTCGGCCTGACCGTCACCGCGGAGTGCGTGGAGACCTCGGCCCAGGCCACCCGGCTGCGCCGGATCGGCTGTGACACCGGACAGGGCTGGCTGTACTCCCGCCCGGTGTCGCCGGATCGTATTTCCGAGCTGCTGGGAGCGCAGACCTACGCGGTCGGCAACCCGTAGGCGTCCGCGATCAACTCATAGGAGCGCAGGCGGAGTTCCCCCCGGTGGGCGTGGGAGGTGAGCATCAGCTCGTCGGCGCCGGTGCGCTTGTGCAGGTCGTCCAGGCCGGCGCGGACCTCGTCGGCCGTGCCGTGCACGATGTTGGCCGTCCAGGAGCCGATGAACTCCTCCTCCATCGGGCTGAACTCGTGCCGCTCGGCCTCCTCCGGGTCCGGGAACAGGCCGGGACGGCCGGTGCGCAGCCGGAGCATGTTCAGCGCCATCGCCCGGGTCTGGCGGCGGGCCTCCCGTTCGTCGTCCGTGGCGAGGGTGGAGACGCCGATGAGGGCGTACGGCTCGTCGAGGACCGCGGAGGGGCGGAAGGTCTGCCGGTACAGGTCGAGGGCCGGGATGGTGTTCTGCGCGGAGAAGTGGTGCGCGAAGGCGAACGGCAGGCCGAGCGTCCCGGCCAGGCGAGCGCTGAAGCCGGAGGAGCCGAGCAGCCAGACCGGCGGGCGGTGCGGTGACTGCACGCCACCGGGGGCGGTGGCCTGGACCGGGCCCGGGATCGCGTGGATACGGCCGTAGGGGTGGCCGTCGGGGAAGTCGTCGTCCAGGAACCGGATCAGCTCCGCGAGCTGCTGCGGGAAGTCGTCGGCGCCCTCGTTGAGGGTGTCGGTGCGGCGCAGGGCCGCGGCCGTGGCGCCGTCGGTGCCGGGGGCCCGCCCGAGGCCGAGGTCGACGCGGCCCGGTGCCATGGCCTCCAGCGTGCCGAACTGCTCGGCGATCACCAGCGGGGCGTGGTTGGGCAGCATGACACCGCCCGAGCCGAGCCGGATGCGGTCGGTGTGGGCGGCGAGGTGGGCGAGGATCACGGCGGGCGAGGAGGAGGCGACGCCGGGCATGGAGTGGTGCTCGGCGACCCAGTACCGGTGGAAGCCGCGGGACTCCGTCAGCCGGGACAGCTCGACGCTGGTGCGCAGGGCGTCGGTGGCGGTACTGCCCGCGCCGACGGTCACCAGGTCCAGTACGGAGAGGGGGACGGGGGCGGTCCCGTGCGTCGTGCCCCGGATCTCGTCTGCCGACACGGTGTGGGCCTCCTGTTTGTGGCGTGTGCAGTCCTGCGCTGCCTTAACAGGAGGCGGTCTCCGGTTATTCCGTGGGGTCCGGGGCGGGTCCCCGGTGCTACGCCTGCACCAGTGGCTCCCGGGTGAACAGGGTCCCGAGGACCGGAGCGTTCACCCGCCGGTCGGCGAGCCGCAGCCCCTCCCACACCGTCACCAGATTCGCCGTGAGCACCGGCTTGGACAGGGACTTCTCCAGCACACCGATGTGCGCGGCCGTGTGCAACGCCGTGTCCGGGAGCAGCACGGCCTCCGCGTCGGCGGCGTCCGCCGCCCGCGCCAGCGTGAGCACGTCCTCCTCCTCCCACGTGCCGACCTCCGCCGCCGTGACGATCCCGGAGGACCGCACCCCGGTCACCTCCAGCCCCCCGGCCCGCAGGAACTCCGCGAACAGGGCCGCCACGTCCTCCGGGTAGGTCGCCCCGACGGCGACCCGTCGTACGCCGATCTCCCGGGCCGCGTGCACGAAGGCGAAGGACGTCGAGGAGGCCGGCATCCCGGCCAGCCGGGCCAGCGTGCGTACCTGGTCCTGGGCGCCCTGCCAGCCGTGCACGAAGCTGCCGCTGGTGCACGCCCACACCACCGTCTCGGCCCCGGCCAGCCGCAGCCCCTCCGTACCCGCGGCGAGCCGCTCGGCGGAGCCCATCTCCCGCAGGGCGTCCACCCGGTGCGCGTCCTCGCCGATGTCCGTGTGGGCGAGGTCCAGCCGGATGTCGCTGCCGAGGAGCTGTTCGACGCGTGGATAGTCGTCCTCGGCGGAGTGGCCCGGGTAGAGGAAACCGAGTGCGGTCATGTCCAGCCTTCCTGCGTCTCTTCGGGCAGTACGGGCCTGTCGCGCGCGGCCACGTTCAGCAGCGCCTGATACGGCCCCACGGCTCGGGTACCCATTCGGCGCAGCGCAGCCCACATCGTGACCTGGTTGGCCGACAGGACCGGCATGCGCAGTTCGGCCTCCAATTGTGGGATGACGCCGTACGTCGGGAGGTTGGTGCAGGAGATGAAGAGCGCGTCCGAGGCGCCGGGCCGGATCGCGCGCCGGGCCATGGCGACGACGTCCCGGTAGGGCACCCGCCAGAAGTGCCGGGTCAGCCCCATGAAGGCGCAGCCGGTGACCCGTACGCCGGCCTCGGCGACGTACTCCTCGAGCGCCCGGGTCACGGACACCGTGTACGGCGTGACGAGCGCGACCCCTCGTGTCCCCAGCTCCGCGAGCGCCTCCAGCAGCGCCCCGGAGGTGGTCACCGAGGGCAGGGCGCCCGCCCGGTCATCGCCGCGCACATCGCCCGTTCCCCGGCGATCCCGCCGACGAAGCTGCCGGAGGTACAGGCGTAGGCGACGACCTCGGGGACGACCGCGGTCAGCGCGCGGACCGCTTCGCCGAGGGTCTCGTGCTCGCTGACCAGCCGGGCCAGGTCAAGGCTCACCTCGACCGGCACGAACGGGGTCCGGGTCAGACGCAGTGACACCTCGTCGGGCACCCAGCGCCACAGCTCGCGGTCGAGGGCGAAGTCGAACGGGGCGACGACTGCCACACCGCGCTGGGGGCTGGGGCCGCCGAGAAAGGAGACGTCCATGGCCGGCACCGGCCTCACGCTGGGAGACGAGTGGGCAACGGATCGCGGGTACGCCCGTGTTGACGACGGTGTGTTCGGGTGCGAGCGTGGTCAATCCGTGCATGTCAGACGCCGGGAGCCGCCCCGCATGACGCCGACGCCGCCCACCCTTGTCGTCCTCGACGCCGATCCGCCGCCCCGGCTCGGCCGCCTCACCGGCCGCGCCCGGATCGTGCACACGGATGCAGCGCACCTGGCCGAGCGGCTGCCCGAGGCGGACGCCCTGCTGGTGTGGGACTTCACCTCGCGGGCCGTGCGCGATGCCTGGCCGGGGGACGGGCCCCGGCCGCGCTGGGTGCACACCGCGAGCGCGGGCGTGGACCATCTGATGTGCCCGGAACTGGCCGCGTCCGACACGGTGGTCACCAACGCGCGCGGGATCTTCGACCAGCCGATCGCCGAGTATGTGGCGGCCCTCGTCCTGGCGGTCGCCAAGGATCTGCCGCGCACGCTGGAGTACCAGCGGGAGCGCACCTGGCGGCACCGGGAGAGCCGGCGGGTGGCGGGCACGCGCGCGTGCGTGGTCGGCTCGGGCCCGATCGGCCGGGCGATCGTCCGCACGCTGAAGGCCCTGGACGTGACCACGGCGCTGGTCGGACGGGTGCCGCGGACCGGCATCCACGGTCCGGCCGACCTGGACCGGCTGATCGCCCGCGCGGACTGGGTGGTCGCGGCGGCTCCGCTGACCGAGCAGACGTACCGCATGTTCGACGCCCACCGCTTCGGCGTCATGCAGCCCTCGGCGTTCTTCGTCAACGTCGGCCGCGGACAGCTGGTCGACGAGGACGCCCTCGCCGAGGCGCTGACCCGGCGCTGGATCGCGGGCGCCGCGCTGGACGTGTTCGCCACCGAACCGGTGCCCGGGGACAGCCCGTTGTGGGGGCTGCCGGAGCTGATCCTCTCCCCGCACATGAGTGGGGACACGGTCGGCTGGCGGGACCGACTGGGCGAGCAGTTCGTGGAGTTGTACGAGCGGTGGGCCGCGGGCAGACCACTGGTGAACGTGGTCGACAAGAAGCGTGGTTACGTGCCCGGCCACTGACCCGATGGAGGGTGCATGCAGCTCACCGACCTGACCGCCGTCCAGCTTCTCGACGGTTACCGCACGGGCGAGTTCAGTCCCGTGGAGGCGACCGTTCAGGCCCTGGAGCGGGCACGGCGGATCCAGCCGGAGGTGAACGCGTTCGTCCGGCTCACCGAGGAGGACGCGCTGGCCCGGGCCCGGGAGTCGCAGGAGCGCTGGCGGCGCGGTGAACCGGCCGGGCTGCTGGACGGGGTGCCGGTGACGGTGAAGGACATCCTGCTGCTGCGCGGCCACCCGACCCTGCGCGGCTCCACGACCATTGCCGAGCGGGGCCGCTGGGACGAGGACGCACCCCCGGTGGCCAGGCTGCGCGAGCACGGTGCGGTGTTCCTCGGCAAGACGACGACCCCCGAGTACGGCTGGAAGGGGGTCACGGACTCCCCGTTGTCCGGGGTGACCCGCAATCCGTACGACCCGGCGCGCACCGCGGGCGGCTCCAGCGGCGGCAGCGCGGCGGCCGTCGCGCTCGGCGCGGGTGCGCTGTCGCTGGGCACGGACGGCGGCGGCAGCATCCGCATTCCGGCCGCGTTCTGCGGGATCTTCGGGCTGAAGCCGACCTACGGCAGGGTGCCGCTGTATCCGGCGAGCGCCTTCGGCACGCTGTCGCACACGGGCCCGATGACCCGGGACGCGGCCGACGCGGCCCTGCTGCTCGACGTCATCGGCGCCCCGGACCCGCGCGACTGGTCGGCGCTGCCGCCCGCGCCGGGCTCCTTCACGCAGCGGCTGAAGGGCGGCGTGCGGGGGCTGCGGGTGGCGTACTCGCCGTCCCTGGGCGGGCAGGTGGCGGTCCGGCCGGGGGTCGCGGCGGCGGTGCGGCGGGCGGTGGCCGGGCTCGCGGACCTCGGCGCGTACGTCGAGGAGACCGACCCCGACCTCAGCGACCCGGTGGAGGCGTTCCACACCCTGTGGCTCAGCGGCGCGGCCCGGCTCACCCAGCGGTTCTCCCCGCACCGGCGGCAGCTCCTCGACTCCGGCCTGCGGGAGATCTGCGCCGCGGGCGCCCGGTACGGCGCGCTGGACTATCTGGCCGCGGTCGACGTCCGCATGGACCTCGGACGGCGCATGGGGCGCTTCCACGAGACGTACGACCTGCTGGTCACGCCGACGCTGCCGGTGACGGCGTTCGAGGCGGGAGTGGAGGTGCCGAAGGGCTCCGCTCACCGGCGCTGGACGGGGTGGACGCCGTTCACCTACCCGTTCAATCTGACGCAGCAGCCCGCCGCGAGTGTCCCGGTCGGGACGGACGGGGACGGGCTGCCGGTGGGGATGCAGATCGTCGCCGCCCGGCACCGCGACGACCTGGTGCTGCGGGTCGCGCATGCGCTGTACGAGGCCGGCCTCGCGCTTCCCGGAAACGTCACGCCCGCCGGAAACTGAGCGTCTCCCCCGCCGCCCCCGTCCGCCACAGGTCGTTGCAGGCCTCGGCCATGCCGTCGAGCCCGTCGACCACCCGGCCCCAGACGATCCCGGGCACCCAGCCGCCGTCCCCGTTGAGCAGCGGGTTGTTGCGCTCGTAGAACAGGGCCAGGTCGACCACGGTGGTGCCGGGGCGGACCTCGCGGTCGTCGCCGTAGGACTCGTGCCCAGTTCGGTGCCGGCGAAGGAGAAGTAACAGAGATCGCCGGGAATCGGGGTGACCGTCGGGTTCTCCAGTGGGGGTTCGGTGGAGGCGAACGGCGGGAAGAGGGCGTAGATCTCGTTGCGCGCGTACTTGGCGTGGTGGACGTCCACCCGCCGGCGGCAGTGCCTCCCCCACTGCCGCGCAGGTCACAGGCGCGCGGTCGGCCAGCAGTCGTGCCGTGCAGTGCACGTCCCGCTTGTTCAGCGAGACCGTGACGAATCGTTCGGCCATGAAAGTCAGGGTGCATGGCGCGGGCCCGCTCGGGTAGCCGCGCCGCCATGGCTCCACCACTTGGGAACGACGTACACATATTCCGGCCGGGACACGGACACAGCCGCCGCTCGGTGCT
Source organism: Streptomyces sp. NPDC045022 (assembly GCF_056432605.1). NCBI lineage: Bacteria > Bacillati > Actinomycetota > Actinomycetes > Kitasatosporales > Streptomycetaceae > Streptomyces > Streptomyces sp. NPDC045022. The sequence goes on from NZ_JBWKIR010000009.1 coordinate 284,447, forward strand.
CGCGGGCATCACCGCGCTCGGCGCGCTGGGTGCCGCGGGCTGCACCCGGGTGGCGTCGGCGTCCGGCAAGAACGGCGGTGACCTGCTCGACCGGCTGCGCGCGCAGGGTGTCGTACGGCTCGGGATCGCCGGTGAGATCCCGTTCGGGTACATCGACACGGACGGCCATCTCACCGGTGAGGCGCCCGAGCTGGCGAAAGTGATCTTCCAACGGCTGGGGGTGGGCCGGGTGCAGCCGGTGCCGACGGAGTTCGGCTCGCTGATCCCGGGACTGAACTCGCAGCAGTTCGACGTCGTGGCCGCCGGGATGTACGTCAATCGCGAGCGCTGCGAGCAGGTGATCTTCGCTGATCCGGATTACCAGATGCTGGATGCGTTCATCGTCCGCAAGGGGAACCCGAAGGGGTTGCACTCCTACCGGGACGTGGTGGAGAAGAAGGCGAGGTTCGCCACCGGCACCGGGTACGCGGAGATCCAGTACGCGGTGGACGCCGGGCTGAGGCAGAGCGACATCGTCATCGTGCCGGACCAGGTCGCCGGGCTGAACGCCGTGGAGACCGGCCGCGTCGACGTGTTCGCGGGGACGGCCCTGACCGCCCGCGAGGTGGTGAAGAAGTCCGCCAGGGCGGAGGCCACCAAGCCCTTCGCCCCGCTGGTCGACGGCAGACCGCACGTCGACGGCGGCGCGTTCGCGTTCCGGCCGACCGAGACGCGGCTGCGGGACGCCTTCGACGTCGAGCTGCGCAGACTGAAGAAGAGCGGCGAACTGTTCCGGATCCTGCGGCCGTTCGGCTTCACCCGCGCCGAGATGACCGACCTCACCGCGAAGGAGCTGTGCCGCGGATGACCCCGGGACTCTGGCACCTCGTACTCAAGGGCACCGGCACCACGCTCCAACTGCTCCTCTACAGCGCGTTGCTGGCCACCGCGGTCTCCTTCGTCGCCGGCACCGCGCGCATCCACCGGCTGCGGATCGTCCGCCTCCTGGCCGGGTTCTACACCGAGGTGTTCCGCGGCACCTCGGCGCTGGTGATGGTCTTCTGGGTGTTCTTCGTGCTGCCGGTCGCCTTCGGCTGGCAGCTGGTGCCGATGTGGGCAGGCACGCTCGCGCTGGGGCTGACCTACGGCGCGTACGGCTCGGAGATCGTGCGCGGCGCCCTGCAGGCGGTCGACCCCGCGCAGCGGGAGGGCGGCATCGCGCTCGGCTTCTCACCCGCGCAGCGGCTGCGGCTGATCCTGCTGCCGCAGGCGGTGCCGGAGATGATGCCGTCCTTCTGCAACCTGCTGGTGGAGCTGCTGAAGGGCACCGCGCTGGTGTCCATCACCGGCATGGGCGACCTGGCCTTCAGCGGCAACCTGGTGCGCCTCGCGCTGCAGAGGAGCGGTGAGATCTACACCTATCTGCTGCTGATCTATTTCATGATCGCGTTCCTGCTCACCCGTGGCATGCGGGTGCTGGAACGCCGGCTGAAGGCGGGGGTGGCCCGATGAGGTGGGACTGGGGAGCCGTATCCGACTTCATGCCGCAGTTCTGGCAGGGCCTGCTCGTCACGCTGGAGGCGCTCGCCCTGGGGTCGCTGATCTCGTTCGCGCTGGGGCTGGTGTGGACGCTGCTGATGCGGGCGCCCACCCGGTGGGTGCGCTGGCCGGTGGGGATCCTCACCGAGTTCGTGCGGGACACCCCCCTGCTGGTGCAGCTGTTCTTCCTCTTCTACGTACTGCCCGAGGCGGGCCTGACCCTGTCCCCGCTGACCACTGGAGTACTCGGCATCGGGCTGCACTACTCGACGTACACGATGCAGGTCTACCGGGCCGGTATCGAGGCCGTGCCGGCGGGCCAGTGGGAGGCCGCGACGGCGCTGAGTCTGCCGGCGCACCGCACCTGGACGGCGGTGATCCTGCCGCAGGCGGTCCGCCGGGTGGTGCCGCCGCTCGGCAACTACGTCATCTCGATGCTGAAGGACACGCCGATGCTGATGACGATCGGCGTGCTGGAGATGCTGGGCCGCGCCCGGCTCGTCTCCCAGCAGCACTTCCAGTTCACCGAGCCACTGACGGTGATCGGGGTGGCCTTCATCGTCGTCTCGTACCTGGCCTCCCTTCTTCTGCGCACCCTGGAGCGACGCCTTGTCCGTTGAGACCAGCAAGCAGCCGGCCACGACCGGCACCCCGCCGACCGAGCTGATCCGCCTGGAGGGCGTGACCAAGCGGTTCGGGGACCACACCGTCCTCGACGGCCTCGACCTGTCCGTGGACACGGGCCGGCACGTCACCCTGATCGGGCCCTCCGGCTCCGGCAAGACCACGATCCTCAGACTGCTGATGACCCTCACCCAGCCGGACGAGGGCACGATCACCGTCGACGGCCGACGGCTGTTCCCGGCGCCGGAGAAGCAGATCCGGGAGGTCCGCAAGAAGATCGGGATGGTGTTCCAGCAGTTCAACCTGTTCCCGAACATGTCGGTGCTGCGGAACGTCACGGAGGCCCCGGTGCGGGTGCTCGGCATGTCCAAGGACGAGGCCGAGGCGCGGGCCCGGGAGCTGCTGGACCTGGTGGGGCTCGCCGGCAAGTGCGACGCGAAGCCCACCCGGCTCTCCGGCGGCCAGCAGCAGCGGGTGGCGATCGCCCGGGCGCTGGCGATGCGGCCGCGGGTGCTGCTGCTGGACGAGGTGACCTCGGCGCTCGACCCGGAACTGGTCGCGGGAGTGCTCGATCTGCTCAGGGACATCGCCGGCAGCACGGACATCACGATGCTGTGCGTGACCCACGAGATGGGTTTCGCCAGGGACATCTCCGACCAGGTACTGATGTTCGACTCGGGGCGGGTCATCGAGGCGGGTCCACCGGAGAAGATCTTCAGCGATCCGGAGCGGGACCGCACCCGGGAATTCCTCAGCGCGGTTCTGTGACTACGAGGCGTGAAGAGGGGAACAGTCGAGGTCCGGTCACTGGGTGATGCCACTGGCATGTGCCAGAGAGGCTGCGCCGCAGTTGGGAGGGAGGGCGCACCCGCATAATCTCGCCAACCCCCTCTCCTCGGCGGGCCTTTGGCGGCTATCGTGGAGACGATCCGCCGACCGGATTTCGCGGCTTCGCGGCCCAGAGAGCGAGCGCAGGGGGAAACACCGTGGCGCTGATGCACGAGCCGACCGCCCCGTACCACTCCGCCCAGGACGCCCTGCGCGTGCTGGAGACCGTGGCGCGCCACTCCGCCGGCGTCACCGACACCGAGCTGGCCCGCCGCACCGGCCTCGGCTCCGAGCGGCTCACCACCCTGCTGCGCATGCTGCGCCGCGAGGGCTACGTCGAGCAGATCAGCGACGGGGCGTACGTCACCGGCGACACCCTGCGCCGCCTCACCTCGGCGCACGACCGCGAGCGAGCCCTGCGTGACAAGCTCCAGCACACCCTGGACCGGCTGCGGGACTCGGTCGGCGCGGCCGTCTACATCAGCCGGTACATCGACGGCGAGGTGAAGGTCACCCAGTACGCCGCCGGGCCCGGCACCCCGGCGGTCAACGAATGGGTGGACTTCCGCTGCTCCGCCCACGCCACCGCTGTCGGCAAGAGCCTGCTGACCCAGCTGGACCACAACGCCCGCCGCGACCACCTCTCCCGGTACAAGATGGCCCGCCTCACCTCGCGCACCATCACCAGCGACAAACTGCTGCTGTCCCGCCTGGCGTCCCAGCCGCCGACGGTGCCGGTCCTCGACCTTCAGGAGTACGCGGTCGGCACGGTCTGCGCGGCCGTCCCGATCACCGCCGGCTCGGCCGTCGGATGTCTCGCCGTGTCCCTTCCGGTGGAGCACGCGCATCGGCTGAAGCGGGCGGCCGAGACCCTCAACCGCAGCGCGGCACCGGTCCTGCTCTCGCTGACGATCTAGGCCCTTTCGTTTGGATCATGCCGGATCAGCCCCGCGAGCCCGGCATGATCCAAACGAGAGGCCCCAGGAGCGCCCGCGGTGGTCACCAGCATCGCCCGGGACCGGGTAGTATTTTCTTCGTCGCCGGCCGCGGAGAGCGGAAGGCGAGAGTCATGCGCCGCTAGCTCAGTTGGTTAGAGCAGCTGACTCTTAATCAGCGGGTCCGGGGTTCGAGTCCCTGGCGGCGCACCGGTTGAAGGGCCTTTCGCGGAAGCGAGGGGCCCTTCGGCGTTCTCGGCGTCCTCCCTCGTAAGCCCCCGCCGCGCCCCTGAGGGTTTACGGGACCAGGCCGGCCGACTCCGAGAACATCATGTGGGCGACGGTGATGAAGCCGGCGCAGAACGTGATGACCACCCCGAGGAAGGTCAGCCCGAAGCCGGTGGTGAAGGCGAGCTTGCCGCGGGACGGCGGGAGCGCGGTGGCCCGCTCGGGCTGCCCCGGGAGGTATCGCACGGTGACGAAGTCGCCCTCGATGATGGTCGCCGGACCGTCCTCCTCCTCGAACCGGATGGCGCGTCCCTCATGGGTGGTGAACTCGTAGACGTGGTGCAGGGTGGTCCGCACGGACGTGTCCCCGCCGCCCCCGCTGGTCGTGGTGTACATCCGCAGGCAGCGCGCCTCGGCCGTCAGGCCGTTCGCCCATGTCCTGGTGAGCCGCCGGGCGCGGCGGACCAGCAGATACGCGGCGAACCCGCAGCCCGCGATCATCAGAGTGGGTATGGCGTAGAAGAACAGCTCCATGAGGTCCCCCGAGGTCGGTACGCCGGTCTCGCTCGGCCGGCGTGCGAGGAACGTACCCGGTCAGCGGGGTGGCCTGCCTCAAGGAAAGCTCAGTATCAGAACCGGGACACGTGCGCCGGGGACCGGGACCCCCGGCGCCGGCGCACGCGGACCCTGACCTGACGCCGCTCAGAAGGTGACGTCGGAGCAGGCGTAGAACGCGTTGCCCGTGTCGGCGATCGTCCACACCGCGAGGATGACGTGGTGCCCGCTCAGGCCGGACGGCAGGGTGCCGCTGTGGCTGAGCGTGGCCGGCGGGCGCTGGCCGTTGTACGGCACCGTCAGGAACGGGGTGAGGTTGAGGTCCGAGCGGGCGAGGGCGTGATTCTGGTTCCAGCCCGGCTTGGTGACGTAGTACTTGAAGTCCGTCGTGGCGTGCATGGCCGTGAACTGCCACCGGAAGGTGTACGACTGACCGCCCGTCACCTTGGTGGTCGGCCAGGCCCCGCCGGACGGGGTCTGCGGCGAGCTGAGCTGGGCGAACTGGCTCAGCCCGCCGTTGCAGAGCTGGCCGTCGGCGGGCCCGGCGGCCGGGAAGCCCTTGGGGCCCTCGACGCTCTGCGGCTCCCACTGGATCTGGCCGCAGTTCGTCACGGTGCCGTTCTGGCAGAGCTTCTGCCTGCTGATGGGGAGGTCGGTGTAGCCGTGCCCGCTGGCGCCGCCGGTGGAGAGCGCGAAGGCTCCGGCGGTCACCACTCCGAGCACGACTGCGGACAACTTGGTCTTGGTGCGCATGCTGCCGCTCCTGGAGAACGTGGGGAGTTCAGTGAGCCGTGCAGGGTAGGTCTAGACCAAGTCTCAGATTATTACCGCTAGTTGAACATGTCCATACCAATCGCGCGGCCGGCTACACCGGCTCGCTCCGCCCCGAGCAGAACGCCACCGTCAGGTCCCGGACCAGCACCTTGCGCTCGTAGTCGTCCAGTTCGACCAGCCCGCGCATGGTCAGCCGGGTCACCGTGTCCTCCACCGAGTCCACCACCGAAGTGAGCATGCTGGCCCGCTGCCGGGCGTCCAGCGCGGCGATCCGGCGCCGGTGCATCGCGGCGGCGACCTCGGGGGCGTACTCCACCCGGACCGGCTGCACCGAGAACACCTCCACACCGATGCCCGCGGCCTCCGTCGCCACCAGCCGGGTCAGCGCGTCACCGGCCGCCGTCACCCCGCCCCGCGTCCCGCCCGCCGGCTCCACCGGCACCCGGGCCAGCGCCGCCTCCACACACGCGCGCAGGTACGTCTCGTGGTCCTCGACACCGAGCACGGCCCGTGCGGTGTCCCGCACCCGCCACACCACCAGCACGACCACCCGCAGCGCCATACCGTCGGGGTCCGTCGCGGCCATCGACCCGCTGCGCCAGTGCCGCAGCCGTACGTCCACCCGGCGGCGCAGCACCAGTGGGTTCACCCACAGCAGCCCGGTGCGCCGGACCGTCCCCCGGTAGCGGCCGAACAGGCCGAGCACCCAGGCCCGACCGGTCCGCCCCCGGGTCAGCCCGCCGAGGCCGAGCACGCCGAACGCACCGGCCCCGGCGTACGCCGCCCACTGCGCCGGACCGAGGCCGGCGCCCGCGTACGCCGGCAGCCGCAGCGCCTCCACCGCGAACGGCGGGAGCAGCCCCGCCCACCAGGTGGTGGCCAGGCATCCGGTGAGCCCGCAGGCCCCGGCGAGCAGCCCGGCCGCCCCCGGCAGCACCCGTGCCGGGCGCTCCACCAGCTCCGGGTCGGCCTGCGGAAGGGGCCTTCCGCGCACCGGCACCGGGCGCCTGAGGCGGGGTTGCTCACCGGTGCCCTGCCGGCGGCCCACCACGGCGGGCTTGAGCGGCACCTTCACCGGGTCGAGGTCGTCACGGAAGAGCAGATGGACGGGGATCTCGGTGGTCGCCTCGTTCTGGATCAGCCGGACCGGACGGGTGCCCGCCGCCGCGGCGCCCTCCGGCTGCCCCTCGGATTCGGGTGGGATGTGTGACGTGGTGGTTCTCATGCGTGCCTCCAGCCTCCGCGCCAGATGCGTCATGAACAGGGGGATGGGATGCAGGTGGCCGGCCCGGGTGATCGGGCCGGTTAGGCGAACAGCCGCCGCCAGGTCTCCGGTCCGGGGTAGCCGTCCGCCGCGCCGCCCCGCCAGCCCTGGGTGCGCTGGAAGGCCTCCACGGCGCGCCGGTCCGCTTCGCCCCAGTGCGGACCCGGACCCGTGGGGTAGAACTTGCCGAATCCTTTCTTCGCCAGCTGAACACCCAGCTGGGTGATGTAGTCGTTGGTCGCCCCCGGGCGGAAGAAGTTCCGGCCGGGGTAGCCGGGCACCCCGTGCGAGGCGGGCCCGCCCGGACCGGCCGCGCTCGCAGTGATGTCCTTGCCCCGGCCCGCGACGAGCAGCTCCCAGGTGCGCGGGCCGGGCAGCCCGTCGGCGTCCGCCCCCGTCCAGCCCTGGGCCAGCTGGAACGCCCGGGTCGCGCGCCGGTCCGCCTCGTCCCAGGCCGGGCCCGCGCCCTGGGCGTAGTACGCGCGGGCACCTCTGGCGATCAGCATCTCGCCGAGCCGGGTGACGTACTTGTTGTCGGCGCCGGGGCCGAAGTAGGCCGCACCCGGGAAGGGCACCCGCGCCCTGCTGTCGGCCGCTTCCGCGCCCGCCGTGCCGGCGGCCACGCCCTTGTAGCGGTACGGAACGTACTTGTCGGTGTTGCTCCAGTAGGGGTAGGGGGTGGTCTGGCGGCGGGTGCTCGGGGGCGTCTGCTCGTAGACCGTGTAGTAGGTGTGCGTGTAGTCCGTCCAGCCGCCGAAGATCACCACGTGTGAGCCGCTCTCGGGGTTGTCGGGGTTGTGGTAGAGCAGGATGTCGCCGGGCTGCAGCTCCTCCTTGGTGATCTTCACCCCGAACTGGCCGAGGCTGCCCGTCCACTCGTTGCCCGGCAGGCCCCAGGCCATGGAGACATATCCCGAGCAGTCCTGCCGGTATCCGTCGGACCAGTAGTCGGTCATGCTGTACGGCACCCGCGCGGCCACCCAGATCTTGGCCCGGTTGATGATCTCGGTCCGGGTGGTGGCGGGGATCGGTGCCGTGCCGGGCTCGACGGGCTTGCCCGCCGGGCCGTGCAGCGGGGCCTTGGCGCCCTGGGGGGTGGCGGGCTCACCGTCCCCGGGCACGGCCTCGCGGTGCGGTGAGTGGCCGGCGGTGAGGGCCGCGGCCGGGGAGGCCACGCCGAGGGCGGCGGAGGCGGCGGCCACGATCGCGACCCCGCAGGCGGCCGGGTGGCCGCCGAGGCGGCCGGGTGGCAGGCGGGGGCCCACCCGACGCCAGTGGACGCAGCCGGGGCAGCCGCAGTCGCTCGCGGGGTCGAATTCCTCGAACACCGGAGCGGTCATGCGATCTGCCTCACATTCAGGGTGAATTTGTCCGCGTGTGTGCACGTTGATCAGTTTCCCAACTGTCCTCGGCACGCGCATGTTGACGGTCCGAATGATGTACCCGGCCCGTCCGGGCACCCGCGGGCCGCCCGGGGGCGGTCATCAGCACCCGTGGAGGTCAGGTAGAGTTTTCCTCGTCAGCAGGCGCCGCTAGCTCAGTTGGTTAGAGCAGCTGACTCTTAATCAGCGGGTCCGGGGTTCGAGTCCCTGGCGGCGCACCGACCGGAAGGCCCCTCGCGGAAGCGGGGGGCCTTCCGCATGCCCGGGATCTCCCCGGGCATGAACAGGGCCCTCCCCCCGTTTGGCCGGATACGCTCTCGCCATGGCAGCCCGGGACCTCCAGGAGCGGATCAAGAAGCTGATCGCCGACCGGCGGCTGCCCTCGGGCGCCCCGCTGCCGACGGAGCCCGAACTGATGGAGCTGCTCGGGGCCAGCCGGAACTCGGTCCGGGAGGCGCTGAAGGCGTTGCAGGCGATGGGGATCGTGGAGATCCGGCACGGCTTCGGGACCTACGTCGGCTCGATGTCGTTCGCACCGATGATCGAGGGTCTCGCCTTCCGCACCGTCGTGGGGCACTACCGCGGCGAGGACTCCCTGCTGCAGTTGCTGGAGTTGCGCGAGGCCGTGGAGACCGGGCTGGTGTCGCGGCTGGCCGGCCGGCTGCCGGAGGCGGACCTCGTTGAACTGAACGCGCTCGTGGTCCGTATGGAACAGGAGGCCGCGGAAGGAGCCGGCCTCGCCGAGACCGACCGCGCCTTTCACGCCACCCTCTACCGGGGACTGGACAACGTGTTGCTGAGCGAGGTGCTGGAGGCGTTCTGGGACGCCTTCCACCGGGTGCAGCGGGACCTGGTGGACGTGCCGCAGGACCCACGGGTCACCTGCCGCCAGCACCGGGAGATCCTGGACGCGGTCCGGTCCGGGGATTCCCTGCGGGCGGAGGAGGCCATAAGAGACCACTTCGGCAACATCCGCACCCGCCTCTCCGATCACCGGCGCACGCCAGCCTCCTGAGCCCCACGCGCGCCACAATGAACGGGTTTGACCGGTAAACATCGCCTTTCGCGTCTTGTGATCATGCTGAACACCGTAGAACCCTGGTTGTCCGTGCTGCCGCCGATCGGCGGCGGTCGGGGGGAATGAACCGGTTGCTCACCGGCGGGGAGAGGGGCCCCGCTCATGAACCGATGCCGAGGGGGGGCATCATGCAACCGGAAGATCGTCGTCCCGTGTCTGAGGGTGGGCAAGACGTGGTGACCGCGATCCACCACTGACTCCGCACGTGCGGGCCAAGGGGAGCCGGCCAAGCGGGAAGGACCGACGAAACACGCGTTGACCTGCGTGTGGGGGGAATGACTCATGACGTCGACGCCGCCGGGCGCCGCACCGAGCCACGTGCACGACAACCCGTCACCGACCACACAGCCCAGGGCGGTCAGCCACCGGACGGGCCAGTTCCGCCGGATCAGGAAGAGCCTGCCGAGATACGACTACGAGCACTACAGCCGGCTCGCGGGCCCGCTCACCCAGCCGGACCCGACCAAGCCGTACACGGTGCAGTACCGGTCCCTGCTCTCGCAGGAACCGCACCGGATACGCGCCGCGCTCATGCTGGGCGCGGCCCCGGTGCTCTCCCTGGTGCTGCTGTTCTGGCTGCTGCAGCCGGAGCACTGGACCGAACGGGACTACCCGGCCTACGACTTCCTGCCGGCGCTGGACATCGTCATGCTCGTCTCGATCGGCCTGATCGAGTTCTTCCGCTGCATGAACGTCCTGTCCAACGCGCACGCCACGCTCGTCGCCCGTGACCCGGTGCCGGTGGTGCCCGAGGCCGGCACCCGCGTCGCCTTCCTCACCTCCTTCGTGCCCGGCAAGGAGCCGCTGGAGATGGTGACGAAGACCCTGGAGGCGGCCGTGAAGCTGCGCCACCGGGGCCTGATGCACGTATGGCTGCTGGACGAGGGCGACGACCCGGCCGTCAAGGAGGTCTGTGCCCGGCTCGGCGTTCACCACTTCTCCCGCAAGGGCATCGCCAAGTGGAACCAGGTCAAGGGCCCGCACCGCGCCAGGACCAAGCACGGCAACTACAACGCCTGGCTCGAGGCGCACGGCGACCAGTACGACGTCTTCGCCTCCGTGGACACCGACCATGTGCCGCTGCCCAACTACCTGGAGCGGATGCTCGGTTACTTCCGCGACCCGGACGTCGGCTTCGTCATCGGCCCGCAGGTCTACGGCAACTACGACACGTTCGTCACCAAGGCGGCCGAGTCCCAGCAGTTCCTCTTCCACGCCCTGATCCAGCGCGCCGGCAACCGCTACGGCGCCCCGATGTTCGTCGGCACCTCCAACGCCGTGCGGATCAGGGCGCTCCAGCAGATCGGCGGCCTGTACGACTCGATCACCGAGGACATGGCCACCGGGTTCGAGATGCACCGGGCGAAGAACCCGGTCACCGGCCGCAAGTGGAAGTCGGTGTACACCCCGGACGTGCTCGCGGTCGGTGAGGGCCCCGCCGCCTGGACGGACTTCTTCACCCAGCAGATGCGGTGGTCGCGGGGGACGTACGAGACGATCCTCAAGCAGTACTGGAGGGGCTGGTACTCGCTGCCGCCGGGCAAGCTCTTCAACTACACGATGATGATCATCTTCTACCCGATGTCCGCCCTCAACTGGATCCTCGCGGCGCTGAGTTGCGCGCTGTTCCTGGGCGTCGGCGCATCGGGCGTGAACATCGACCCGACCGTGTGGCTGATGCTGTACGGCAACGCCTCCGCGCTGCAGATCGGCCTGTACGTCTGGAACCGCCGCCACAACGTCTCCCCGCACGAGCCGGAGGGCTCCGGCGGCGTGGCCGGCATGGTGATGTCGGCCCTGTCCGCACCCCTCTACGCGAAGGCGCTGATCGACGCCCTGCTGCGCCGCAAGAGCAAGTTCGTGGTCACCCCGAAGGGCGATTCGGCGAGCCCGGACACCTGGTTCGCCACCTTCCGCTACCACTGGTACTTCATCGCGATCTTCGGCGCGTCCGTCGCCGCCGGACTCGTCTTCGGGCATTCCCACCCGGCGATGGTGACCTGGGCCGCGTTCGCCATGCTCATCACGGCGTTCCCGATCTTCGTCTGGCGCCACGAGATGCGGCAGGCGAAGAAGAAACCCCGGCTCACGGCGGGCCCGGGCGCACCCGCGCCCGCCCCGGCGGTGGCGGAACCGCAGGACGCGGTGCCCGCGCAGTACGCGGCCCGCGCGCCGCACGCCCCGCAGCAGCGGCCGAGCTGGGCCGCCCCGCCCGGTGGGCCGGGCGGGGGCCCGAGCGAGGAGAGCGAGCAGACCATGCAGATAGCCCTTGGTGGACTTGGGGGACGTAAGGAATGAAGGACCAGGCCGGCCGCCGCCGCGCCCGTCGACTCGCGACAGGCACGGCGGTGGTCATCGCGCTGGCCGGGATGAACGGGCCGTGGCTCTACCGCTTCGGGACCGAGCACTACCACCAGTACAAGATCAACAGACCCGAGTACAAGGCCGGGAACGGCCACTGGGACATCGTCGAGTTCCCCGAGGAGTACCGCCAGGACACCATCCACGCGGCGCTGCTGCACACCGGCAAGGTGCTGCTGGTCGCGGGCTCGGGCAACAACCAGGCCAACTTCGACGCGAAGAAATTCGACACCCGGATCTGGGACCCGGTCAAGGGCACGATCAAGAAGATCCCCACGCCCACCGACCTGTTCTGCACCGGGCACACCCAGCTGGCCAACGGCAATCTGCTGATCGCTGGCGGCACCAGGCGGTACGAGAAGCTCAAGGGTGACGTCACGAAGGCCGGCGGCCTGGTGATCGTCCACAACGAGAACCCGGACAAGCCGATCACGCTGCCGGCGGGCACGAAGTTCACCGGCAAGAGCAACGGCAAGACGTTCGTGTCGAAGGACCCGGTACTCGTCCCGCGCGCGAAGAAGGTCTTCGACCCGGGGACCGGCGCGTTCCTGCGCAACGACCCGGGCCTGGGCCGGATCTACGTCGAGGCGCAGCGGAGCGGCACCAAGTACGAGACCGGTACCCAGGACAACTACCGGATCCAGGGCCTGACCGGCGTGGACGCCCGCAACACCTACGGCATCGCGCAGAAGCTCGCCCTCGACAAGAAGGATTTCCAGGGCATCCGGGACGCCTATGAGTTCGATCCGGTCGCCGAGCGGTACATCAAGGTCGACCCGATGAACGAGGCCCGCTGGTACCCGACGCTCACGACCCTGTCGGACGGCAAGGTCCTCAGCGTCTCCGGGCTGGACGACATCGGTCAGCTGGTGCCGGGCAAGAACGAGATCTTCGACCCCGAGACCAGGAAGTGGACGTACACCAGGAAGACCCGGCAGTTCCCGACGTATCCGGCGCTGTTCCTGATGCAGAACGGGAAGGTGTTCTACTCGGGTTCGAACGCGGGGTACGGGCCGGACGACGTGGGCCGGGAGCCGGGGATCTGGGACGTCGGCAGCAACAAGTTCACCAGGCTGCCGGGGCTCGGTGACCCCGACCTGATGGAGACGTCCGGGACGGTGCTGCTGCCTCCCGCCCAGGACGAGAAGTTCATGGTGATCGGTGGCGGCGGGGTCGGTGAGTCGAAGCTGTCGAGCAGGAAGACGCGGCTGATCGATCTGAAGGCCGGGAATCCCTCGTTCGTGGACGGCCCCGAACTGGAGAAGGGGACGCGGTATCCGCAGACCTCGATCCTTCCCGATGACACCGTGCTGGTGTCCGGGGGCTCGGAGGACTACCGGGGGCGGGGCGCCTCCGACATCCTGCAGGCGCGGCTGTACCACCCGGACAGCAACCGCTTCACCCAGGTCGCCGATCCGCTGGTGGGGCGGAACTACCACTCCGGGTCGATCCTGCTGCCGGACGGGCGGGTGATGTTCTTCGGGTCCGACTCGCTGTACGCGGACAAGGCGGACACGAAGCCGGGGAAGTTCGAGCAGCGGATCGAGATGTATACGCCGCCGTATCTGTACCGCGCCTCCCGGCCGACGCTCAGTGGCGGTCCGCAGACGATCGCCCGTGGCGCCTCGGGGACGTTCACCTCGAAGCACGCGGCCGGTATCAGGAAGGTGCGGTTGATCCGGCCGAGTGCCTCGACCCATGTGACGGATGTGGATCAGCGGTCCGTCGCCCTGGACTTCACGACGTCCGGTGACAAGCTCACGGTGACCGTGCCGAAGAGCCGGAACCTGGTGCAGTCCGGGTGGTACATGCTGTTCGCCGATGACGCTCGGGGGACGCCGTCGAAGGCGCAGTGGGTGAAGGTCCCCTAGTCAAAGTATGACCATCAGCCATGAAGTCACCGGAGCCGGATACGACAAGGGACGCCCCCTGCTGGTGCGGCTGGCCTGGTTCGCCGTTCTCCATCTCGGTCCTCGTCAAGTGGTGGTTCCCGGCCCGCCGGCGGCCGGCCGTGCTGCGGGCCTTCGGCGCGCGGGTCGGGCGACGGGTGCTGGTCCGGCACGGTGTGCGGGTGCACTGGCCGTGGCGGCTGGAGATCGGCGACGACGTGTGGATCGGCGAGGGTGCCTGGCTGCTGAACCTGGAGCCGATCACGATCGGCAGCGATGTGTGCGTCTCGCAGGGCGCGTTGCTGCACCGGCAGCCACCGGCGCGCCAGCCGGACCTTCGACTGGCGCGGCACGGAGAAGGGGCAGCCCTCGAGCGCCGGTTCGCGGAGATCGGTGTGGAAGTCGTCTACTTCCCCTGCACCCTGCACACGTCGAGCACGCTGCTGCGCGCCGCACTCGACGTCCTGGCCTCGCACCACGGGTCCGGACCGCGCCCGGCAGCGCCGGCGGCCGTCCCGAGCGACCCCCCGTAGACGGCTCACGACCCGAGCACGACGGGTGGGACGAGGACTCGCCGGATCACTTGCTCGCCCTGGCCAGCGCGAGCGCGTAACTCGCCCACCACTGACCGGCCTTCGGCCCGCCCTTGCACTGCCCGTCGGACTCTCCCGGCCGCTTCACCCACAGGTAGGCGTCCGCCCGCGGGTCCGCGGTCTTCGTCGTCGGCGTGTCCCCCAGGGCCCGGCCGGGCGGATTGCACCAGCGCCGGGCCGCGTCGCCGCCCGTGTAGGGCCCGTTGCCGTTGCGGCTCGTGTCGATGACGAAGTGCTTGCCACCCACCTTCGCCGACAGCTGCTTGCCGTAGGCGATGGAGTCCTCGGTGGAATAGAAGTTGGAGACGTTGACGGAGAAGCCGTCGGCCTGGGCGACGCCGGCCCGCTGAAGGGGCTGGAAGATCTGGTCGGGGTGGCCCCAGCCGGCGTTTCCGGCGTCCAGGTAGACCTTGGTGTTCTTCAGCGACTTGAGCTTGGCGATCGCGCCGTTGAGGAGGTCGTAGCGCTCCTCGTGGAACTCGTCCGGGGTGCAGCCGTCCACGAGGTGCAGGACGGCGTCGGGCTCGAGGACGACCGTGGCGGAGCGGTCGCCGATGCCCCGGGCGACCCCGTCGAGCCAGGCACGGTAGGCGTTGCCGTCCGCGGCGCCGCCCCGCGAGTACTGGCCGCAGTCGCGGTGCGGGATGTTGTAGAGGACGAGCAGGGCCGTGCGGTCGGACTTCTGGGCGGCCTCGGTGAAGCCGCGGGCCTCCTGCTCCGGGTTCTCCGGGCCGATCCACTCCCCCACCGGCTGTTCGGCGATCTTCCGGATCTGCTCGGCCTCCGCCTCCCTGCCTGCCTTCACCGAGGCGGCGACCTGGCGGGCCGCGTTGCCGTCCGGGTTGACCCAGAACGGGTCGGCGGACTTGGGCTGCTGGGTGATCCGGGCCGCCGGTTCCGGGTCCCCGTCCCCGCCCGGAGAGGAGCATCCGGCGACCAGGAGTGCCGCCCCCAGCACCGCCGCGGTCGCCCGTGTCCGTGCCCCTGCCGAAGACCGGGCCCACCTGCTGTCGTACATGCGATTCCCCCCTGGGCGCGCACTGGTCCGGGTGCCAATCCTGGCATATCCACCGCGGCCGTCACGAGGCCGCGCGGGAGGGGGGACGAGGGTCAGCGGCCGGTGCCGGTGAGGTAGGCGGAGACCACCACGTTCGCCGTGTAGGTGCGGCTGGCGCGGTCGAAGGTGCCGCCGCAGGTGATCAGGCGCAGTTCGGCGCGGCCCGGCTCGTGGGGGCCGTAGGCCTGCCGGGCGTCGAAGTCGTCGCGGGGCAGGACACGGACGTCGTCGATGGTGAACACGGCGATCCGCCCGTCCGAGCGGATCACCCGGACCGTCTCGCCGGGTTCGAGGGTGCTGAGCTTGTAGAAGACGGCGGGCCGGGTCTCGGTGTCGACGTGTCCGACCATCAGGGCCGCCCCCGCGGCGCCGGGCGCGGTGCCGGAGCCGTACCAGCCGACCACGCCCGGCTGGTCGAAGGGCGGCGGGTCGACGGCGCCCTGGACGTCCAGTCCGCGGGCCACCACCGGAGCCGTGACGCCGAGCTGGGGGATGTCGATGCGCTGGGGCCGCGCGGCGCCCAGCGGCCGCGCCGGGCGCGGCAGCCCCTCGGGGCCGGCGGGGCGGCCGATGGCGAGCACGTCACCCGTGGTGGGTCCCTCCGGGCTCGGCGGTACGCCGGTCACGCCGCGCCCCCACAGCCACAGCCCGAGCAGCAGGACAGCCCAGGCCAGGCCGGTGATGAGCCGCCCGGTGCCGGTGGCGCGCTCGCGGTCGTCGGTCATGGCGGGTGTCAGCGCGTACCACGGCTCCGGCGGGTGCGGAAGCCGACGGCGACCGCGGCGATCCCGGCGAGCGCGAGACCGGTCACCGCCTGGAGGCTGCCCGGACCGGAGCCGGTGGTGGCCACCGTGGCGAAGTGCGCGGTGCCACCGCCGCCCGCGGCGACCGGGGCGACGGGCGACGCGGAGCCGGAGGGCGGCCGGATGAACTGGTCGGACTGCCCGGCTCCCTGGTCCACGACCGTGATCCGGCCGGTGATCACATACTCGGAGCAGGTGATCTTCACCTCGTAGGTGCCCGGCTGGAGGGAGGAGCGGACCCGGGTCTCACCGGCCAGCGTGCCCTGGCCGCCGGTCAGGGGGGCGTCGGCGACGAAGGCGGCCGAGGCGGCGGTGCCCCGCACGCCGGTGCAGCCGCTGACCCGCAGGGTGACATCCGCGCCCGGCGCCGGGGACGCGGGGGTCACGGTGACCGAACCGCCGTCCGCCGCGTGGGCCGGCGGGGCGAGCGCGGCCACGGCCAGGATTCCGGTACAGAGAGTGAGGCGTACAGAGCCCATCGTGAACCTCCAGTACCAGGAGGTTCCCCCCGCCGGAGCGCCCCCGCATCCTCGGGGGCCGCTCCGCTGCTCCGAACGGGTGACCGGGTTTCGGTCGGGTGCGCGGGCGCGGCCCGGCCCGGTGGCTCAGACCAGGTCGACCAGGTCCGCGATGGAGTCGACGACCTCCGAGGGGCGGAAGGGGTACCGGTCGACGTCGTCCGGCTGTGTGACGCCGCTGAGCACCAGGAAGGTGCGCATCCCGGCCTCCAGGCCCGCGAGCACGTCGGTGTCCATGCGGTCGCCGATCATCGCGGAGGTCTCGGAGTGGGCCCCGATCGCGTTCAGGCCGGCCCGCATCATCAGCGGGTTCGGCTTGCCGACGAAGTACGGCTTCTTGCCGGTCGCGGCCGTGATCAGGGCGGCGACCGAGCCGGTGGCGGGCAGGTCGCCCTCGATGGACGGGCCGACGTTGTCGGGGTTGGTGGCGATGAACCGGGCCCCGTTGTTGATCAGGCGGACGGCCTTGGTCAGGGCCTCGAAGGAGTAGGTGCGGGTCTCGCCGAGGATCACGAAGTCGGGCTCGTGGTCGGTGAGGACGTAGCCGATGTCGTGCAGCGCGGTGGTCAGGCCCGCCTCGCCGATGACGTAGGCACTGCCGCCGGGCCGCTGGTCGTCCAGGAACTGGGCGGTGGCCAGGGCTGAGGTCCAGATGTTGTCCACCGGCACGTCCAGGCCCATCCGGCGCAGCCGGGCGTGCAGATCACGGGCGGTGTAGATGGAATTGTTGGTGAGCACCAGGAAGGGCCGTCCGGACTCGCGCAGTTTCTTCAGGAAGGCGTCGGCGCCCGGGATCGGCACGCCCTCGTGGATCAGGACGCCGTCCATGTCGGTGAGCCATGACTCGATGGGCTTGCGGTCTGCCATGTTGTGCGTCTCCTGGCGTATGTACGGTCGACAAGCGGGGGCGCCGGAACCACGGCGTACCGACGCCCCCAGCGTAGTCAGGACTGTGTGATCCGTACCCCGTCGATCACCCAGTACCAGTAGTTGCCGCCGGTGCAGCGGACGCGGACGCGGACGCTGGTCGCCCCGGCCGGGACCTGGACGGTGACGGTCTCGGTGCGGGAGGGCACGCCGGCGGTGTACGTCCGCACACTCACCGGGTTGCCGCCGTCGTAGGAGACGAGGACCTCGCCCCGCTGCGGGACTCCTGGCGGTAGTACGGGACTCCTGGCGGTAGTAGGTGATCTCCAGCGCCTCGGCGACCCGCCGCCGTATCTCGCCCTTGTCGGCCTTGGGGCTCCGGTTCCGGCCGGGGCGACGTTCGGGCTGGACCCGTTGGTCCACGCACGGATCGTCGCAGGCGGGTGACGCCTGTGGTACCGCGGTCCGCGCCTCAGTGGCGTCTGCGGGTCAGCAGGAACGCGACACCGCCCACGGCGAGCAGGGCGGCGACGGCCGCGAGCAGGCCGTGGGCCGGCCGTGGGCCGGTACGCGCCAGCTCGTGGGCCGGTCCGGGGCCGGTACGCCCCGCCTCGCCGGCCCGTTCCCCGGCGTCCTGCGCATCTTGCGCCTCCTGCACCTCCTGCGCGAAGGGCGGGGAGGTGGCCGGAGTGGCGGTGCCGGGCGTGGCCCCCGGGCTGCCGGACGGGGTGGTCTGCGTCCCGTCGGCGTCCTGCGTTCCGTCCGAACCGGGTGTCTCCTGCGCGCCGGGGGTCCTGTCCGCGCCCGGTGTCTCCTCCGCGCCGGGTGTCGCGTACGCGTCCGGTGCGTCCTCGTCGATCCCGAACCGGTAGGCGTTGGACTCGCCCACCCAGTCCCCGTCCCGGCCCCTGCGCTGGACGACGGCGGTGTTGGCGGTGACCTGGTCGGGTACGGCGTCGGAGGTGACCGCGAGCCTGACCTTGACGCTGACGGTCCTGCCGGGCGGCACGGTGAACCCGCCGAACCCGGCCCCGTCGAGCACACCGACCAGTTCCTGCTCGTCGGTGCTCTCGAACGCCACGGGGCGGGTGCGGGGTCCGTCGTAGAACTCCAGCTTCGGCTGGTCCGGCTTCAGGGTGCGCTTCTCGTCGGTGAGGACGACGACCGGGTGGATGTCGGTGCAGGTGCGGCCCGTGGTGTTGGTCAGGTCGATGTACCAGGTGCCGTAGCCGCCGCCCGCCTCGTAGGAGCCGGGACCGCCGTGAATGCGGGTGGTCAGCGGGAACCCGCGGTCGCCGGATCCTCCCGCGCAGAAGGAGGCCGCGTCCGCGTGGGCGGCGGGCGAGGACACGGGCACGAGAGCGGCGGCTGCGGCTAGGCAGAGGGACAGGGACGGGCACAGTCGCATGAACACATGATCATGCCGGGCCGGACACGGGGGCGGGGGCGCCACTCCGCAGGCGGCGGGAAGTCCGCTCGATCAGCCGACGGTCAAGTCCGCTCGGTCAGCCGGCCGGTCAGGTCCACTCGGTCAGCCGGCTGGTCAGGGTCCGCAGACGCGCTGGGTCTGGGAGGCCGTTGTGTCGCGCTTCGCCTCGGCCTCCGCGAGCGCTTGCGTCTCGGAACGGTCCGGGTGCCCGCCGTCCGCGATCCTGTCCCGCAGCTCCTTCTTGCAGACCTCGTAGTCCTGCTCCGCCTGCTCGGCGGCCGCCACGGCCCTGCCGCACGCGTCGTCGGTGGTGACGGGCGCGGCGTGGGCCGTCGCGGGGAGAGCGAGGAACAGCGCGGCACCGACCGCGATCGCCGGCGGACGTGTGAACACCATGTTCGGCCTCCGGTGGGAGAAGGGGCCGGGTCAGGACGAGAGGGTGACCCGGCGGCTGCCGTCGCTCGAGTCGACGCATTCCTGGTAGGGGTTCGGGTCGCCCTGCCGCTCCCGGCACGTCCAGGCGGCTCCGCCGGCGCGCACCGTGACGGGCGCCTTTCCGGCGCCGGACGCGGCCTTGGTATAGGCGCTCGCCACCCGCAGGGCGGTGGCGCAGGACTCGGTCCGGCCGGCCCATACCGCGAGCCCCGTCGCCCGGTCCGTTCCGCAGTACCTGCCCGGATCCGGGGCAGCCCCGGTGCCGGCGAACGCGTGGGCCGGGGACCAGAGGCACAGCGCGGCGGCCCCGAGCAGGCCGACGGCCATTCCCCGCTTGCTCGAATGCATCGCATGCCTTCCTTTGCGGCGACGACGGACGGTGACGTTCGAACCCCGGCGAGGAGGGAAGCCGGGGATGCCGGGTACCCAGCCTTCCCCGTGCTCGACATGCTCACTCCACCTCCGGGTCCTGGAGGCCTTCCGGGTCGTGCCCGGGTGCGGTCACGGCCGGTCGGGGGTTCGGCCGCCCGGCGTCAGGCGACCTCAGCCTCCGCGCGTCCGAAGAGCGGTGCCAGCAGCAACTGCGCCGCCCCCTCCGCCACCACCCGCTCACCACCGGGAGCCACCCGGACCGGCACGCTCCCGCCGGGCGCCCCCTCCCGCAGCGCTCTGGCGGCAAGGATCCCGGCCACCCCGTTCACGTAGATCTCCGGTGCCGCTGCGACCGTCCGCCCCCCGAGCAGCACCAGATCGATGTCCAGCAGCCCCACCAGGTTCCCGGCCGCCACCCCCAGCACCCGCGCGGCCTCGCCCACTTCGCCCCGCTCCACGGCTCCCAGGCACAACACCTCCACGCATCCCCGGTCGCCGCACTCACAGGCCGGCCCGTCCAGCTGGAGAACCTGGTGCCCGAACTCCCCGGCCCCGGTCCGCGTCCCCCGGTGCACGCTCCCGCCGATCACCAGCCCGGCCCCGAGGCCCGTACCGAGATGGAGATACGCGAAGGACCCGCCCTCGCCCTCCTCACCCGCGACCGACAGCCCGAGAGCGGCGGCGTTCGTGTCCTTGTCCACCACGACCGGCACCCCCAACCGCTCCGCGAGCGCGTCCCGCAGGGGGAAGCCGTCCCACTCGGGAAACCCGGTGACCCGGTGCAGCACCCCCCGTTCGTGATCCAGCGGCCCCGGAAGCGCCACCCCCACACCCAGCAGCGAGCGGACACCGGCAAGACCCCCGCCACCGCCGCCGACCTCGCGGCCACCGCCGAGCCCCCGGCCAGCGCCGAGCCCCTCGTCAGCACCGGCGGGCCCATGGCCATCAGAGGTCCCTCGGCCATCACCGAGCCCACCAGCACTGACAGGCCCGCCGACCGGCCCCCTGACACCACCAGGGGTTACTCGGCCATCGACCCCACCAGCACCAACCGGCCCAGCAGTGGCACCAGCACCCGCCGGCCTCCCAGCACCGCCGAGCCCACCCGTGCCCGCGGCCCCCCGGCCGGCGGCCGGTCCCAGGGTGTCCCGTGCCAGGCCCTCGACGACCTCTCCCACCACCGCGAGCACGGCCTCCGCCCCCGCGCCCAGGTCCAGTTCAGCGCGCCGCTCCCCCACCACGGCGCCGTCCAGGTCGACGAGGACCGCCCGCAGTTCGTCCCGGTCGAGGTGCACCCCCACCGCGTGCCCCGCCTCCGGCACCAGCCGCAGCACGGTCCGGGGCTTGCCCCCGGTGGACGCCCGCCGCCCGGCCTCGGCCGCGAGACCCTCCTCCCGCAGCCGCGCGGTGATCTTGCTGACGGCCTGCGGGGTCAGCCCGGTGCGCTCGGCCAGCTCCAGGCGGCTGATGCCCTCGCCCCCGGCGCCGCGCAGCAGCCCCAGCACCAGGGCGGTGTTGTGGCTGCGCACCACGCCCAGATTCGCACCCGTCGACCCGCCGCTCCTCGTCCTGTTCACGCCACCCATTCTCCCCACCGCTTGCACTTTGGCAACAGCGTTGCGAAAGTAGGACGCATGACTGCTACTCCCCTCCGCGTCGGCCTGATCGGCTACGGTCTCGCGGGCTCCGTCTTCCACGCCCCGCTGATCGCCGCCACCGAGGGCCTCGTCCTGGACACCGTGGTCACCTCCAACCCGGACCGGCAGCAGCAGGCCCGCGCCGAGTTCCCGGACGTGACGCTCGCCGCCACCCCCGAGGAGCTGTTCGGCCGCGCGGACGAGCTGGACCTGGTGGTGATCGCCTCCCCGAACAAGACGCATGTGCCGCTGGCCACGGCCGCCCTCAAGGCGGGCCTGCCGGTGGTCGTGGACAAGCCGGTCGCCGGCACCGCGGCCGAGGCACGCGGCCTCGCCGCCCTCGCCGACGAGCGCGGCCTGCTGCTGTCGGTCTTCCAGAACCGCCGTTGGGACAACGACTTCCTGACCCTCCGCGGGCTCCTCGCGGACGGCACGCTCGGCGAGACCTGGCGCTTCGAGTCCCGCTTCGAGCGCTGGCGCCCGGAGCCCAAGGGCGGCTGGCGCGAGTCCGGTGACCCGGCAGAGATCGGAGGTCTGCTCTACGACCTCGGCAGCCACGTCGTCGACCAGGCCCTGGTCCTCTTCGGCCCGGTCACCGAGGTGTACGCCGAGACGGACATCCGCCGCCCCGGCGCCGAGACCGACGACGACACCTTCATCGCGCTCACCCACGCGAACGGCGTCCGCTCCCACCTCTACGTCTCCGCGACGACCGCCCAGCTCGGTCCGCGGTTCCGGGTGCTGGGCTCGCGCGCGGGCTATGTGAAGCACGGTCTCGACCCGCAGGAGGCGGCCCTGCGCGAGGGCAGCCGCCCCGGCACCACCCCCGACTGGGGCGTGGAGGACCAGTCCCTGTGGGGCCGTATCGGCTCCGGCGAGTCCCCGCTGACCGGCGGCGGCACCCCCGTGCCGACCCTGCCGGGCGCCTACCCCGCCTACTACGCGGCCGTCGCCGACGCCCTGGCCGGCACCGGCCCCAACCCGGTGACCGCGCTGGAGGCGGCCGCCGCCCTCGACGTACTGGAAGCGGCCCGCACGTCGGCCCGGGACAAGGTGACGGTGACCCTCTGATGTCCCACCGGCAGATCACCCCGAAGTTCGCCCCGGAGATCACCCCGAGCGTGGAGGAGCTGGAGGCGCAGGAACGCCGCCTGGTCTTCCGGCAGTTCACCTACGACGACGCGTGGGCCCTCGGTTCCCTGCTGGTGGAGCTGGCCCGGGAGCGCCAGGCGCCGGTCGCCGTCGACATCCACCGCGCCGGCCAGCAGCTCTTCCACGCGGCCCTGCCGGGCTCCACCCCGGACAACGACGCCTGGATCGTCCGCAAGCGCCGGGTGGTGGAGCGCTACGGCGTCTCCTCCTACCTGGTCGGCGCCCGCTTCCGGGCCAGGGGCACGACGTTCGAGGACTCCTCCCGCCTCGACCCCGACGCCTACGCGGCCCACGGCGGCTCGTTCCCGATCAACGTCGAGAACGTGGGCGTCATCGGCTCGGTCACGGTCTCCGGCCTGCCCCAGCTGCAGGACCACAGGTTCGTGGTCGAGGCCCTGGAGCAATTCCTGGAGGCGTAGCCGACGAACAGGGGCGCTGGGCAAGTGCGCGACCGGCCACGACGGACCGGCACGCGCGCCCCACCCCGCGCCCCCGCCCCTCAGGCGTCCTTCAGCTCCTGCCGCTGCCGGCCGAGCCCCGGAATCTCCAGCTCGACCACATCCCCGGCCCGTAGATACGGCTTCGGCTCGGGCTGCCCCATCGCCACCCCCGCCGGGGTACCGGTGTTGATGACGTCCCCGGGATACAGCGTCATGAAGTGGCTGACGTACCGCACCACTTCCCCCACGGGGAAGATCTGCTGGGCGGTCGCCCCGTCCTGCTTCAGCTCCCCGTTGACCCACAGCTTCAGGGAGAGACCCTGCGGGTCCGGTACCTCGTCGGCCGTCACCAGCCACGGCCCCAGGGGGTTGAACGTCTCGCAGTTCTTGCCCTTGTCCCAGGTCCCGCCCCGCTCGATCTGGAACTCCCGCTCGGAGACGTCGTGCGCGACGGCGTACCCGGCGACATGCGCGAGCCCCTCCTCGGCCGACTCCAGATAGCGGGCCGTACGCCCGATGACGACGGCGAGTTCGACCTCCCAGTCGGTCTTCACCGAGCCGCGCGGCACCAGCACGGTGTCGTTCGGCCCGACGACGGTGTCCGGCGCCTTGAAGAAGACGACCGGCTCGGAAGGCGGCTCGGCGCCCGTCTCGCGGGCGTGGTCGTGGTAGTTGAGCCCGATGCACACGATCTTGCCGATGCGGCCGAGCGGCGGCCCGATCCGCAGTCCCGCCGCGTCCAGCGCGGGCAGCTCGCCGGTCTCGGCGGCCGCCCGTACCCGGCCGAGCGCGGAGTCGTCGGCGAGGAGCGCGCCGTCGACGTCGTCCACGAGGCCCGACAGGTCACGCAGGGTCCCCTCGGCGTCGAGCAGCGCGGGCCGCTCCGCCCCAGCCGTGCCGACTCGCAGCAGCTTCATGGTCACCATCTCCCTCATTCGCGGGCGCCCGACCGATGGGTGCAGCCATCGGAGGACTGGCTGATCCTCCAATCCCGCCGTCCACTCCGCAAGACCCTGTTCACCTACTGGACCGCAACCACCGCTGCTACCGGTACAGGGCGGCCCGCTCCAGCGCGCTCCACGTGGTGCTGGTGGCGATGTACAGCGCCGCCGCGAGCGGTACGACGGCCACGGTGACGAGCGTGCCGAAGGAGAGGAGCGGCATGACCTGGTTGACCGCGCCGAGGCCGGGCAACCGCTCCGCCCCGGCCGCGCCGGCGACCGGGTTCTTCGCCGTCATCCGCTTCGTCCGGCGGTAGGTGAAGGCGGCAACGGCCCCGACGAGGGCGAAGAGCCCGAGGTAGACGAGCCCGGCCGGCCCGAACACCCCGCCGTCGGCGAGCGCGTCGGCCCACCGGCCGCCGAGCGGCGCCGCGAACAGCCGGTGGGTGAGCAGGTCGTTGCCCGCACCGCCACCGGAGAACAGGCGGTAGAGGAGGAAGAAGGCGGGCAGTTGGAGCAGTCCGGGCAGGCAGCCGGACAGCGGAGACACCTTCTCCTCGGCGTGCAGTTCCAGCACCGCCCGCCGCAGCCGCTCCGGGTCGTCGGCGTGCTGCGCGCGCAGCTCGGCCACCCTCGGCTGAAGCGCGGCCTGGGCCCGCCGGCCGCGGGCGGCGGCCCGCGACAAGGGGTGGACGAGGAGTCGCACGAGGGCGGTGAACAGGACGATCGCGACGGCGGCCGCGGAGGCGTGGAAGAGCGGTGTCAGCAGGTCGGCGAGTTGCTCGACCAGGTGGGCGAAGACGGAGAAGACGGACATGGGTGAGCCCTCCGGGGGTCTCGTCGTGCCGGAAGCGAAGGAGAGATCGGCATGACGACCCGCGCGGGGTCACGTGCTGTGTGCGGGAGGACGTGCCCTACACGGCGGTCGCCGGAAGGGCCTGCCCGGGTGCCCTGGGCCGTCGCCGGCCGGGCGCGTCGGGATCGCGCTGCGGCAGGAAGGCGGTACGCCGGGCCCGGTCACGCAGGGCCGTGCGCACCCGGGTGGGCGGCACGGCGGGCGCGGAACGCGCGGTCAGCAGGGCGCAGAGGAGGAGCGCGGAGCCGGCCGCGGCGGTCGCGGCGAGCGTCACGGTCGCGGAGACGGTGCCGGTGTCGAGCAGGAAGACCGGCAGCAGCAGGAGCAGCAGCGGCGCGAGACGGCGGGAACACGCGAGCCTGCGGATCACCGGTCCCCTCCCTCCGCGTCAACTGCCGTTATACGTTTGCCCTTTATACCTGACGGGCGGGAACGTGCACCTGACCGGCACTGCCTTGCCGCCGTCATCCGTCCGTCCCACCGGAGGTCCCTCGTGCACCGCGTCCCCACCTGCGTCCTGAGCGACACCGCTGCGCCCCGGGTCGCCGACGGCCATGCGGTGGACCGCTTCGTCGAGATCGGCTCCTTCACCAAGGTGCTCACCGGCACCGTGCTCATGCGGATGGCCGCCGCGGGCGTCCTCGAGGCCGACGACCCCGTGGAGCGCTGGCTGCCCGCGGCTCCCGGCACCGGGATCACCCTGCGGCAGCTGGCCGAGCACACCTCCGGCCTCCCGCGCCTGCCGCCCGGCACCACCCGCCGCGACCCGTACGCCGCCTTCGACCGGGCCGCTCTGCACCGGCTGCTCGGCCGGCTGGACGGTCTGGCGGTGCGCCCGCCGGGGCGCGAGGAGGAGTACTCCAATCTCGGCTACGCCGTGCTCGGCGAGGCGCTGGCGGGCGCGGCCGGCGCGTCGTACGAGGAGCTGGTCACCGAGCACGTCCTGCGGCCGTTGGACGTCCATGAGGTGAGCGCACGCCCGGCCGCGGCCCGTCGGCTGCTCGCCCCGGGGCTTTTCGGGCGGCCCCGCAGGCCCTGGACGATGACCGGGGCGATACTTCCGGCGGGCGGCCTGTGGGCGACCCCGCGCGCCGTCGCCGACCTGCTCGTCCGGCTGGTCGTCGAGCGCCGGCTGGGCGATCCCGCGCCCTCGTGGCGCACGACCGGCCCGCTGCACTGGCACAACGGTGCGACCCGGCACGCCTCGCTCTTCGCCGGAGCGATGGCGGACGGCGCGTGGGTGGTCGTCCACCGGCTCAACGGTGATCCGGAGCGGACGGATCGCACCGGCATCGATGTCCTCCGCGGCAGCGGCTCGCCCGCCTGAGACGCCCGGCGCCGGCCGGCAGCGAGCCGCGCTCCGGTCCGCGCCGAAACTTCGCGGTGGCCCTGCGGTCGAGCACCTGGCCGAACGCGTCTCCGCGCACACCCTGCCAGCCCCCGGCTGCGACGCCCTGCCGGTGTCGGCGGCCTGGCGGCGGTGGGAGCGGTGAGCGTGGCGGCGCTGCGCGAGCGGGTGCGGTGAGCCGGCCGGACGTACGGCGGACCGGCGGACCGAAGGGGCGCGGGGAACTGCGCGAGCGGCCACGAACGGCCCGCGGCCGGCGGACGGCCGACAGCGCGACGGTGCTCCGCGCACCTGGCATCCCGCGCCCCGCACCGTCCGTCCCGGCCGGGCGGAGTCAGATCGTGGACGCGTCGATGACGAAGCGGTAGCGGACGTCGCTCGCCTGCACCCGCTCGTACGCCTCGTTGATCTGCTCGGCGCTGATCAGCTCGATCTCCGCGCCCAGGCCGTGCTCGGCGCAGAAGTCCAGCATCTCCTGGGTCTCGGCGATGCCGCCGATGCCCGAGCTGCTGAGGCTGCGGCGGTCGCCGAACAGCGACTGCAGCACGATCTGCACCGGCTCCTCGGGGAGACCGACGTTCACCATGGTGCCGTCCGTGCGCAGCAGGGACAGGTACGCGGCGAAGTCGAGCGGGGCCGAGACGGTGTTGAGGATGAGGTCGAAGGTGCCCGCCAGCTCCTCGAAGGTCTGCGGGTCGGCGGTGGCGTAGTAGTGGTCGGCACCGAGCTTGAGGCCGTCGTCCTTCTTGCGCAGGGACTGGGAGAGCACGGTGACCTCGGCGCCCAGCGAGTGCGCGATCTTGACGCCCATGTGGCCGAGACCGCCCAGCCCGACCACGGCGACCTTCTTGCCGGGTCCGGCGTTCCAGTGCTTCAGCGGGGAGTACGTGGTGATGCCCGCGCAGAGCAGCGGCGCGGCCTCGTCCAGCGACAGGCCGTCGGGGATATGGACGACGTAGTTCTCGTCGACGACGACCTTCTCCGAGTAGCCGCCGTAGGTGGGCTCGCCGTCCTTGCCGACGGCGTTGTACGTCCAGACGGTGCCGCCGGTGGAGCAGTACTGCTCCAGGCCGGCCTTGCAGTTGTCGCACTCCCGGCAGGAGTCGACCATGCAGCCGACACCCACCCGGTCACCGACGGCGAACCTCGTCACACCGGGGCCGACCTCGGAGACGACGCCCGCGATCTCGTGGCCGGGGACCATGGGGAAGATGCCGGGGCGCCAGCCGTCCTGGGCCTGGTGGATGTCAGAGTGGCAGATACCGGCGAACTTGATGTCGATCAGGACGTCGAAGTCGCCGACCGGGCGCCGCTCGATGGTGGTCCGCTCCAGCGGGGCCTTCGGCGCGGGCGCGGCGTACGCAGCAACAGTGGTCATGCCGGGGTTCTCCTAGCAGGGTTCGACGCCCGGTCGCGTTCCGGCCGGGCACTCTTCCAGCGTGCCGCGAATTCCGCGCGCCACCCAGTCCACGCTTCTGCGTACGACCGCTGTGCCTACCACTGGCGGGGTCAGGCTCGGGTGCGTACGACCAGGAATACTGGACGTATGGAAAGCAGGGACGAACAGCCGCAGGCGGCAGCGGCCCCCGGACGGCCCCTGGACCGGCGGGCCGAGCTGAGCGAGTTCCTGCGCAGCCGGCGGGCCCGGCTGAAGCCGGAGGACGTGGGCCTGCCGGACTTCGGCCGGCACCGCCGGGTGCCGGGGCTGCGCCGCGAGGAGCTGGCCCAGCTGGCCGGGGTGTCGGTGGCGTACTACACCCGCCTGGAACAGGGCAACGGACGGAACGTCTCGGCGGAGGTGCTGGACTCGATCGCCCGCGCCCTGCGGCTGACGGACGCCGAGCACGCCCACCTCACCCATCTGGCCAAGCCGAAGTCGCACAAGAAGAAGCCGGCGACACGGCAGCAGCAGGTGCGGGTGCCCCTGCGCCAGCTGCTGGACACCATGGACGGCGTGCCCGCGTACATCGTGGGGCGCCGCGCGGAGATCCTCGCCTGGAACCGGATGGCGGCGGCGGTCTTCGGCGACTGGTCGGAGCTGCCGCCCGCCGACCGCAACTGGGCCCGGCTCGTCTTCCTGCGTCCCGACTACCGCGAGCTGTTCGTCGACTGGGAGCAGAAGGCGATCGACATCGTCTGTGCCCTGCGCATGGACGCGGGCTGCTACCCGGACGACCCTCGTCTGTCCGCCCTGGTGGGTGAACTCTCCGTCAAGAGCGACGAGTTCCGCCGCCTGTGGGCGACCCACGACGTCAAGGAGAAGAGCCACGGCGTCAAGCGCCTGCACCACCCCCTGGTGGGCGATCTCTCCCTGAACTTCGAGGGCTTCCGCCTCGCGGGCGACTCGGACGTGTCGCTGGTGACGTACCACGCGGAGCCGGGTTCCCCGTCGGCGGATTCCCTGCGGCTGCTGGCCAGCTGGGGCACGGACGCGACCAGGGCCGTACCGTCGGCCTGACCACGCGTCACCCCTGGTACGGCGGCATCGCTCCCCACGTCCACTTCGGCACGGGCTGCTCGGCGGGCGGTTCGGCGTCCGGGCCGGAGAAGTACACGGCCAGCCGTGTCCCCCACTCCACGTAGGCCACGAACGCCGAGCGGAACTCCGCGTCCGTCGGCAGGCCCACCTCGTCGGCGGCGTCCTGGATGAGGTTCACCCACCGGCGGCGCTGGGCCTCGCTGATGTTGCGGCCGAAATGCTTGGCGACCATGTGCCCGTGGCCGCCCTGGGTCTCGGAGTAGCGGGCCGGCCCGCCGAAGACCTCGCCCAGCCAGAGGGCGACGTGCTCGGCGTGCTCGGGAGGCAGTCCGGCGAAGAGCGGGGCGAGGAGGTCGTCCTTGACCACCTTCTCGTAGAAGACCTCGGTCAGCCGGGAGAAGGCCGCGGCGCCGCCCGCCCAGTCGTGCAGGGTCGGGATCGCCGCACCCGTGCCCCGCACGGACGTCGGCCGGTAGTGGCGCATCTCCTCGATGTTCTCCACGTACGGCCTGATCTCCGCGAAGAACGGCGGAAACAGCTCGGACCTGCGAAAGCCCTCCAGGTGGTCCGCCGTCGACGTCCAGGTGATCCGCAGGACGAAGGACTCGGGGTCCTCCTCGCAGCGGGCCAGCTCGAAGTCGACGCACTGCGGGGCCGCGGCCAGCTGGGCTGCCGCTCGGGTGTAGGCGGACAGGAACTCCGCCGACTGCTGCTCGGGAACGCGGTAACGGATGTATTCGACCGTGTGAGCCGTCATGGGTGCACACAAACACGAACGGCCCGCCGGAAGCTGCTGCTCCGGTGGGCCGTTCGCTCAGGGCCTACTCAGGTACGGCGGCTCACTTGCCGTAGTACGCGTTGTAGATCGTGATCGTCGACGTGTTGCCCTTCTTGTCGGCGATCTTGGCGCGGAAGGAGATGGACTTGCCCTTCGCGGGGTTCTTGACGGTGATCCTGCCGCTGCGGACGTCGACCTTCTTGAAGGTCGTGCCGTCGTAGGAGACGTAGACGGCGAGGGACTTCAGGTTGCCGCCCGCGGCCGAACCCTCGACGGTGACCGGGAAGGTGACCGTCTTTCCGGCGGCGACCCGGCTGTCCAGGCCGGTGACGGCGCCGAAGTGCAGGGCGGAGGCCGGGAGCTGGGCGAAGTCGCTCGACGGCTTCTTCGACCGGAAGGTCCAGGTGGCGTCGATCCGGGAGGAGGCCTGCGAGACCTTCGCCGACCGCTTGACCGAGGTGGTCAGCCTGTAGGCCGCGTCACCGGCCGGGACCCTGAAGGTCTTGTCGCCGAACAGCGGGTCGTCGTTGGAGCCGACCTTGGTGCCGTTGCGGTACAGGGTCGTGTTCACCGAGGTGAACTCCGAGTACCCGGCGTGCTTGGCCGAGTCGGCGAACAGCGGCAGCGAACCGAAGATCTCGTTGCCGTCGCGGAAGAGGCCGAGTTCCTTGGAGACGTGCGGGCCGAAGACCGCGGTGTTGACCGTCTTCGTGTAGGTCTGGCCGGCCTTGAAGGCGAACTGGCCCAGGTCGTAGCCGGCGTCGGAGACCGGGAAGCCGTCCGGGTCGAAGCCGCCGTTCTGCTCGAACTCCAGCTGCCAGGTCACACCGCCCTTGGCGGACAGGTGCAGGGTGCGGGTGCCGGGCAGCTTCTGGTTGATGCCGATGGAGGAGGCACTGGAGCTGCCGGGCAGCCAGCCCACGGCGCTGACCGAGCCGGTCTTGCCGCTCGCGGCGGCACCGAGCCGGACCTTGACCGTGGCCAGGTCGCTCGCCTTGTAGTGCTTGGTGTAGCCGGTGGCGAGCTGCTTGACCGAGCCGCCCGAGGTGACGTCGTACTCCTCGTTCGTGCCCTTGCTCCAGTGGCCGTCCCACTGCTGGTACAGCGTCCCGGCGGGCAGCGCCGGGCCCACGTGGGCGGTGCGGAAGTTCTTGTACGAGTCCAGGAACCAGCCGTAGCCGTACTGGCCGTTGCCGAGCGTGACGTCGTACTCCGGCGAGGCGAACTGCGCCTTCAGGCCCGAGCCGGGGACGGTGATGTCCACCGGCCTGGCCTTGCGCGCGTCGATCGTGATCGTCTGCTTCTTGGAGACGGTCAGCTTCGGCTGGGCGATCCAGTCGATGCCCTTGGCGGCGTTCTCCGGGTCACGGTAGATGGAGGTGTTGAGGATGTACGTGCCCTTGGGCGCGCGTACCTTCACCGTGCCGGACTTGTCGTACGGGTTCAGCCAGACGCCGTTGGCCAGGCCGGCCACGCCGGTGACGTCGGCGCCGTAGTACGGGGCCGGCTTGCCGTTGCGGCCGATGAACTTCAGCGTGAGGTCGTACGACTCCACCTCGCGCTGGACCGCGGCGGCCGTGCGGACCGTCTGGCCGCCGCCCGTCGCCGTCACGTACGCGGAGTAGGCGCCGTCGACGGTGCCGCCCAGCTTGGTGTTGACCGTGAAGCCGACCGAGGCCTTGCCGTGCGCCGGGACGGTCACCGTGGTCGCGGCGAGCTTGAAGAAGCCGGACGGGGCCGCGGCGCCCTTGGGGTTGGTGGCGGTCTCGGCCAGGGTGAGTGTGAGGTCCTTGTCACCGAGGTTGCGGTACGTCAGCTTCTTGGTGACCGGCTTGTCGTCGGTGTGCGGCCACTGCTGCACCCCGAAGCCCACCGACACCGGGTCGGCGACGATCGACTGCTTGATCGCCTTGTCGACCTGGATGCGGCCCGTGCCCTGCTGGAACGGCGTGTACTTGCCGCCCTTGGTGGAACCGGTCAGGGCGCCCTTCAGCTCGGTGTAGCCCCAGTCGGGGTGCTCCTGCTTCAGGATCGCGGCGGCGCCCGCGACGTGCGGGGTGGCCATCGAGGTGCCGGAGATGGTCAGGTAGCCCTCGGGCTTCTCACCGACCTCCTGGTCGATGACGCTGCCCTTGGCCGCGGCGGCGGTGATGTCCACGCCGGGCGCGGTGACGTCCGGCTTGATGGCACCGTCTCCGGCCCGCGGACCGGTGGAGGAGAAGTCCGCGAGCTTGTCCTTCTTGTCGACGGCACCGACGGTGAGCGCGGCGTCCGCGCTGCCCGGCGAACCGATCGACTGGGGGCCCTCGTTGCCCGCGGCGATCGCGAACAGGACGCCCTTCTCGGCGGAGAGCTTGTTGACCTCGGCCTCGAGCGGGTCGACCTCGGGGGTGTCGTAGCCGCCGAGGCTCAGGTTGATGACGGAGGCGCCCTGGGAGGCCGCCCACTCCATGCCGGCGAGGATTCCGGAGTCGTCACCGGAGCCGGTGTCGTCCAGGACCTTGCCGTTGAGGATCTTGGCGTCGGGGGCGACACCCTTGTACTTGCCGCCCGACTTGGCACCGGTGCCCGCCACGATGGAGGCGACGTGCGTGCCGTGACCGAAGTGGTCGGTGGCGTCGGCGGCGGCGGTGAAGTTCTTGGCGTCGATCACCTGGTCCTTGAGGTCCGGGTGGGTGGCGTCCACGCCCGTGTCGAGGACGGCGACCTTCACGCCCTTGCCGGTGTAGCCGGCCTTCCACGCGGTCGGCGCGCCGATCTGCGGCACGGACTTGTCGAGGGAGGCCTTGCGGACGCCGTCGAGCCAGACGTGCGCGATACCGGCGGCGGTCCTGTCTCCGTCGGTGACCGCGTCCCACAGCTCGGCGGTGTCCTCGACCGGGGTCCGCACGGCGTCCGCGTTGAGCGCCTTCAGGCTGCGGCGCAGGTCGCCCGCGTCCCGGACGTCGGCCTTCGCGGCCGCGGCGGCGCCGCTGTAGCCGACGATGACCTTCAGGCCGTTCTTCTGGGCCTTGCGGGTGGCGGCCTTGTTCAGCTCGGTGACGTCGAACAGGCGCTGGTCCAGCTTGCCGGAGGCGACCAGGTGGGCCGCGTCGGCGGGGACGACCAGCGTGTGTCCGGCGGCCTTGCGTACCTGGAAGGGTATGTGCTCGCGTCCCTTGGCCCGCTCCAGGCCGACGACCCGGCCCTTGGCGTCGAGGGCGACCCGGTCACCGGTGATGAGGGTGACGTGGTGCTTGGCGGTGAGCGCGGAGGCAGCGGCCGGGGCGTGTGCGGGTTTCGCCGACGCCGGGCTGGTCATTCCCGCTGCGAGGGCGACGGCCGCGGCCGTTGCCACACCGGCCGCAGCTGCTCTTTTCACTTGTCTGCGCAAGTTCTCCCCCTGGAGATGAGGTACCGGGCGAATTCCCCGTTCACCCGGCCGGGGGCAGCTTCGTACCTATGCACGTCAACCCCCCGGATCTCGCAGTATGCCGGGGGGTGATCAGACGGCTCAATAGATGAGAGGACAGTGAGAAAGCGCGTACGGAAACTGTTACGCGGCAGCCCGGACACCGTTACAGGATCGCGAAGTGCGCGACGGGCAAGGGGTGTTATACGCCGTCAGGTGATGGGCGAGGCGTTCGCCGGGGCCGACGGACTTCGGTGCCGCGGAAAACGCCGATGCCGCCCCTGGGGGCGGCATCGGGAGGCTGTGCGGGAGGCGGCGTCAGACGGCCGAACCGGCCTTCCACTGCGCCCAGTCCATGTTCCAGCCGTTGAGACCGTTGTCCGGGGAGACGGTCTTGTCACCGGTGTGCTGGATGACCACGACGTCGCCGAGGAGCGAGTGGTCGTACACCCACGCGGCCGGCGTGTTCGGGTCCTTCGCGCCCTTGGTGTCGGACAGGCCCACGCAGCCATGGCTGGTGTTGACGCTGCCGAAGATGGACTTCGCGCCCCAGTAGTTGCCGTGCAGGAAGGTGCCGGAGCTGGTGAGGCGGATGGCGTGCGGCACGTCCTTGATGTCGTACTCGCCCTTGCCGTCGTCGTCGGTGAAGCCCACGGTCGCGCCGTTCATGCGCGTCTGCTTGAACTTCTCGGACATCACCATGATGCCCGCGTACGTCTTGTTCTCCGGCGAACCGGCGGAGACCGGGATGGTCTTGACGACCTTGCCGTCCTGCGTGACCTTCATCTGCTTGGTCTGCGCGTCGACGTAGGAGACCTGGTTGCGGCCGATCTGGAAGGTGACCGTCTTCTGCTGCACGCCGTAGACACCGCTCGCGCCCTCGACACCGTCGAGGGCCAGCTTCAGCGTGACGGTGGAGTTCTCCTTCCAGTACGTCTCCGGCCGGAAGTCGATGCGGTTGGCGTTGAACCAGTGCCCCACGACCTCCTGGCCGCTGCTGGAGGTGACCGTGATGCCCTTCTGGACGGCGGTCTTGTTGGTGATCGCCTTGTCGAAGTTGATCGAGACGGGCATGCCCACGCCCACGGTGGCGCCGTTGTCCGGCGTGAAGTTGCCTATGAAGCTGTTGGCCGGGGAGACCGTGGTGAACGAGGCGTTCTCGTGGGCGACCCGGCCGGCGGAGTCCTTGGCCTCCGCGGCGATCCGGTAGGTGGTCGACCGCTGCAGCTGGACGCTGGGCTTCCAGCTGGTCTTGTCGGCGGACAGCGCGCCCGCGACGGCCTTGCCGTCGGTGGAGGTCATGGTCACGCCGGTCAGGGTGCCCTCGGCGACCTTGACGGTGGCCGAGTTGTTGATGGAGGCGTTGTTGGAGCCGTCCTTGGGCGTGATCGCGATCTGCGCCTCGGACGACTTCTGGGCCGCCGCCTCGTCGGCCTTGGCCTGCGAGGTGTCGCCGCTGTCGGCCGCCTTGGCGTCACCGCTGCCGGAACAGCCCGTGAGCACGAGCACACCACCGAGCAGTGCGGACGCGACCGTCAGGCCGCGTCGCTTACTGTCCGTAATCACACACTTCTCCATCATTGCCGAATTCGCGAAAACCCCGGGTCCCCGTGAGAACGTTCAACGCTACGGCCGATCCATCCCGTTCCACATAGATCGCGGGTGTGGGCCACGCCACGTCCGCCGAGGCGAGGTGGTACGGAAGTCGTCCGTGCGCCCCTTGAGACGACGAAACCCCGGACGGCGGTTGCCGTCCGGGGTCATGGGTGCCCCGGGCCGCTCAGCCGATGCCGCCCTCTTCGTCGTCCCCCCCATCATCCTCATCCAGATCCCAGTCGGGCGAGTCAGGGTCGTAGGCGATCCGTTCGCTGGACCAGGACGCCTGCTGGAGCTCCACCCCGGGCACCTCGCTGACCAGGTCGAACGGATCCACGAGATAGGCGAGGCCCTCCGCGGTGTCTTCCGTCACAGCGCCCTCGGCCCGGGTCCGCTCCTCCTGCGGCAGCTCCGCGTCGGCGGCGAGCCGGCGCAGCGCCGCTTTGGTCACCGCGTTCTCGTCCGTCACCTCCAGGACGAGTTCCACACGAAGGCATACAAAACGTGATGTCTCTTCAGCACTCATGGCGCGAGCGTACGACCGAAACCTCCCGTGACTTTCCTGTGACCCGCGACTTTCACTAACATCGCTCCACACGGCCAATTCACCAGCGTCACAAGGGGATCGATATTCCGTGTCATCCGTTCGCCGTCCGCTGCTGACCGCCACCGCCGCGGGCACGCTGCTCTGCGCTCTGTGGTTCGTCCCGTCCGCGAACGCGTCGCAGGACTCCCCGGCGAGAGAGACGACGACGCGGTCCGGCACGGCGTACGCCGCGGCACATGTCACCCAGCAGGCCCGGCCGGTGTCGGCGGTGACCGACGGCAGTGCGCGGGAGACCGCGGACGGCACCGAACTGGCCGACACGGGAAGCCCCGACACGACGCCGTACGTGGTGGGCGGGACCCTCTTCCTCGGCGTGGGTGCCGGTTTCGTGGTGTATTCGGTACGCCGCGAACGCCTGGGCTTTTGAATTTTCTTGACCGATCCTTTGACGGCGCACACATAGTTCGCGCATGAAGAGATCATCGGGCGGGACGGGGGCACGGCGCCCGTCTACGCCGAGGTCGTCCGGCACGGGAACACCGTGGCGTCGTACTTCACGACGAACATCGGCGCGATGATCTCCAAGCAGCCCTACGCGGTGTCGCCGGAGGTCGTCAAGGCGCAGTCGGCGAAGCTGAAGTGACGTAGCGACAGAAACAAGAGGGGCCTGCCGGACGGCAGGCCCCCTTCTCGCTCCGCCGCCCTACTGCAGCGGCCCGGTGACCGTCTCCACGGCCGCCACCAGCTCTCCGGCGCGCACGAAAGCGTCGGCGGCGGCCAGGTCGGGTGCCAGGAACCGGTCCGGACCGGGGCCCTGCACACCGGCGGCCCGTACGGCCTCGATGACGGCCTGCGAGGCGGGCGCCGGGGTGAGGCCCTCGCGCAGCTCGATGGCGCGGGTGGCCGCGTACAGCTCGACGGCGATGATCCGGGTGAGGTTGTCCACGGCGGTGCGCAGCTTGCGCGCGGCCGACCAGCCCATGGACACGTGGTCCTCCTGCATGGCGGAGGACGGGATGGAGTCCGCGGAGGCCGGTACGGCGAGCCGCTTCATCTCGCTGACCAGCGCGGCCTGCGTGTACTGGGCGATCATCAGGCCGGAGTCGACGCCGGCGTCGTCGGCCAGGAACGGCGGCAGGCCGTGGCTGCGGTTCTTGTCCAGCAGCCGGTCGGTGCGGCGCTCGGCGATGGAGCCGAGGTCGGCGGCGGCGATGGCGAGGAAGTCCAGGACGTAGGCGACCGGGGCGCCGTGGAAGTTGCCGTTGGACTCCACGCGGCCGTCGGGCAGCACGACCGGGTTGTCGACGGCGGAGGCGAGTTCCCGCTCGGCGACGAGGCGGGCGTGTGCGAGGGTGTCGCGCCCGGCACCGGCGACCTGCGGGGCGCAGCGCACCGAGTAGGCGTCCTGGA
The DNA here is from genome assembly GCF_056432605.1 of Streptomyces sp. NPDC045022. NCBI lineage: Bacteria > Bacillati > Actinomycetota > Actinomycetes > Kitasatosporales > Streptomycetaceae > Streptomyces > Streptomyces sp. NPDC045022. The sequence continues at coordinate 320,532 of NZ_JBWKIR010000009.1, forward strand.
CGCGGGGTGCGTCGTCCTGGTGGTGCCCGGTGAGCTGCGAGCCCTTGAGCACGGCGAGCATGTTGGCGGCGGCGGCGCCCTGGCCCGGGTGCGGGCGGATGGCGTGCAGTTCCGGGGCCAGCACCTTGTCCGTGCCGAGCAGCGCCTCCAGGCTGAGGGCGGCGGTGACGTCGGCGGACTTGTAGAGGGTGTCGAGGTCGGCCAGGGTCATCACCAGCATGCCGAGCATGCCGTCGGTGCCGTTGAGCAGGGCCAGGCCCTCCTTCTCGCGCAGCTCGACGGGCTGGATGCCGTGCGCGGCGAGCAGCTCACCGGCGGGCCGTACGACACCGTCGGGGCCCTCCGCGTCGCCCTCGCCCATGAGCGTGAGGGCGCAGTGGGACAGCGGGGCCAGGTCACCGGAGCAGCCGAGGGAGCCGTACTCGTGCACGACCGGGGTGATCCCGGCGTTCAGCACGTCGGCCATGGTCTGCGCGACCTCGGGCCGGACGCCGGTGTGCCCGGAGCAGACGGTCTTCAGGCGCAGGAACATCAGGGCCCGGACGACCTCGCGCTCCACCCGCGGGCCCATGCCGGCGGCGTGCGAGCGGACGATGTTGCGCTGCAGCTGGGCGCGCAGCTCCTGGCTGATGTGCCGGGTCGCCAGGGCTCCGAAGCCGGTGGAGACGCCGTAGACGGGGTCCGGCTTGGCCGCCAGCGCGTCCACGATCTCCCGGGCCGCCGCGAGGGCCGCCACCGCCTGCGCCGACAGCTCGATGCGGGCACCGCCGCGCGCCACGGCGAGAACGTCGGACGCCGTGACACCGGACGTCCCCACCACCACAGTGTGCATATCCATATTCAGGAGCGTACGCATTGAATGCGGCGATGTCACTAGTGGGACGCGGGGGTGACCCTTACCGCTCGGTGTGGGCTTCGCCTCACGGGCGACGCCCACGGAAACGGCGGCGCTCGGCGCGCGCGGCAGGCGGTTCGTCGGCCAACCGTACGACGGGATCGTCCGGGCCCTCCCGGCCGGCCACCACCGGCCGGTCCGCGCACACGGCCTTGGCCCGGTACTGCGCGGCGTCCGCCAGCCGGAACAGCCGCCGGGCGTCGCGCACCGGCCCGATCGGGTCCCCGGTCGAGGCCATCCCGCACGCGACCCCCTCCCCCAGCTCCAGCTCCGCCGCCCTGCGGCACAGTTCGTCCGCGGCCTTCACCACGTCGTCGGCGGCCGGGCCGACCGCGAGCAGACAGAACTCGTCGCCGCCCAGCCGTGCGGCCAGCGCGCCCGGCACCATCGCCCCGCACAGCGAGAGCACCGAGCCGAAGCGCTCCAGGAGACGGTCGCCGACGGCGTGTCCCAGGGTGTCGTTGACCCGCTTGAGCCCGTTGAGATCACAGACGACGAGGCTGACGACCACGCCTTCCGTACGATGCCGCTCCACGGCCTCCTCCAGGCGTACGTCCACGGCACGGCGGTTGGCGAGGCCGGTGAGGGCGTCGGTGAACGCGAGCCGACGGGCCTCCTCCAGCCGTTCCGTCTGCGCGAGCCCGGCGGCGACGACCGCGGCCAGCACGGTGGCGAAGTCGGCGTCCGCCCGCCCGAACAGGGGCTCCCCGACCGCGCGGGCGACGTACAGCTCACCCCAGGCCCTGCCGTGCAGCACCACGGGAGCGACGACGCAGCAACCACGGCCTCTGCGGCGCAGGGCGGCGACCCGCTGGTGAAAATAGCCGGGGGTACCGGCGGCCGTCCCCCCGGCGGTCTCCACCCAGGCGTTGGGGCCCCCGCCGCCGGCCCACCGCTCGTGCAGGAACTCGGTGATCTCCGGGAACTGGTGCACCGGGTAGGTCTCGGCCTCCGGGAACTCGTCCTCGTCCGCCGCCCTGTCCCCCACGTTCACGAGGACCCGCAGCCGGCCCAGCTCCCGCTCCCACACCGACAGTGCCGCGAAGCTGCCGTCCAGTGCCCGGCACGCGCCGAGCGCGGCGGCCTGCCACGACTCCCGTGGCGTGTGCGCCGCCGCCATTCCCTGCGCCAGCGCCACGACGGCAACGAACCGCTTGTCCTCGCCCATCACTCCAGGCTAGGCAGGAATGGGGTGATTCGGGACATCGGTGCGGCGATCAGGTGGACCGGGGACCGGCTTTCCGGGCCACGGAACCGGGTGCGGGCGCGCGCGCTGGTCGCGCGGTTCCCCGCGCCCCTTCCGGGCGCTCAGCCGGTGTCCGGTCGGCTCCGGTGGGCGACCCCGCCCCCGGCCGGCCGCGGCGCGGGGCGGCCGGGAATGCTCGTTTCGCTACTCCCCCGGCCACTGCGGCGCGCGCTTCTCGTTGAACGCCGCCACCCCCTCCGCCCGGTCCCCCGAGAACGCCACCGACCGCCACGCCGCGTCCTCGACCTCGAGCCCCGCCCGCAGATCCAGCCCGTGCCCCAGCCGCAGCGCCCGCTTGGCGGCACGCAGGCCGACCGGCGAGTTCGCCGCGATCCGGGCACCCAGGGCCAGCGCCTCCTCGCGATCCCGGCCCTCCTCCACCACCTGGTCCACCAGCCCCAGCCCGGCCGCCTCCGCCGCCTCCACCCGCCGCGCCGAGAAGATCAGCTCCGCGGCCCGCGCGGCCCCGACCCGCCGCGGCAGCAGCTGCGTACCGCCACCGCCCGGAATCACGCCCACCGACACCTCCGGCAGCCCCACCACGGCCGTGCGGTCGGCCACGATCAGGTCGCAGGACAGCGCCAGCTCGAACCCGCCCCCCAGCGCGAAGCCGTGCACCGCCGCGATCGTCGGCATCGGCAGCTCCAGCACCCCGGTGTACGCCCCGCGTGCCACCGGCCGCTGCCGTACGAGGTCCGCGTCGGTGAAGGAGTTCCGCTCCTTCAGGTCGGCCCCGACGCAGAACGCCCGCTCATGGGAGGAGGTCAGCACGACCACGCGCGCTTCCCGGTCGGCGGCCAGCGCCGTGCACGCACCCGCGAGCGAGCGGGCCATCTCCGTGGACACCGCGTTCATGGCCTTGGGCCGGTCCAGCACCAGCTCCGCCACGTGCCCGTGCCGCCGCACCAGCACGAACTCCCCGAGCCGCTCCTCGCTCATGACACCCTCCGGTTAACGCGGGTTAACTCACTGCCGGCCCGATCATCGCAGTCGTACCCGATCCCGGGAAGCCCAGGGGGGCTACACCCGTTCGAGTGACATCCCGGCCGTCTCCCCCCACACCGCCCACAGGACCGCATAACGTGCCTCCGCCACGGCGCGCCCAGAGCGCGCGGCGGGGAGGGAACCCATGACACCGATACGTGCACGGTCCCGTACGGAACAGGAGAGCGAGCCGGACGAACGGGCCGACGGCGGTGCGTCCGGCGTACGGCACGGGCGCCACCGCAAGCCCCGCCCCCGCAAGGTGCTGCTCGCCGCCGGCGGCCTCGCCCTGGCCGCGGGGGTCCTCAGCCTGGTCCGGGTCGCCCCGGAGGCCGGGGTCGGCGCCCCGGGCACGGCGGAGGCCGAGCCCCGGTTCGACCCGAGCGGCAGCGCCACGAACCGCTCGGCGGACCCCGCCGCCACCGCCGCCGCCGTCCCCACCGCGCTGCCCTCGGCGACGTCCGCCATGGGCGGCAGGAGCCTCGCGCCGGCGAGCACCGGAACCCCGGCCCCCGCCGCCTCGGGCCCCGCCGCGGCACCGTCCGGCGACACCGCCGTCCCGACCACCATCCCGACCGGCGCCCCGTCCGCACCCGGCGGCACCACCTCGCGGCCCCCGGCGACGACGTCCGTCCCGCGCCCGGCCCCGGCGACCCCCACGCCCACGCACACTCCGGCCCCGACGCCGAGCCACAGCAGGGCGGACCCCGAACCGCGCGAAGTGTGCCTTCCGGTGATCGCCCTGTGCGTGGACACCCCCGGCGCCCGTGGCCGGTAGGAGGAACCAGGGCCTCTCGTTTGGATCATGCCGGGCTCGCGGGGCCTGGCACCGCTCCCTGATCCGGCATGATCCAGACGAAAGGCCCTAGGCCCGGTTGTCGCGGCGGGTGAGCAGCCACGGCTCGACCACGCCGAGCCCACGCACCGGGCGCTGCCACATCGGCTGGAGCGCGAAGCGGTACGTCGGCGGCTCCTCGCCCTCCTTCTCGGCGGCCGCCGCGGCCTCGGCCGCCTCCGCCTCCGAGGCGGGCGCCTCGCCGGTGCGGATCAGCTCCTCCGCGAAGGCGCTGTCCACCAGCACGGCGTCCCGAGGGGCTATCGAGGTGAGCCGGGACGCCAGGTTCACCGTCGTACCGAACACATCACCCATACGGGTGGTCACCGTGCCGAACGCCATGCCGACCCGCAGCTCCGGCATCGTCTCGTCGTTCGCCAGCGTCTCGACCAGCCGCAGCGCGATGTCCGCGGCCGTACCGGCGTCGTCCGCCGCGTACAGCACCTCGTCGCCGAGGGTCTTGATGAGCCGGCCGCCCCGCGCGGCCACCAGGTCGGCGCAGGTCGTCTCGAAGGCCTCGACCAGCTCGCCGAGTTCCTCCTCCTCCATGCGGCGGGTCAGCCGGGTGAAGCCGACGAGGTCGGCGAAGGCGACGGCGAGCCGCCGGTCGACCATCTCCTCGTCGTCACCGGTCTGCACGACCCGGCCGGCAGAGGCGGCGAGCTGGCGGCGCCAGACGTAGACCAGGAACTCCTCCAGCTCGGGCAGGAGCAGCTCGACGATCGGGTACGTCACCTCGGTGCGGGTCATCCCCGGCTCCGGGGGCTCGGTCAGGCCCTCCAGGAAGGAATCGATCTGCCACTCCGCCAACCGGGCGGTGGTCTGCCCGGTGGACCGGGCCACCTGCACCGCCATGGCCTCGCTGAGCAGCCCCGCCTCCACGAGACCGGCGAGGCGGCGCAGGGCCAGTACGTCGGCCTCGGTGAGGGCCTTGGCCTGGCCGATGTCGGCGAATCCCATGGCCCGCCAGAACCGCGAGGCCAGTTCCATGGAGACACCCGCGCTGCGGGCCGCCTGGAACGGGGTGTAACGGCGCTCGGCGCCCAGGATGAGCTGTTCGAGACGCAGGGCCAGCGGGTCCTCGCCGGTGTCGGCGGCGTGGGCGTCCCCCCGATCGAGGGGAGGGTCCACCCGGCCGTCCGCGCCCGCGCCGGAGCCCGTGTCGTCGACGGTCACGCCTGCTGCCCTTCCGATCTGCCACGGTCAGGTTTCGACCGGCCTCAACTCTACGGCAGGTGTGCGCCAGCTCACTCCGCCGGGTTGGGCCGGGGACCACTGCCCGGTACCGGTTCAGGAGAACCGCCGTGACCCGACCGTGCGTGAGCGCGGTCCACACCTACAGCACCATCGTGGCTGGTCGCGAGGTTCCCCGCCCGCCTTGGGGGCGCGACCCGACTGCGGGCGGCCCTGTCGGCGCGGGTGCGCGACCCGCCCCCGGCCGGCGCCGGAGCAGGGCGGCTCACGCGGGGCGCAGGTGAATGATGTCGCCCGCTCCCACCGGCTCCTGCACCCCGTCCGCCGTGGCGATGACCAGCCGCCCGTCCCCGTCCAGGGCGACCGCCTCACCCACGATCGACCGCTCCCCCGGCAGTTCCGCCCGCACCACCCGTCCGAGCGTCGCGCAGCCCGCCGCGTAGGTGTCCTGCAGACCGCTGACGCCCGGGTCGCCCCCTGCCGCCCGCCACCGCCCGTACCAGTCCTCCAGCGACCGCAGCACGGCACGCAGCAGCGGGTCCCGGTCCGTGCCCCGCGCCCCGGCCAGCGCCAGCGAGGCCGCCTGCGGGACCGGCAGCTCTTCGGACCGCAGCGTGACGTTGACACCGACGCCGACGACCACACCGTCCTGGCCGGCCCGCTCGGCCAGGATGCCCCCGGCCTTGCGCTCCTCCCCGTCCACGGTCACCAGCAGGTCGTTCGGCCACTTGAGTGCCGTGTCCACACCCGCGGCCCGGGACAGACCGGTCGCCACGGCCACACCCGTCAGCAGCGGCAGCCACCCCCAGCGCGCGACCGGCACCTCGGCCGGCTTCAGCAGCACGGAGAAGAAGAGGCCGGAGCGCGGCGGTGCCGTCCACCGGCGGTCCAGGCGGCCCCGGCCTTCCGTCTGCTCCTCGGCCACCAGCACCGCGCCCTCCGCCGCCTTGCCGGCCGCGGCCAGCGCCACCAGGTCGTTGTTGGTGGAGCCGGTGCGCCGGGTGACCTCCAGCGCCGACCAGAGCCCGCCCTCGCGCACCAGCGCCCGCCGGAGCGCGGCCGCGTTCAGGGGCGGACGGTCGAGGTCGGACCAGCGGCTGCCGTTGTCGTCGTCTGCTGCATCTCGGGGCGTCATGCAAGCCACCCTAGGTGTGGTAAACGACGCAGTGCTGATCGGTAGGGCCGCCACTACTCTACGGATGAGTAACCGTCCCCCCTTTTGAGCAGGCAGGGAGCCGTATCCCGATGTCCGAGCCGGAAGAGCGTCACGAGATCCAAGGGATCGACATCCACACGACCGCGGGCAAACTCGCGGATCTCCAGCGGCGCATCCATGAGGCGACGCACGCCGGCTCCGAACGTGCCGTCGAGAAACAGCACGCGAAGGGCAAGCTGACGGCCCGTGAGCGCATCGAACTGCTGCTCGACGAAGGGTCGTTCGTCGAGCTGGACGAGTTCGCCCGGCACCGCTCCACCAACTTCGGGCTGGAGAAGAACCGCCCCTACGGCGACGGCGTGGTCACCGGGTACGGAACCGTCGACGGGCGTCCCGTCGCCGTGTTCTCCCAGGACTTCACCGTCTTCGGCGGCGCGCTCGGCGAGGTCTACGGCCAGAAGATCGTCAAGGTCATGGACTTCGCGCTGAAGACCGGCTGCCCGGTCATCGGCATCAACGACTCCGGCGGCGCCCGCATCCAGGAAGGCGTCGCCTCCCTCGGCGCGTACGGCGAGATCTTCCGCCGCAACACCCACGCCTCCGGCGTGATTCCGCAGATCAGCCTGGTCGTCGGGCCCTGCGCGGGCGGCGCGGTCTACTCCCCGGCCATCACCGACTTCACGGTCATGGTCGACCAGACCTCGCACATGTTCATCACCGGCCCGGACGTCATCAAGACCGTCACCGGCGAGGACGTCGGCTTCGAGGAGCTGGGCGGCGCCCGCACCCACAACTCCACCTCCGGCGTGGCCCACCACATGGCCGGGGACGAGAAGGACGCCATCGAGTACGTCAAGCAGCTGCTGTCGTACCTGCCGTCCAACAACCTCTCCGAGCCGCCGGTCTTCCCCGAGGAGGCGGACCTCACCGTCACCGACGAGGACCGCGAGCTGGACACCCTCGTCCCGGACAGCGCGAACCAGCCGTACGACATCCGCACGGTGGTCGAGCACGTCCTCGACGACGCCGAGTTCTTCGAGACGCAGGCGCTGTTCGCGCCGAACATCGTCACCGGCTTCGGCCGGGTCGAGGGCCAGCCGGTCGGTGTGGTCGCCAACCAGCCGATGCAGTTCGCCGGCTGCCTCGACATCGACGCGTCGGAGAAGGCCGCCCGCTTCGTGCGCACCTGCGACGCCTTCAACGTCCCCGTGCTGACCTTCGTGGACGTGCCGGGCTTCCTGCCCGGCGTCGGCCAGGAACACGAGGGCATCATCCGGCGCGGCGCCAAGCTGATCTACGCCTACGCCGAGGCCACCGTCCCGCTGATCACCGTGATCACCCGCAAGGCCTTCGGCGGCGCCTACGACGTCATGGGCTCCAAGCACCTGGGCGCCGACCTCAACCTCGCCTGGCCCACCGCCCAGATCGCCGTCATGGGCGCCCAGGGCGCGGTCAACATCCTGCACCGCCGCACCATCGCGGAGGCCGAGGCGAGCGGCGAGGACCTCGAGGCGGTGCGCGCCCGGCTGATCCAGGAGTACGAGGACGCCCTCCTCAACCCCTATGTCGCGGCCGAACGCGGCTACATCGACGCGGTGATCATGCCGTCGGACACCCGCGCCCACATCGTCCGGGGGCTGCGTCAGCTGCGCACCAAGCGGGAATCCCTGCCTCCGAAGAAGCACGGCAACATCCCCCTCTAGAGGCTGGCCGATCGATTGGAAGCCGTCATGACGATCAAGGTCGTACGAGGCAATCCGACCCCGGAGGAGCTGGCCGCCGCACTGGCGGTGGTCCGCGCCCGCGCCGCGGCGGCGGCGGCAGCCCAGCCGTCCGGCGTGGCAGCCCCGCGGGATTCGTGGTCGGACCCGTCCCGCATCGCCTCCGCCCACCTGCCCAGGCCGGGCGCGGTCTCCTGGACCCGCACCTATTGGCCGAGCTGAGCGGATCCCGCCCCAGGGGTGCGGGCAACCCCCGCACCCCGCCTCAGGGGCGCGGGGGACCCCGCACGCAACCGCGGCACCGGGCGCCGATCTGAGTAGCGGTACTCAGGCGCCCTCCCCGGCCGAAGCCCCACGCTGGGGAGCATGCTGTGGTCAGACCCCGAGAACGAGCCGCCCGAAGAACTGCGCGACACGCAGGAGATGCTGCGGCGGCTCGGCCTTCTCATGGCCCTGGCCATGGTCGTGGCGATGATCGTGATCGGTCTGAGGTGAGTCCCGGCAGCGCCACGTGACTAACCTGACCACATGACTGCCAAGCACCGCAGGCGACTCGTGCTCGCCTCCCAGTCCCCCGCCCGGCTCGGCCTGCTCCGGCAGGCCGGCCTCGCGCCCGAGGTGATCGTCAGCGGGGTCGACGAGGACGCCGTCACCGCCCCCACGCCGGCCGAGCTGGCGCTCGCCCTCGCCGAGGCCAAGGCCTCCGTCGTCGCGGCGCGGCCGGAGGTGCAGGGCGCCCTGGTGATCGGCTGTGACTCCGTGCTGGAGCTGGACGGACAGGCGCTCGGCAAGCCCGCCGGCACCGAGGAGGCCACCGCCCGCTGGAAGGCGATGCGCGGGCGGGCCGGGGTCCTCCAGACGGGGCACTGCGTCTGGGACACGGAGGCCAAGCGCTACGTCTCGGCGACCGCCTCCACCGTCGTCCGGTTCGGCGAGCCGAGCGACGAGGAGATCGCCGCGTACGTGGCCTCCGGGGAGCCGCTCCACGTCGCCGGGGCGTTCACCCTGGACGGCCGTTCGGCGCCGTTCATCGAGGGCATCGACGGCGACCACGGCAATGTGATCGGCATCAGCCTGCCCCTGGTGCGCAAGCTCCTCGCCGAACTGGGTGTCGGCATCACGGAGTTGTGGGAGCCGGCCGGGTGACCTGGGCGGGGACGGAGTCCTGCGGCTCCTCGTCCCCGTCCTGCGGCGCACCGCGCTGCTCCGGAAGCCGCCGCGGCGCGCCGGCCGCGTCCCGCGGCTCGGTCCGCGCCTCGGGGTCACCGCCGTCGGCCGCGTCACCGCCGGTGGCCCCCTGCTCCGCGCCGTCCGCACGGTCGTACGACATCAGGAGCAGGACGATCAGCGCGAGCACCACGACCATGAACAGGAACGCGGTCCACCCGATCAGGCCCCAGGCGAACGCGCCCAGCAGGCCGTGCACCACCGCCGCGCTGATCAGCAGCACGCGGCCGAAGCCGGCCGGGACGCGGTTGCGGATCGCGACCAGCAGGGCCACCAGGGCGCACAGGGCGAAGTAGAGGCCGAAGACGACGCCGCCGATCTTCGAGGACGTCGACATGACGTCGGGGTCGAGGCCGGCCAGGGACATCTTCTGCCGGTCGACGACCACGCCGAGGAACCAGTTCACGGCCGCGATGCCGAACGCCTCGGCAAGGAGGACGACCGCCACGACCCACGCCACCGGTCTGCGCACCACCGGTACCCACCCACTCTCCAGCGATCCGTTACCCCAGGTACGTTCGAGCCATCGCGAACGCTACTAACGGGTAAACCCGGGGACAAGGGTTCGCGCGGCAGCAAAGAATCATTGGGCCATTCGTAGGGACTCGACAAAGAATCAGAGTGGGCCGCAGCACGCCACCACAGAGACCTTGACCACACGACAGGGCTAGGGTTTCCCGGAGGAGCCCTGCGTACCGAGGTGCGACTAGGGCTTTCGCGGGTCGAGCGCGCCTCGAATCACGCTCCGTGTGGGCAAGGTCACCATTGGGGACGGGTCGAAGTGCCGTGTCGGCAGTCCCTAAACTCGGCTTGTTTCAAGGAGGGAGCCTCAATCGTGCGCAAGGTGCTCATCGCCAACCGTGGCGAAATCGCTGTCCGCGTGGCCCGGGCCTGTCGGGACGCCGGGATCGCGAGCGTGGCCGTCTACGCCGACCCGGACCGGGAC
>NZ_JBWKIR010000010.1:0-277057 GCF_056432605.1 Streptomyces sp. NPDC045022
GGGCGTCATGGCGGAGCCATGGCAACCGACGACAACGCGGCGAGGTGCGGTGCCAGGCCCCGCGAGCCCGGCATGATCCAAACGAGAGGCCCTAGACCCGGAAGCCAGATGCGAAAGGAAGTTGCGCACATCCATTGGGTCACCGCGTCCTCGCCCCGCTGATGCCGGCCATCGCCCTCGGCGACCTCGGTTTCGTCGGCCCGCTCAACGTCGGTCTTACCCTGCTCGCCGACCGGCGCGGCTGGGGCGCCTCCGGAATGGGCTGGGTGCTCGCCGGTTTCGGCGTCGGCGCGGGCGCCGCCTCACTGCTGCTGACCGTGCGCGGCCGGGTGCTCCGCGCCGGACCGGTCACCGGGTGCGCCTGTGTCGCGGGCTCCGTGGCCCTCGGCGCCCTCGCCTTCGTCCCCGCGCTCGCCGCCGCCGTCGGGGTGGCCCTCGTCGTGGGCCTGCTCGCCGGGCTCAGCGGCGCCCTGTGCGGCGCCCTGCTGCAGACCCGGTCCGACCCGCCTGCCTCGGCCGGGTCACCGCCGTCGCCGGCCTGGTCAGCCTCGGCCTCGTCCCGCTGAGCATGCCGTTCGCGGCCGGCGCGATCGGGGCATGGGGACTCGGCCCCGTCTTCGTGGTCAGCGCCGTCGTCTGCGGCCTCGGCGGGGTCGTCGCCCTCGCCGTCCCGGGCCTGCGCCGCGCGGAACTGCCCGGCTGACCTCACCCCGTCGGCTGAACCAGCTGCACCAGATTGCCGACCGTGTCGTCGAACACCGCCGCGAGGACCGGCCCCTGCTCCCGCGGCTCGTGCGTGAACCGGACACCGAGGCCGCTCAGCCGCTCGTGCTCCGCCCGGAGGTCGTCCACGGAGAAGACGATGCACGGGATGCCCGCCTCGTACAGCGCTCCGCGGTACGGCTCCGCGATGGGGCCCTGCCCGGGCTCCAGCAGCAACTGGAGATCCGGCTGGGCCCCCTGAGCCCCGACGGTGACGAACAGCGTGCCGTCCCCGAGGTCCATGTGGATCCGCGTCTCGAAACCGAGGACCTGCGTGTAGAAGGCGTGCGCCTTCGCCACGTCGTCCACGTACACGCCGGTCATCGCCACCTTGATCATGGGGCGGCCCTCTCAGATGCCGAGCTGCCTGGACTCGTGCAGCGTGTCGATCGCGTCCGCGTCACCCTCCAGGTCCACCTTGGCCGCGTTCTGCCGGCCGTACGCGAACATCAGCAGCTCGGCCGGCTCGCCGGTCACCGTGACCACCGGAGTACCCCGGTGCGCCACCGCCGTCTGACCGTCCGGGCGGCGCAGCACCAGCCCCGTCGGCACGCCCCGGCCCACCAGCCGCGCGGTGCGCTCCAGCCGGGACCACAGCGTGTCCTGGAAGACCGGGTCCAGCTCCCGCGGGCTCCAGTCCGGCTGGGCGCGGCGGACGTCCTCGGTGTGGACGTAGAACTCGACGATGTTGGCCGCCTCGTCGATCTGTTTGAGCTGGAAGGGGGAGAAGCGCGGCGGGCCGGTACGGATCAGCTGGATCAGCTCCTCGTACGGCTTCGCGGTGTACTCGGCCATCACCTTCTCGAGGCGCGGCGCGAGCTGCTTGATCAGCGTGCCCCCGGCCGCGTCCGGGCGGCGTTCGCGCACGACGACGTGCGCGGCGAGGTCCCTGGTCCGCCAGCCCTCGCAGAGGGTCTCGGCGTCCGGCCCCACGGTTTCCAAGAGGTCGGCGAGCAGGAGCCGTTCACGCTTGGCGAAGGTCGACATGGGGTCAGCCTACGACCGCTCGGCGGGTCCGCACAGTGGACACGGACCGTGACCGCCGGTGCCGCGCGGCACAATGGCACCCATGACCAGTACGACCGGTACACCCCGGCCCAGCAGCCTCGACCCGGAGATCGCCGCGCGCCTCAAGCGCAGCACCGACGGACTCCTCCCGGCCATCGCCCAGCAGTACGACACCGGTGAGGTGCTCATGCTGGGCTGGATGGACGACGAGGCGCTGCACCGGACCCTGACCACCGGCCGCTGCACCTACTGGTCGCGCAGCCGCCAGGAGTACTGGGTCAAGGGCGACACCTCCGGCCACTTCCAGTGGGTGAAGTCGGTCGCCCTGGACTGCGACGCCGACACGGTGCTGGTCAAGGTCGACCAGGTGGGCGCCGCCTGCCACACCGGCGCGCGCACCTGCTTCGACGAGGACGTCCTCGTCAAGGACGCCGATTCCGGCGTGTCCCCCTCGGATCAGTAGGGTCAGCGGCCATGGACCTCGAGACCTTCCGCAAGCTGGCCACCGACCGGCGAGTCATCCCGGTCACACGCAAGCTCCTCGCCGACGGCGACACCCCGGTCGCGCTCTACCGCAAGCTCGCCGCCGAGCGCCCGGGCACCTTCCTGCTGGAGTCCGCGGAGAACGGCCGCTCCTGGTCCCGGTACTCGTTCGTGGGCGTCCGCAGCGCCGCCACGCTGACCGCGCGGGACGGACAGGCCCACTGGCTCGGCACCCCGCCCGTCGGCGTCCCCACCGACGGCGACCCGCTCCAGGCACTGCGCGCCACGATCCAGGCCCTGCACACCCCCCACCAGGAGGGCCTGCCGCCCTTCACCGGCGGCATGGTCGGCTATCTCGGCTACGACATCGTCCGCCGCCTGGAGAAGATCGGCCCCGGCGAGCGCGACGACCTCGGGCTGCCCGAGCTGACCATGCTCCTCACCAGCGATCTCGCGGTCATGGACCACTGGGAGGGCTCGGTCCTGCTGATCGCCAACGCGATCAACCACAACGACCTCGACACCGGCGTGGACGAGGCCCACGCCGACGCAGTGGCCCGCCTCGACGCGATGGAGGCCGACCTCACGCGTGCGGTGGCCCAGCCCCCGGCCGTCCTGCCGCCCTCCGAGCTGCCCGAGTACACCGCGCTGTGGGGCGGCCCGGACTTCCGGGCGGCCGTCGAGGACATCAAGGAGCGCATCCGCGCGGGCGAGGCCTTCCAGGTCGTGCCCTCGCAGCGTTTCGAGACCCCGTGCACGGCGAGCGCGCTGGACGTCTACCGGGTCCTCAGGGCGACCAACCCCTCGCCGTACATGTACCTCTTCCGCTTCGACGGGTTCGACGTCGTCGGCTCGTCGCCGGAAGCCCTGGTGAAGGTCGAGGACGGCCGCGCGATGGTGCACCCCATCGCCGGCACCCGGCACCGCGGGGCCACCCCGCGGGAGGACCAGGCCCTCGCCGAGGAACTGCTCGCCGACCCCAAGGAGCGCGCCGAGCACCTGATGCTGGTGGACCTCGGCCGCAACGACCTCGGCCGGGTCTGCGAGCCCGGCTCGGTCGAGGTGGTCGACTTCATGTCCATCGAGCGCTACTCGCACGTGATGCACATCGTCTCCACCGTCACCGGCAAGGTGGCCGCGGGCCGCACGGCCTTCGACGTGCTCACCGCGTGCTTCCCGGCCGGCACCCTCTCCGGCGCCCCCAAGCCGCGCGCGATGCGGATCATCGACGAACTGGAGCCGTCGCGGCGCGGGCTGTACGGCGGTTGCGTCGGCTATCTGGACTTCGCCGGCGACTCCGACACCGCGATCGCCATCCGTACCGCCCTGCTGCGGGACGGGACGGCGTACGTGCAGGCCGGAGCGGGCATCGTCGCCGACTCCGATCCGGTGGCGGAGGACCAGGAGTGCCGCAACAAGGCGGCCGCGGTCCTGCGCGCGGTGCACACCGCCAACCGGCTGGGCAAGTAGGGCGCTTCTCATACGAACCCCGGGTGCCGCTTCGCCCGGGGTTCAGGCGATAGTGGAGTACGTGACTGCTGCACCTGACCCTCGTTCCGAAGCCGCCGCCCCCGTCCGGTCCGGCCGGCGGAGCCTCGCCGTGGCTCTCCTGTGCGGTGCCCTCGGCGCGGCCGTGGCGCTGCTCGCGACCCGGCAGCGCTGGGCGGAGGGCACCGCGACGGTGGCCGGCGGCGCGTTCCCGCTGACCGTGAAGGGCAGCGACGTCACCGGCGTCCCCGCGGCCCTCGCCATAGTGGGCCTCGCCGCGCTCGTCGCCGTCTTCGCCGTCCGCAGGGCCGGCCGCCGTCTGGTCGCCGCCCTGCTCGCGCTCTCCGGGGCCGGCATCGCCGCCGCCGCCCTCGTGGCCGCCTCCGACAGCTCCGCGCTGGACGAGAAGGCGGCCCAGGCGAGCGGCGACACGTCCGCCACGGTCGGCGCGCTCAGCCACACCGGCTGGCCCTACGTCACGGCCGTCGGCGGCGCCCTGATCCTGCTCGCCGGTCTGCTCGCCCTGCGCTACGGCAGCCTGTGGCCCGCCATGTCCGGCCGCTACGAGCGCGGCACCGAGCGCCCGCGCCGCACGACCCGGCCGGCCGACCCGGAGCGCCCCGAGGAGATCTGGAAGGCCCTGGACCGGGGCGAGGACCCGACGGGGGCCTGAACGGAAGCGAACCGGAGCGAACCGGAGCGGGCGCGCCCCCGGCGGGCAGGTCCGGTGGCGCGCGGGCACGCGCCGGATGTGGTGAAACAGACGCCACCCCCGCGTCCGGCACCCGCACGCGTACGGGACAATGGACGGCGAGTGTCCGGCTCGGACAGTGACGGGCGGGCTCGGAACCGTACGGACACGTACTACGACACGTACCAGCAACGAGGAGCAAGTCATGGCGGGCAGCAGCCACGGTCACACCCCGGCCGCCTGGACCGGCGTCATCATCGCCTTCATCGGTTTCTGCGTCTCGGGCGCCTTCATGGTGATGGCCCAGCCGCTCGGCTTCTGGGCCGGCATGGTGATCGTGGTCCTCGGTGGCGTCGTCGGCGTCATCATGCGTGCCATGGGTCTCGGCCAGCCGAAGGAGGAGCGCGCCCTCCCGCACCGGGCCCCCGTCGCGACCCGCGAGCCGGCCGGCGTCGAGGGCTGACCCCCACGGCTTCCCGCGAGGGGCGGCCCGGCACCGGAAGGTGCGGGCCGCCCCTCGTCGTGTGTCCTCGTGCGTCGCCCGGCCGGCCGCTCACCGCGCGCGTGCCGGTCCGGCGAGGCAGAATGCCGCCGTGAACGCCGACAGCCGCACGGCCCCGCCCCCCGCGCCGCCCGCCTCCGTGTGGCGGCGGCTCGCCGTCCCGGCCGGGCTGTTCACGGCGGCCGCCGGAGCCTTCGCCTACGTCGGGGCCGTCGACCCCGGCGAACCCGGTCATTACCCCGTCTGCCCCCTGTACCGGCTCACCGGCCTGTACTGCCCCGGCTGCGGCGGACTGCGCAGCGCGCACGCGTTCGTCCACGGCGACCTCCTGACCGCACTGCAGGACAACGCCATGGCCGTGGCCGGCTACGTGACCTGCGCGGTGCTGTGGACCGTCTGGGTGATCCGCACGGTGCGCGGCAGGCCGGCGCGGTTCGACCCGGGACCGGCGCGGCTGTGGGCGATCGGCGCGCTGCTGCTGGTCTTCACCGTGGTCCGCAACCTTCCGCCCGGCAGCCGGCTGCGTCCTTGACCCGCCGCCGAAATGTCCAGGTAGTGGGACCGCCATCCACCGGATGCGAGGCCCGCGCGCTCCTGCGGATACCATCGCAGTGACTACGGGTTTGCAGAACCCGAGGGAATCACCGCCAGGAAGGGGGCCGCTCGCGTGAGTGTGCTCGACGAGATCATCGACGGAGTCCGTGCCGACCTCGCGGAGCGGCAGGCACGCGTCAGCCTCGACGAGCTCAAGGAGCGCGCGGCCAAGGCCCGGCCCGCCAAGGACGGGGTGGCCGCGCTCAAGGGCGACGGCGTCAAGGTGATCTGCGAGGTCAAGCGCTCCAGCCCCTCCAAGGGCGCGCTCGCCGCGATCGCCGATCCGGCGGGGCTCGCCGCGGACTACGAGGCGGGTGGCGCGGCCGTCATCTCCGTCCTCACCGAACAGCGCCGCTTCGGCGGCTCGCTGGCCGACCTGGAAGCCGTCCGCGCGCGGGTGGACATCCCCGTCCTGCGCAAGGACTTCATCGTCACGTCGTACCAGCTGTGGGAGGCCCGGGCCTACGGCGCCGATCTCGCGCTGCTGATCGTCGCCGCCCTGGACCAGCCGGCTCTGGAGTCGCTGATCGAGCGTGCCGTCTCCATCGGACTCACCCCGCTGGTCGAGGTGCACGACGAGGACGAGGCCGAGCGGGCCGTGGACGCGGGCGCCAAGGTCATCGGCGTCAACGCGCGCAACCTGAAGACGCTGGAGGTCGACCGCGGCACGTTCGAGCGGATCGCCCCGGAGATCCCGGGCAGCATCGTCAAGGTGGCCGAGTCCGGGGTGCGCGGACCGCACGATCTGATCGCCTACGCCAACGCCGGCGCCGACGCGGTGCTGGTCGGCGAGTCCCTCGTCACCGGGCGCGACCCGAAGGCCGCCGTCTCCGACCTGGTCGCCGCGGGCGAACACCCCGCACTGCGGCACGGGCGGAGCTGAGGCTCCCCGGCTGACCTGGCTCACGATGATGCTTCCGATCACCCCGGCGACGCGGGACCCGTATGCCCGCCTCGCCCGTGGCTGCCGGCCCCGTGGCTGCCGTGCCCCCGCGCGACGGGTGCACGGGCGGCGGGTCCGCTATGTGATCGGCGACGAGCCCGGCCAGGTGAACGGCATGCGATGGCGCGGCCCCGCGTGCGCCGGCTGAGCCGGCGTTCCGTTGCGAACGCCGCTTGATCCGAACCCCCGCCACCCACCGGCCGACTCGGTGGGAGAGCACCGTCGGGGGCAGCGCACGCGTACTCGTACCCCAAGTCCAGCGACCCCGGGGCGCACGCCCCTGCGAGGTATCCGTATGCCCAGCGAGTTCTTCATCCCCGACCCCAGCGGTCAAGTTCCCAGCGCCGAGGGCTACTTCGGCGCGTTCGGCGGCAAGTTCATCCCGGAGGCCCTGGTCGCCGCCGTGGACGAGGTCGCCGTCGAGTACGACAAGGCGAAGGCCGACCCCGAGTTCGCCCGCGAGCTCGACGACCTGCTCGTCCACTACACCGGCCGCCCCAGCGCCCTCACCGAGGTGCCGAGGTTCGCCGAACACGCCGGTGGCGCCCGGGTGTTCCTCAAGCGCGAGGACCTCAACCACACCGGCTCCCACAAGATCAACAACGTTCTCGGCCAGGCCCTGCTCACCAGGCGGATGGGCAAGACGCGGGTCATCGCCGAGACCGGCGCCGGCCAGCACGGTGTCGCCACGGCCACCGCCTGCGCGCTCTTCGGCCTCGAATGCACCATCTACATGGGCGAGATCGACACCCAGCGCCAGGCCCTCAACGTGGCCCGCATGCGCATGCTCGGCGCCGAGGTCGTCGCCGTGAAGTCCGGCAGCCGCACCCTGAAGGACGCCATCAACGAGGCGTTCCGCGACTGGGTCGCCAACGTCGACCGCACCCACTACCTGTTCGGCACGGTCGCCGGCCCGCACCCCTTCCCGGCCATGGTCCGCGACTTCCACCGGGTCATCGGCGTCGAGGCCCGCCGCCAGCTGCTGGAGCGCGCCGGCCGCCTCCCCGACGCGGCCGTCGCCTGCGTCGGCGGCGGCTCCAACGCCATCGGCCTCTTCCACGCCTTCATCCCCGACGAGGGCGTCCGGCTCATCGGCTGCGAGCCCGCCGGACACGGCATCGAGACGGGGGAGCACGCCGCGACCCTCACCGCGGGCGAGCCCGGCATCCTGCACGGCTCCCGGTCCTACGTCCTGCAGGACGAGGAGGGCCAGATCACCGAGCCGTACTCGATCTCGGCCGGTCTGGACTACCCGGGCATCGGCCCCGAGCACTCCTACCTGAAGGACTCCGGCCGCGGCGAGTACCGCGCGGTCACCGACGACGCGGCCATGCAGGCCCTGCGTCTGCTGTCGCGCACCGAGGGCATCATCCCGGCCATCGAGAGCGCCCACGCCCTCGCCGGCGCCCTGGAGGTCGGCAGGGAGCTGGGCAAGGACGGCCTGATCGTCGTCAACCTGTCCGGCCGCGGCGACAAGGACATGGACACCGCCGCCCGCTACTTCGGCCTCTACGACACCGACGCCGAGGTGGCCGCCAACGAAGCCGACACCGCCGAGATCGAGGGGGACGCCAAGTGAGCGGGGCTGCATCGACCGGAGGGAACGGCCGGCTGCTGTCGGACACCCTCGCCGCCGCCAAGGCCGAGGGCCGGTCCGCGCTCATCGCCTACCTCCCGGCCGGCTTCCCGACCGTGGACGGCGGCATCGAGGCGATCAAGGCCGTCTTCGACGGCGGGGCGGATGTCGTGGAGGTGGGGCTGCCGCACAGCGACCCCGTCCTGGACGGCCCCGTCATCCAGACCGCCGACGACATCGCCCTGCGCGGCGGCGTCAGGATCGCGGACGTCATGCGCACGGTGCGGGAGGCCCACGCGGCCACCGGCAAGCCCGTCCTGGTCATGACGTACTGGAATCCGGTCGACCGCTACGGCGTCGAGCGCTTCACCGCCGAGCTGGCCGAGGCGGGCGGCGCGGGCTGCATCCTGCCCGACCTGCCGGTCCAGGAGTCGGCCCTGTGGCGGGAGCACGCCGAGAAGCACGGCCTCGCGACCGTCTTCGTCGTGGCGCCGAGCAGCAAGGACGAGCGGCTCGCCCGGATCACCGCGGCGGGCAGCGGCTTCGTCTACGCCGCCTCGCTCATGGGCGTCACCGGCACCCGTGAGTCCGTCGGCGCGCAGGCCCAGGACCTGGTCGAGCGCACCCGCGCCACCGGCACCGAACTGCCCGTCTGTGTCGGGCTCGGCGTCTCCGACGCGCTCCAGGCCGCCGAGGTCGCCGGCTTCGCCGACGGCGTCATCGTGGGCTCGGCGTTCGTCAAGCGGATGCTGGACGCCCCGGACCACGCCCGGGGCCTCGACGCGGTCCGTGAGCTGGCCGGTGAGCTGGCGAAGGGCGTGCGCGGGCAGGCGTAGCCGCCGTAATCGTCCGTAGCCGTTCACAACGGAATATTCGGTCACTCGAACGGGTGGACCTCAGGCCGGGGAGGCGCGCTGCGCCTCCCCGGTTCGTTCTGGGGGTGTGAGCGAGAAGAACCGTGACGGAAAGCGCACGGCCCGGGAGCGGCTGACGGTCGAGCGCGAGAAGCAGAAGGCCGCGGAGAAGCGGCGGCGCACACTGATCGTGGGCGCGAGCGTCGTCTGCGTCCTCGGCCTCGCGGCGGTGATCGGCGTGGTCGCCGCGAACGCGGGCAAGGACAAGGGGAGCAGCGCGGGCCCGGTCGTGGCGCCCTCGGGCGCGCAGGGCAAGGACAGCCTCGCGATCCCGGTCGGCAAGGACGGCGCCAAGTCGACGCTCACCGTCTGGGAGGACTTCCGCTGCCCGGCCTGCCAGGCCTTCGAGACGGCGTACCGGCCGACGCTCCACGAACTGTCCGACGCCGGCAAGCTCAGGATCGAGTACCACCTCGTCCGGCTGATCGACGGCAACCTCGGCGGCAGCGGATCCCTGCACGCGGGCAACGCCGCGGCCTGCGCCCAGGACGCCGGGAAGTTCCGCGAGTACCACGACGTGCTGTACGCCAACCAGCCCAAGGAGACCGACGACGCCTACGCCGGCGACGCCAAGCTGATCGAGCTGGCCGGCAAGGTGAGCGGCCTGGACACGCCCGCCTTCCGGAAGTGCGTGAAGGACGGCACCCACAACACCTGGGTGACCAAGTCCCACAAGGCCTTCCAGTCCGGCGGCTACACCGGCACACCGACGGTCCTGCTGGGCGGCAAGAACCTCTACCAGGACCAGACGATGACCCCGGCCAAGCTCAAGCAGATGGTGGAGGCGCTGAACAAGGCCCCCGTTATGGACCCGTAGCCGGGCTGCTTGCCGTCCCCACGGTCCGGCACGGTAGCGTCGGACCTGCCATGGAACTTGCCTACATTCCCAGCCCGTCGCACGGGGTGCTGTATCTCGGCCCCATCCCGCTGCGCGGCTACGCCTTCTGCATCATCATCGGCGTCTTCGTTGCCGTCTGGCTCGGCAACAAGCGCTGGATCGGCCGCGGCGGACGGCCCGGCACGGTCGCCGACATCGCGGTCTGGGCCGTGCCGTTCGGCCTGGTCGGCGGCCGGCTCTACCACGTGATCACGGACTACGAGCTGTACTTCAGCGAGGGCCGTGACTGGGTCGACGCCTTCAAGGTGTGGGAGGGCGGCCTGGGCATCTGGGGCGCGATCGCGCTCGGTGCGCTGGGCGCGTGGATCGGCGCGCGGCGCCGGGGTATCCCGATGCCCGCGTACGCCGACGCCGTCGCGCCGGGCATCGCGTTCGCGCAGGCCATCGGCCGCTGGGGGAACTGGTTCAACCAGGAGCTGTACGGCCGCGAGACGCATGTTCCGTGGGCACTGCACATCACCTCCGGCGAGGGCGGCCGGGTGCCGGGCTACTACCACCCGACCTTCCTCTACGAGTCCCTGTGGTGCGTCGGCGTCGGCCTCCTCGTCATCTGGGCCGACCGTCGCTTCACGCTGGGCCACGGCCGGGCGTTCGCCCTGTACGTCGCCGCGTACTGCGTGGGCCGCGGCTGGATCGAGTACATGCGGGTGGACGACGCCCACCACATCCTGGGCCTGCGCCTCAACGACTGGACCGCGCTGGTCGTCTTCCTGCTGGCGGTGACGTACATCGTGGTGTCGTCGAAGAAGCGTCCGGGGCGGGAGGCCGTGGTCGAGCCGGTGGCCGCCGAGACGCCGGGTGCCTCCGGCGATGAGGCCGACGGCACGGCGGAGACCGAGGCCGAGGACAAGGCCGAGGCCCACGCCGAAAACCGCGCCGAGGCGGATGCCGTGGAAGCCGCCGAGGACGAGGCGAAGCCGGCGAAAAAGAGCTGACCGGTCGTGGTACGACGCCGAGGGCGCCCGGAATTTCCGGGCGCCCTCGGCGCGTGCGGGCGACTGGCCGGCGTGAGTCCGGCACCGCACGGGTCGCGGCCGTCATCCCCTGCGCGCCAGGGAGAGAGTCCGCTGGGCCATGGCCACCACCGCCGCGTCGATGAAACGGCCGTCGGGAAGGGCCTGGGCGCCCTGCTCCGTTGCCGCTGCCTTGATGATCGTCTCGGCCCGCTCGATCTCCGCCGGGGTGGGCAGATACGCCCGCTCGATGACCGGAAGCTGCCGCGGGTGGATCGCCGCACGGCCCAGGAAGCCGAGCGCGCGGCCGTGGGCGCTGGACGCGGCGAGGCCGTCCAGGTCACGGATGTCGGGGTGGACGGACTGGGGCGGCGGGGCGAGCCCTGCCGCGCGGGCGGCGACGACCACGCGGGAGCGGGGCCAGTCGAGGCCCGCGTCGGCGCGTACGCCCAGGTCGGCCCGGAGGTCGGCCTCGCCCAGGGAGATGCCCCGCAGGGACGGGTGCGCCCCGGCGATCGTGTAGGCGTGCTCGATGCCGAGGGCCGACTCCAGCAGGGCGTACAGGGGCAGGGGCGTGGCCACGGCGACCTGCCTGATCTGGTCGGGCGAGGTCACCTTCGGCAGCCGTAGCCCGGACACGCCCGGCAGCGCGGCCACTGCCGTGAGGTCCGCGGCCGCCCAGGGACCGTCCAGGGCGTTGACGCGGACGTGCACCGGGACCGGCTGGGGCGCGGAGAGGAGGTCGGCCGTGGCCGCGCGGGCGTACTCCTTGCGGTCCGGGGCGACCGCGTCCTCCAAGTCGACCACCACCACGTCGGCGCCCGCGGCCAGTGCCCTGGTCACGACGTGCGGGCGGTCGCCGGGGACGTAGAGCCAGGTCAGCGGGGTCCGGGTCACAGGGCGCCCTCCGCGCGCAGGGCGGCGATGTCGGCCGGGCCGAGGCCCAGCTCGGTGAGCACGGCGTCCGTGTCGGCGCCGTGCGGGCGGCCGGCCCAGCGGATCGCGCCGGGGGTCGAGGAGAGCCGGAAGAGGACGTTCTGCATCCGCAGCGGGCCCAGTTCGGGGTCGGCGAGGGTGGTGACCGTGTCCAGGGCCTGGTACTGGGGGTCCGCCAGGACGTCCCGGACGTCCTGGATCGGGGCCACCGCCGCCTCCGCCTTCTCGAAGGCGGCCAGGACTTCGGTGCGGGCGCGGGCGGCGATCCAGGAGCCGACCGCCTCGTCCAGCACGTCGGCGTGGGCGGCCCGGTCCGCGCCCGTGGCGAACCACGGTTCCTCGATCAGCTCCGGGCGGCCCACCAGGCGCATCACCCGTTCGGCGACCGACTGCGCGGAGGTGGAGACGGCGACCCAGGCACCGTCGGCGGTCCGGTAGATGTTGCGCGGGGCGTTGTTCGGGGACCGGTTGCCGGTGCGTTCCTGCACATAGCCGAGCTGGTCGTACCAGGTGGGCTGCGGGCCGAGGACCGACAGGATCGGCTCGATGATCGCCATGTCGACCACCTGCCCCGCACCCGTGTGCTCCCGCGCGGCCAGCGCGGTCAGCACGGCGTACGCGGTCGCCAGGCCCGCGACCGAGTCCGCGAGACCGAAGGGCGGGAGCGTCGGCGGCGCGTCCGGCTCCCCGGTGATCGCGGCGAAGCCGCTCATCGCCTCGGCGAGGGTGCCGAAGCCGGGGCGGTGCGCGTACGGCCCGAACTGGCCGAAGGCGGTCACCCGGGCCAGGACCAGCCGGGGATTGGCCGCGCACAGTTCGTCCCAGCCGAGGTCCCATTTCTCCAGGGTGCCGGGGCGGAAGTTCTCGATCACCACATCGGCGGTGGCGGCCAGCCGGAGGAGGGTGGCGCGGCCGCCGGGCGTGGACAGGTCGAGGGTCAGGGTCCGCTTGTTGCGGCCGAGCACCTTCCACCACAGGCCGACACCGTGCTTGGCCGGGCCGTGTCCGCGTGAGGGGTCGGGCCGGCGGGGATGCTCGACCTTGATCACCTCGGCGCCGAAGTCACCGAGCAGCGTGGCGGCCATCGGGCCGGCGAACAGGGTCGCGAGGTCCAGGACCCGCAGACCGTCCAGGGCCGGGGGCGTATGTGTCGTCGTACTCATGCGCTGTACTGCGCCTCGATCTCGGGGCGGTACGGCATCGACACCGACGCCCCCGCCCGCTGGACGGAGATCGCCGCCGCGGCGGCCGCCCAGGACAGGGCCTCCCGTACCGGTTTCTCCTCGGCGAGGGCGACCACGAGCGCGCCGGCGAAGGTGTCGCCCGCGCCCGTGGAGTCGACGGCGGTCACCCGGGGCGCGGGCACCACGAGTGGCTCGGTGCCCCGGGCCAGGTACAGGCTGCCGGTCGCGCCCAGGGTGACGACGACCTCAGGGACCAGGTCCAGCAGGGCGGTGGCCGCCTCGCGCGGGTCGGTGCGGCCGGTGAGGGTCACCGCCTCGTACTCGTTGGGCACCAACAGGTCGGTCGCGGCGAGGAGGCCGGGTGGCAGCGTCTGGGCGGGGGACGGGGTGAGGACCGTACGGACACCGTGCCGGCGGGCCGCCTCCGCGCCCGCGACGACGGCCGCGAGCGGGATCTCCAGCTGGAGCAGCAGGGCGTCGGCGGAGGCGATCACTCCCTCGTCGCCGGGGGAGAGGTGGTCGACGGTGCCGTTCGCGCCGGGGATGACGACGATGGAGTTGCCGCCTTCGTCGTCCACGACGATGTGCGCGGTGCCGGAGGGGCCCTCGACGGTGCGCAGGGAGTCGGTGTCCACACCGGAGTGTTCGAGGGTGTCGCGCAGGCGCAAACCGAAGGCGTCGTTGCCGACCGCGCCGATCATCGAGACGGTGGCGCCGGCGCGGGCCGCGGCGATCGCCTGGTTGGCGCCCTTGCCGCCGGGGATCGTACGGAACTCCCGTCCCGTCACGGTCTCGCCGCGCTGCGGGGCCTTGGTGACGTAGGTGACGAGGTCCATGTTCGTGCTGCCGAGGACGGCGATGTGGGTCATGAGCGGGTCGCCTCCAGGTGGGTGAGGTGGGCGAGGGAGTCGAAGCCGGTGCCGTAGAAGTCGGCGACGGTGGTGGCGAGCCGGTTCTTCAGCGGGGCCCGCCAGTGGTCGGGCAGCGCGGAGGGCGCGCCCGCGAGGAGCCCGGCGATGCCGCCGGCCGTGGCGCCGTTGGAATCGGTGTCCCAGCCCCCGGACACCGCACGGCAGACGGAGCCGGTGAAGTCGCCGTCCGCGTGGGTGAGGGCGGCGGCGATCAGGGCCGTGTTGGGAAGGGCGTGCACCCAGTGGTGGGCGGGGGCGTAGGTGGCGTGGAGTTCGTCCACGACCTCGTCGAAGTGCTCCGTCGTCCCGGCCAGCCGGACCGCGTGGTCGATCGCCCTCGCCAGGCGGGAGCGGGGCGGGATCACCGTGCGGCCGGCGCGCAGGCAGGCGTGGACGTCGTGGGTTCCCGTGGCGGCGGTGGCGATGACGGCGGCGCTGAACATCGCCGCGTAGACGCCGTTGGCGGTGTGGGTGAGGACCGCGTCGCGGTGCGCCTGTTCGGCGGCGCCGGCCGGGTCGCCCGGGTTGGTCCAGCCGTGCACGTCGGCGCGGATCAGGGCGCCGATCCACTCACGGAACGGGTTGCGGTGGCGGGCCGTGTGCGGGGGCTCGATGCCGCCCAGGAGGTTGCGGTAGGCGATGCGTTCGGCGGTGAAGGCGCGGCCGGCCGGGAGTTCGTCCAGCCAGAGCCGGGCCACGTCCGTGGTGGTGAAGGACTTGCCGTGGCGCTGGAGGAGAAGGAGGTTCAGGAGCGGGTAGTCGAGGTCGTCGTCCTGGGGCATGCCGTCGATGTTCTCGGCGAGGGAGGTCGGGGCCGAGCGGCGGTTCCAGGGGTAGTGGTCGAGGAGGTCCCGGGGGACGCCCTTGGCGGTGAAGTAGGCGGCGAGGGGCCAGTTGCCGGCGGCTCGGGCCAGGGCGCGGATGCCGTCCAGGGGGAGTTTCTCGACCGGCTTGCCGAGCAGGCAGCCGATGGCCCGGCCCAGCCAGGCGGCTTCCAGTGCGGCCGGGGCGGGCCGGCCGGAGAGCCGTACGGTGGGCCAGTCCGGGCACGCGGCCCTGATCCCGGGCAGGTCCGTCGGCTCGTCATCCGTCCATCTGCCGGGCAGGTCGGCGAGTTCGTCCAGGAGCTCCTCCGCCAGGAGGCGCAGGTAGCGGGCCGCCCGGTGGGGGGAGGCTCCCGCTCGTTCCGGGGCGTCCGGGCCGCCCGCCGCTCGCCATCTCGCCTCGATCGCCGAAGGCTCCCGGCCGTCCAGGCGCGCCTGGCGCAGTTCGTGGCCCAGCAGGTCCTCCGGCTGGACCCAGGTCAGTCGGAGCACGGTCGGCCTCCGAGCGCGGTGAACGCCCGCTCATGGGCGCGTCGGCGGCGTACGTCCCGTGCGAAGATCTCGCGGGTGACCGTGGTGAGCGTGCGGGCCGGCTCCCAGAGGTCCAGACGGCTCGCCTCCGCGACGGTCTTGGACCACTCCTCGGGAACGGGTGAGCCGAGAGCGCCCGCGAGGGCACCGGCCATCGTGGCGATCGAGTCGCAGTCGCGGCCGTAGTTGACCGAGCCGAGGACGGCGTGCCGGTAGTCGCCGCCGGAGACCAGCAGCATGCCCAGGGCGATGGGGAGTTCCTCGATGGAGTGGAGGCGGGAGGGGCGGCGGGCGGCGAGGGAGGGGGCGCGGTAGTCCGGGCCGACCGTGTCGTACGGGGCCACCGCCGCCCGCAGCGGACCGAGCGCCGACTCGAAGTCCCGGTGCCGCGCGGCGACTTCGCAGACCTTCTCGATCGCCGTGCGGGTGCCGTCCTTCGCCAGGGACAGGCAGGCGGTCACGACCGAGTCCGGGGTCGCGCCCGGTACGGTGGCGGCGGCCACGCCCGCGGCGAGTACGCCGGCCGCCTCCCGGCCGTACGACGACTGGTGCGCACCGGCGAGGTCCAGTGCCTCGGCGTAGGCGGCTGCCGGATTGGCGGCGTTGACCAGGCCGACGGGGGCCATGTACATCGCCGCGCCGCAGTTGACGATGTTGCCGGCACCTGCCTCCCGGGGGTCGGCGTGGCCGTAGGCGAGCCGGGCCACCAGCCACTTCTCGGCGAGGAAGACGCGGTGCAGCGGCAGCGTCTCGGTCTCCAGTTCCGGGATCCACCGGGGGTTGGTCATCAGGTCCGGGACCAGGTGGTCGGCGATCGCGTACGCGTCGAGGTGGTCGCGGACGCGGTCGTAGACCCGGACCAGCGCCTGCGTCATCAAGGTGTCGTCGGTGACGTGGCCGTCGCCCTTGTGGTACGGGGCGATGGGGCGGGCGGTGCGCCAGGCGTCGCCGTGCCAGGGGCCGACGATGCCGTGGACTCGGCCGCCGTGACGTTCGGTGATCTGGTCGGGGGAGTAGCCCTCGACCGGGCCGCCGAGGGCGTCGCCGACGGCGGCTCCGACCAGGGCGCCGGTGATCCGTTCGTCGAGACCGTGCGCGAGCGGCTCACCACCCGCTTCTTCCGCGGGTCGTTCCAGCGCTCCGGGTCCGTCAGGCGCTCTGGGCCCTTCAGGCTCTTTGGGTTCTTCGGGCGTCATGTCCCGAATCATCCTCCTGGGTGGGCCGGTTGCGCGGCTTCCAGGAGTCCGGCGAGTTCCACCAGGTCGGTGCCGGTGAGGCGGGGCAGGGCGCAGCCGGACAGGGTGCGGCAGGCGTCCCGCCAGGTCTGCGGGACGGCCGCACCGCCGCCGAGGGCGCCGGTCAGCGCGCCCGCGAGGGCGGGGGCGGAGTCCGCGACCCGGGACAGGCAGGCGGCTGCCGGTACGGCTTCGGCGATGCGGCCGCGGGCGGCGGTGGCCAGGGCGAGGGCGACGGGGACGGTCTCGGCGGCCGCGATGCCGTAGCTGTAGACGTGGTCGACGATCTGGTGTTCGAGCAGCGGGACGAGGGCGAAGGCGGACTCGCTGTCCTCGGCCAGGGCGAGCGCGTGGCGGGTGTTGCGGCCGATCTCCGTGTCCGCGGGGAGTTCGGCGAGCGCGGCGGTCACACAGGTGCCGGTGTCCGCGTCGGCCAGGGCCAGCGCCAGGGCCGCGGCCATCGCACGGGCGCCGTGCACGCCGTCGCCGTCCTGGGTGTAGCGGGCGTCGAACTCGGCGAGGGCCGCGGCGCCTTGCGGGTCGCCGGGGTGGGCGACCGCGAGGACGCAGGCGCGCACGCACGCCGCGTCGTCGAAGTAGTGCGGGTTGTCGTGGCCGGTGGCGGGCGGGCGCAGACCGGCGGCGAGGTTGCCGAGGCCGGCGCGGACGGAGATGCGGGCGCGCAGGGGGAGGACGGCGGACTCGATCTCCGGGGCGCGTTCCGCCGCCGCGGCGACCTCGGAGGCGACGGCGGTCCAGGTGAGGTCGATCGCGGCGCGCATACGGCGCTCCCGGCTGAGGTCGCCGAGTACGTCGTCGTCGCCGGCGCGCAGGACCGCCTCGGCGGCGAAGGCCGCCCACTCGGCGTCGTCGGAAGGGCCGAGGCGGAGGGGCTCGGGGGGCTGGTTGAGGGCGATCGGTACCGGGAGGGTGGTGGTGGCGTTCTGCTCGGCGAACGTGTCCAGTTCCCGGGTCAGGCGGCGGGTCCACTCGGGCATCCGGGCGGCGCGGTGCCGTGCGGCGGGCCAGCCGGCGGCGTCTCCCGCGGCGAGGCCGAGGAGGAGCCCCTCGATGCGGCGCGGTCTCATGGCCGGCCCTCGCTGTCCGGGTGCCCGGAGTTCCCGGCACCCACCAGGGCGCTCCGCTCCCTGGACCCCTGCCCCTCCACCCACCCGCCGTCCGGCTCGGTCGCCTGGGCGCCGGGCGGCAGAGGCGGCAATGGCTCCGTGGGCCGGGAGGCGGCCGGCAGGGGCGGGGGCGGGTCGGTCTCCATCGGCACCTGCCGCAGGGGCTCCGGCAGGACTTCCGGCAGGACGATGTCCGCCCCCCACTTCCCGCCCTCGCCGGGTACCAGCAGCTCCGCCACGTCCAGGATGTGGTGGCCCGCCATGGACGGCAGGCAGCGGCCGCGGGCCGGGCCGATGGCGGCGGCCCAGGCCGGCGGGATCGCGCTGAGGCCCTGGGCCGCGCCGGACAGCGCGCCCGCCACCGCCGCCGTCGTGTCCGCGTCACGGCCCATGTTGACGGCTGTCAGGACCGCCTCGCGGAAGTCGCCGTCGGCCGCCGCGTACGCGCCGAAGGCGAGGGCGACCGCCTCGGGGGCCAGGTCGGTCCAGGGATAGCCGCCGATGACGACCGCGGAGCGCACCGCGCGTTCGCCGCGGTGGGCCACCGCCACCGCGCGGCGCAGCGAGCGGGCCGTCCAGGAGTCGTCCGGGATCACCGCGAGGGCGGAGGCGACCACCACCGGTACCGGCGCTCCCGCCATCGCCGCCGCCACGCCCGCCGCGACCGCCTGGCCGCCGTAGATGCCCTCGCCCTCGTGGCTGATCGAGCCGTCGATCGCCACCAGCCGGGCCGCCTCCCCCGGGCGCCCGGCGGCGAAGACCCCGAAGGGTGCCGCCCGCATCGCCAGCCCGTCGCTCCAGGCGTGGCGGTGCTGGGCCGAGATGGGCGCGGCCAGGCCCCGGCGGAGGTTCTCCAGGGTGCCGCGTTCGCTGAAGCCGGCGCCCCGGAAGGGACCCTCGGCCCGGTCCGCGATCCACTCGTGCCAGGCCGCCTCCGCATGGGCCGGGGTCAGCGCCGAGCCGTGCCGGGCCAGCAGGAGACCCGAGAAGATCGCGTACTCGGTGTCGTCCGTGCCGGAGGGTTTCTCGGCGACGTACCCGGTGATGCGGCCCCAGCGCGCGCGGATCTCGGAGGGCCTGAGGTTCTCCGCCGGCGCGCCCAGCGCGTCACCGACCGCCAGGCCGAGCAGCGCGCCGCGTGCCCGTTCACGGAGTCCGGCGGCGTCCCCGGGCGCCGGGACCGGGGGAGTGCAGGCGATCGATGCCATGGGGCGGCCTCCTTCAGCAGGACCACGGGGACCCTGGGGCGGCCTCGGTGGGCGGGTCCATGGGGCCCTTTGCGGATATGTGCCACGGGAGGTGCCCGCGCGAGCCCCCGGGGGGCCGGAGTCACCCGCACGGCATCTGAGCGTTCTCGCGCGCGAATGAGCGATGGACGGGAAAGCCGCAGCTTAGCTCAGCCTTTCCTTGCTGGCGGGAGAGGGATTATCGGCGTAGGTTCGGGGTCATCAAAAAGTAGAACTCGTCCAAAGTTAGCTTTGGCTAAGCTATCCGGGGGGCCCGCATGGCCATCATCGACACCGAGGCCGCGCTGCACGAGGCGCACCGCGACAACCACACGCACCGCGACGTCAACGGCGGCTGGCTGCGCCCGGCCGTCTTCGGCGCGATGGACGGCCTGGTCTCCAACCTCGCCCTGATGACCGGTGTGGCCGGTGGTTCCGTGAGCCACCAGACGATCGTCATCACCGGGCTCGCCGGTCTCGCCGCCGGTGCCTTCTCCATGGCGGCCGGCGAGTACACCTCCGTCGCCTCCCAGCGGGAGCTGGTCGAGGCCGAACTCGACGTGGAACGCCGTGAGCTGCGCAAGCATCCGCAGGACGAGGAGGACGAGCTGGCGGCACTCTACGTGTCCCGTGGCGTCGAGCCCGAGCTGGCCCGGCAGGTCGCCCGTCAGCTCTCCAGGGACCCCGAGCAGGCCCTGGAGATACACGCCCGGGAGGAGCTGGGCATCGACCCCGGCGATCTGCCCTCGCCGCTGGTCGCCGCCGTCTCCTCGTTCGGCTCGTTCGCACTCGGTGCCCTGCTGCCGCTGCTGCCGTACCTGCTGGGCGCGACCGTCCTGTGGCCCGCCGTGCTCCTCGCCCTCGCCGGGCTCTTCGGCTGCGGTGCCGTCGTGGCCCGGGTGACCGCCCGGACCTGGTGGTACAGCGGTCTGCGGCAGCTCGCGCTCGGCGGTGCGGCGGCCGGTGTGACGTACGCCCTGGGCAGCCTGTTCGGAACGGCCGTAGGATAGCGTGGCCGCTACTTATGCGACATGGCGCATAAGTAGCCGTTACTCGCGGGTTTCGAATGCTTGACCACCGGGCATGAGCCGTAAGCGCTGCGGGCAATGACGCCTGCCGCACCCCTGTGGGGTGGGCCGACGACGCTCCCCCCGCCCCCTCGGGCCGACGGGCAGCGATCCGACCGATCTTGTCCGCAATGGTCCCCCTCATGCGTTCGCCGCCCCGTGCGGCACCCCGCCGCCTCCGCGCGGCACCCCGCCACGGACCCCGTGGTGTCCGCATGCTGGAACGGAGTATCCGGTTCCCGAGAACCGCTCCATCATGTAACCTGCACGAAATTTCACACTCCGCAGAGGGCCAACGTCGTCCCTCGGCACCTGCCACATGCCATATGACGACGACGGGAGAGCCGATGCGTACGCCGCGCCAGCCGTCCCAGCATTCCGCGAATGGCCAGAACTGGTCCTTCATGGATGCTCGCCCTGCTGCGCAGGGTATGTACGACCCCCGCAACGAACGCGACGCCTGCGGCGTCGGTTTCGTCGCCACCCTTACCGGCGAGGCGTCCCACACGCTGGTCGAGCAGGCGCTCACCGTGCTGCGCAACCTCGAGCACCGCGGTGCCACCGGCTCCGAGCCCGACTCGGGCGACGGCGCGGGCATCCTCTCCCAGGTGCCGGACGCCTTCTTCCGCGAGGTGGCCGGATTCGACCTCCCCGCCGCCGGCTCCTACGCCGCCGGTATCGCCTTCCTGCCGGAGGAGGGGACCGAGGACGCCGTCTCACGTATCGAGACGATCGCGGCCGCCGAGGGCCTCACCGTCCTCGGCTGGCGTGAGGTTCCGGTCGCCCCGGAGCTGCTGGGCGCCACCGCCCGCTCCACCATGCCGGTCTTCCGCCAGATCTTCGTCGCCGACGGCGCCAGCGAGGGCATCGCGCTGGACCGCAGGGCGTTCGTGCTGCGCAAGCGCGCCGAGCGGGAGGCCGGGGTCTACTTCCCCTCCCTGTCCGCCCGCACGATCGTCTACAAGGGCATGCTGACCACCGGCCAGCTGGAGCCCTTCTTCCCGGACCTGTCCGACCGCCGCTTCGCCTCCGCGATCGCGCTCGTCCACTCGCGCTTCTCCACGAACACCTTCCCGTCGTGGCCGCTCGCGCACCCCTACCGCTTCGTCGCGCACAACGGTGAGATCAACACCGTCAAGGGCAACCGCAACTGGATGCGCGCCCGTGAGTCGCAGCTCGTCTCCGACGTGTTCGGCTCCGCCGGCGACGAGAAGGCCATCGAGCGCATCTTCCCGGTGTGTACGCCGGACGCCTCCGACTCGGCGTCCTTCGACGAGGTGCTGGAGCTGCTGCACCTCGGCGGCCGCTCGCTGCCGCACTCCGTGCTGATGATGATCCCGGAGGCGTGGGAGAACCACGGCTCCATGGACCCGGCCCGGCGCGCCTTCTACCAGTTCCACTCCACGATGATGGAGCCCTGGGACGGCCCCGCCTGTGTCACCTTCACCGACGGCACCCAGGTCGGCGCCGTCCTCGACCGCAACGGTCTGCGCCCCGGCCGCTACTGGGTCACCGACGACGGCCTGGTCGTCCTCGGCTCCGAGGTCGGCGTCCTCGACATCGACCCGGCCAAGGTCGTCCGCAAGGGCCGCCTGCAGCCCGGCCGGATGTTCCTCGTCGACACCGCCGAGCACCGCATCATCGAGGACGACGAGATCAAGGCGTCCCTCGCCACCGAGAAGCCGTACGCCGAGTGGCTGGAGGCCGGCGAGATCGAGCTGGGCGACCTGCCCGAGCGCGAGCACATCGTCCACACCCACGCCTCGGTCACCCGCCGCCAGCAGACCTTCGGCTACACCGAGGAAGAGCTGCGGGTCATCCTCGCGCCGATGGCCCGTGCCGGCGCCGAGCCGATCGGCTCCATGGGTACGGACTCGCCGATCGCGGCCCTGTCCGAGCGCCCGCGGCTGCTCTTCGACTACTTCACCCAGCTGTTCGCGCAGGTCACCAACCCGCCGCTGGACGCGATCCGCGAGGAACTCGTGACCTCGCTGCGGTCCTCGCTGGGCCCCGAGGGCAACTTGCTGGAGCCGACCGCCGCGTCGTGCCGGAGCGTCACGCTGCCCTTCCCGGTCATCGACAACGACGAGCTGGCCAAGCTCATCCACATCAACGCCGACGGCGACATGCCCGGTTTCAAGGCCGCGACCCTCTCCGGCCTCTACCGGGTGCACGGCGGCGGTGACGCGCTCGCCGCGCGCATCGAGGACATCTGCGCCGAGGCCGACGCGGCCATCGACAACGGCGCCCGCCTGATCGTCCTGTCCGACCGGCACTCCGACGCCGAGCACGCGCCGATCCCGTCGCTGCTGCTCACCTCGGCCGTCCACCACCACCTCATCCGCACCAAGCAGCGCACCCAGGTGGGCCTGCTGGTTGAGGCCGGGGACGTCCGCGAGGTCCACCACGTCGCCCTGCTCATCGGCTTCGGCGCCGCCGCCGTCAACCCGTACCTGGCGATGGAGTCCGTCGAGGACCTGCTGCGCGCGGGCACCTTCCTCAACGGCCTGGAGCCCGAGCAGGCCATCCGGAACCTGATCTACGCCCTCGGCAAGGGCGTCCTGAAGGTCATGTCCAAGATGGGCATCTCCACCGTCGCCTCCTACCGCGGCGCCCAGGTCTTCGAGGCCGTCGGCCTGGACGAGGCCTTCGTCGAGAAGTACTTCAACGGCACGGCCACCAAGATCGGCGGCGTCGGCATCGACGTCATCGCCAAGGAGGTCGCCGCCCGCCACGCCAAGGCCTACCCGGCCTCCGGCATCGCCCCGGCGCACCGCGCGCTGGACATCGGCGGCGAGTACCAGTGGCGCCGCGAGGGCGAGCCGCACCTGTTCGACCCGGAGACGGTCTTCCGTCTCCAGCACTCGACGCGCACGGGCCGCTACGACATCTTCAAGAAGTACACGGACCGTGTGAACGAGCAGTCCGAGCGCCTGATGACGCTGCGCGGCCTGTTCGGCTTCAAGTCCGGCCGGGACCCGATCTCCGTCGACGAGGTCGAGCCGGTGAGCGAGATCGTCAAGCGCTTCTCCACCGGCGCCATGTCGTACGGCTCCATCTCCAAGGAGGCGCACGAGACCCTCGCCATCGCCATGAACCAGCTGGGCGGCAAGTCCAACACCGGTGAGGGCGGCGAGGACCCGGAGCGCCTGTACGACCCGGCGCGCCGCTCGGCGATCAAGCAGGTCGCCTCCGGCCGCTTCGGCGTGACCTCCGAGTACCTGGTCAACGCGGACGACATCCAGATCAAGATGGCCCAGGGCGCCAAGCCCGGCGAGGGCGGCCAGCTGCCCGGCCACAAGGTCTACCCGTGGATCGCGAAGACGCGTCACTCGACGCCGGGCGTGGGCCTCATCTCCCCGCCGCCGCACCACGACATCTACTCCATCGAGGACCTGGCCCAGCTGATCCACGACCTGAAGAACGCGAACCCGCAGGCGCGGATTCACGTCAAGCTGGTCTCCGAGGTCGGCGTCGGCACGGTCGCCGCGGGTGTGTCGAAGGCGCACGCGGACGTGGTCCTGATCTCCGGTCACGACGGTGGTACGGGAGCCTCCCCGCTGACCTCGCTGAAGCACGCGGGCGGCCCCTGGGAGCTGGGCCTCGCCGAGACCCAGCAGACCCTGCTGCTCAACGGCCTGCGCGACCGGATCGTCGTCCAGACCGACGGCCAGCTGAAGACCGGCCGTGACGTGATCATCGCCGCGCTGCTCGGCGCCGAGGAGTTCGGTTTCGCGACCGCGCCGCTCGTCGTCTCCGGCTGCGTCATGATGCGCGTCTGCCACCTGGACACCTGCCCGGTCGGCATCGCCACCCAGAACCCGACCCTGCGCGACCGCTTCGCCGGCAAGGCCGAGCACGTCGTGAACTTCTTCCGGTTCATCGCCGAGGAGGTCCGCGAGCTGCTCGCCGAACTGGGCTTCCGCTCCATCGAGGAGGCCGTCGGCCACGCCGAGGTGCTGGACGTCGAGCGCGCGGTCGACCACTGGAAGGCCCAGGGCCTGAACCTGGAGCCGCTGTTCCACGTGCCGTCGCTGCCCGAGGGCGCGGTCCGCCACCGGGTCATCGCCCAGGACCACGGCCTGGAGAAGGCGCTGGACAACGAGCTGATCAAGCTCGCCGCCGACGCCCTCGCCGCGGGCGACGCGACCGAGGCGCAGCCGGTGCGTGCCCAGGTCGCCATCCGCAACATCAACCGCACGGTCGGCACCATGCTCGGCCACGAGGTGACGAAGAAGTTCGGTGGCGCGGGTCTGCCCGACGACACCATCGACATCACCTTCACCGGCTCCGCCGGCCAGTCCTTCGGCGCGTTCCTGCCGCGCGGCGTCACGCTGCGCCTGGAGGGCGACGCCAACGACTACGTCGGCAAGGGCCTCTCCGGCGGCCGGATCATCGTCCGCCCGGACCGCGCGGCCGACCACCTCGCCGAGTACTCGACCATCGCGGGCAACACCATCGGCTACGGCGCCACCGGCGGCGAGCTGTTCCTGCGCGGCCGTACCGGCGAGCGGTTCTGCGTCCGCAACTCCGGCGCGACGGTCGTCTCCGAGGGCGTGGGCGACCACGGCTGCGAGTACATGACCGGCGGTCACGCGGTCGTCCTCGGCCCGACCGGCCGCAACTTCGCGGCGGGCATGTCCGGCGGCATCGCGTACGTCATCGACCTCGACCGCGACAACGTCAACGTCGGCAACGTCGAGTCGGTCGTGGCGCTGGACGACACGGACAAGCAGTGGCTGCACGACGTGGTGCGCCGCCACGCCGAGGAGACCGGCTCGACGGTCGCCGCGAAGCTGCTCGCCGACTGGGACACGGCCGTGGAGCGGTTCAGCAAGATCATCCCCAGCACGTACAAGGCAGTGCTCGCCGCCAAGGACGCCGCCGAGCGGGCCGGTCTCTCCGAGACCGAGACCACCGAGAAGATGATGGAGGCGGCGATCAATGGCTGACCCGAAGGGCTTCCTGAACCACGGCCGTGAGGTCGCCAAGTCCCGTCCCGTCGAAGAGCGGGTCAAGGACTGGAACGAGGTCTACGTCCCCGGCTCCCTGCTGCCGATCATCAGCAAGCAGGCCAGCCGGTGCATGGACTGCGGCATCCCGTTCTGCCACAACGGCTGTCCGCTGGGGAACCTGATCCCCGAGTGGAACGACTATGCCTACCGCGAGGACTGGGCCGCCGCCCAGGAACGCCTGCACGCGACCAACAACTTCCCGGAGTTCACCGGTCGCCTCTGCCCGGCCCCCTGCGAGTCGGCGTGCGTGCTCGGCATCAACCAGCCGCCGGTCACCATCAAGAACGTCGAGGTCTCGATCATCGACAAGGCGTGGGAGACCGGGGATGTCGCCCCGCAGATCCCCGAGCGCCTGTCCGGCAAGACGGTCGCGGTCATCGGCTCGGGCCCGGCGGGCCTCGCCGCCGCCCAGCAGCTGACCCGGGCCGGCCACACGGTCGCCGTCTACGAGCGCGCGGACCGCATCGGAGGCCTTCTCCGGTACGGCATCCCCGAGTTCAAGATGGAGAAGCGGCACATCAACCGCCGCATCGAGCAGATGCGCGCGGAGGGCACCCGCTTCCGCACCGGCGTCGAGGTCGGCCGCGACATCAACGCCCGCGACCTGAAGAAGCGGTACGACGCGATCGTCATCGCCGCCGGCGCGACGACCGCCCGCGACCTTCCGGTCCCCGGCCGCGAACTCAAGGGCATCTACCAGGCGATGGAGTACCTGCCCCTGGCCAACAAGGTCCAGGAGGGTGACTACGTGGCGCCCCCGATCTCGGCCGAGGGCAAGCACGTCGTCGTCATCGGCGGCGGCGACACCGGCGCGGACTGCGTGGGCACCGCCCACCGCCAGGGCGCGGCCTCCGTCACCCAGCTGGAGATCATGCCCCGCCCGAACGAGGAGCGGCACGCGACCAACCAGCCCTGGCCGACCTTCCCGATCCTCTACAAGGTCACCTCGGCCCACGAGGAGGGCGGCGAGCGGATCTACGCCGCCTCCACCACCCACTTCGAGGGCGACGAGGACGGCAACGTCCAGTGGCTGCACCTGGCCGAGGTCGAGTTCGTCGACGGCAAGCTGACCTCGAAGCCGGGCACCGAGCGCAAGATCCCGGCCCAGCTGGTCACCCTCGCCATGGGCTTCACCGGCACCGACCGGGAGAACGGCCTGGTCGACCAGTTCGGCCTGGAGCTGGACGAACGCGGTAACATCGCCCGCGACGCCGACTTCCAGACCAATGTGCCGGGTGTGTTCGTCGCCGGTGACGCCGGCCGCGGCCAGTCCCTCATCGTCTGGGCGATCGCGGAGGGCCGCTCGGCCGCCCGCGGGGTCGACCGCCACCTGACCGGAGTCAGCGACCTGCCGGCCCCGATCCGCCCGACGGACCGCGCCCTGGCGGTCTGACGGCTCACCCACAGACGTCCCGTACAAAGGCGTACGGAACACCAGACGGCGCCTGCCCACCCTGTCCCCGACCGGACGCTTGGGCAGGCGTCGTTGCATGTCCGCCGGCCGGCCGGTCACGGCACCTGGTACGTCTCCCCGTACACCCGCCACTGCAGCGGCGTGTGCAGGTCCAGGTTGCCGTCGTTGAGGAACACGCGCTGGGCCGTGTCGATGCGGGACGTGTCGAGGCCGGCCTTCTTGCTCTTCATGGCCGTGCGGCGGATGTCCAGGAAGACGTCGAGGTAGTTCTTCTCGCTGCCGCCGTCGGACGGGGTGTCGGCCTCCCGCAGAGCGCGCTCGCGCAGGCCGTGGAAACCGTTCGGGCCGGTGCCGGACCCGTGGAAGACCATCGCGTCGTAGTACACGAACTGGCCCAGCGTGCCCAGCCCGTCGAGCTTGGCGGCTCCTCGAAGGAAGAAAGGACGGGATGAGCCGGTGGGGGCGGCGGCGAACAAGGTATCCGACCGATGCGGCAGCGGCGCCCGGCGGGTTCCTGATCACGTAGGCTCGGCGCCTGGACAGCCAAGGGGGGACCATGGCGGCGATCAGTCTGCGCAAGGTGGAGGAGACCGCACCCGCGCTCGTCGGCGCCTACCGCTCGGCCGGGGTGTCCCTGCGCAAGCACGGCCTGGAGGGGCTCCGGGCCGCCGTCTACCTCGTGCTCGACTACTCCGGTTCGATGAAGCCGTACTACGACGACGGCAGCGTGCAGGCCCTCGCCGACCGGGTGCTGGGCCTGTCGGCGCACCTGGACGACGACGGGCGGGTGCCGGTGGTGTTCTTCTCCACCGACGTCGACGCGGTCACCGACATCGCCCTCGACAGTCACGAGGGCCGCATCGGGCGGATCGCGGCCGGGCTCGGGCACATGGGCAGGACCAGCTACCACGTGGCGATGGACGCCGTCATCGACCACTACCTCGACAGCGGCGCCACCGACCCCGCCCTGGTCGTCTTCCAGACCGACGGCGGCCCGATCAACAAGCTCGCCGCCGAACGCTACCTGTGCAAGGCGGCGAAACTCCCGCTGTTCTGGCAGTTCGTCGGCTTCGGCGACCCGGGCAGCCGGCAGTTCGAGTTCCTGCGCAGACTGGACGAGCTGGCGGTGCCCGGCAAGCGGATCGTGGACAACGCCGGCTTCTTCCACGCCGGCCGGGACCCGCGGCGGGTCACCGACGCCGAGCTGTACGACCGTCTCGTCGGCGAGTTCCCCAGCTGGCTGACGGCGGCACGGGCCGCGGGGGTCGCAGGGGTCAGCCAGGTCTGAGGGCCGCCGCGAGGAACAGGTCCCGGCATTCCTCGGGTGTGCCCCACGCCGTGCGCAGCGCGCGGGCCTTGGCCAGCCACAGGGAGAGGTCGTACTCCGCCGTGTACCCGATCGCGCCGTGCAGCTGCAGCGCCGCACGGGCGGTGCTGTACGCCGCCTCGCAGGCCTTGAGCTTGGCGGCGGCCACGTCCGCCGGGCGCAACGACAGGGCCGCCCCGAAGAGCAGGGGGCGGGCGAACTCCAGGGCGGTCTTCGCGTCGGCCAGGCGGTGCTTGACCGCCTGGAAGGAGCCGATGGGGACACCGAACTGGGTGCGCTGACCGACGTGGGCGACGGTCCGGTCGAGGAGCGCGAGTCCGACGCCGAGGGCCTGGGCGGCGGTGGCCAGCCGGGTCCAGGTGAGCGCGGGGGTGAGGGACGGGGCGGGGGTGAGGAGTTCACCGCCCGGGGTGAGCCGGACCAGACGGCGGGCGGGATCCAGGGAGTGGCGCACGGGGCCCGGGGCCGCTGCCGACAGGTACAGGCCCTCGGGCGCCGGGAGCAGGTGGAGGGAGGCGGCGTCGGCGTCGAGGGCGTGTCCGAGGGGCGCCGCCACGGTCGCGATGTCGGTGCCGGCCGCGAGTCCGGGCAGGAAGCGCTCGGCCAGCGGGGGTTTGCCCAGGAGCACGGCCGCCGCGACCGTCTCCACCAGCGGGCCCGGTACCGCGTGGCGTCCCAACTCGACGAAGGCCACGGCCAGCTCCACCGGACGGGGCCCCATCCCCCCGTACTCCTGCGGCACCGCGAGTCCGAACACCCCCGCCTCCGCGATCCGTGACCACAGCGCGCGCCCGCTCGCGTGGTCGCCGCGGCTCCAGTCCCGGACCACCGCCGCAGTGCCCGCGGCCGTCAGCATCGCGTGCAGCGAGCCGGCGAAGGCGCGCTGCTCGGCGTCGAGGAGGAAGCGCATCAGCGGCGTCCCTTCGGCAGACCGAGCAACCGCTCGGCGATGATGTCCCGCTGGATCTCGTTCGTCCCCGCGTAGATCGGACCGGCCAGCGCGAAGACATACCCCTCGGACCAGGGGGAATCCGCCGACTCGCCCTCCGCTCCCAGCAGGTCGAGCGCCGTCTCGTGCAGCGCCAGGTCCAGTTCGGACCAGAACACCTTGTTCATGCTGGACTCCGGGCCGAGCCGGGCGCCGTCGAGGAAGCGGGAGGCGGCCGCGTAGGTGAACAGCTGGTAGGCGTGGGCGTCGATCAGGGCGTCGGCCACCCGGGCTCGGGCGTGCTCCGGACGGCCCCGCGCCCCCCACAGCCGCTCCAGGCGGGCGGCGGAGGCGAGGAAGCGGCCCGGGGAGCGCAGGGTCAGCCCGCGTTCGTTGCCCGCCGTGGACATCGCGATCCGCCAGCCCTGCCCGGGCTCGCCGATCACGTCCTCGTCCGGCACGAACACCTCGTCCAGGAACAGCTCCGCGAAGGCCGGTTTCCCGTCGAGGCGGCCGATCGGGCGGACGGTGACGCCGGGTGCCCGCAGGTCGAACATCAGATACGTGAGCCCCTGGTGCGGTCTCCCCGCCACGGGGTCGCTGCGGAACAGCCCGAAGGCCCGGTCCGCGAAGGCCGCCCGCGAGGACCACGTCTTCTGTCCGCTCACCCGCCAGCCGCCGTCCGTCCGTACCGCCCTGGAGGTGAGCGAGGCCAGGTCCGAGCCCGCGTCCGGCTCCGACCAGGCCTGCGCCCAGATCACCTCGCCGGAGGCCATCGGCGGGAGCACGCGCGCGCGTTGCTCCTCGGTGCCGTGGTCGAAGAGCGCCGGCGCGAGCAGACCGATGCCGTTCTGGCCGACCCGGCCCGGCGCGTCCGCCGCCCAGTACTCCTCCTCGAAGACCAGCCACCGCAGCAGCCCGGCGTCCCGGCCGCCGTACCTCTGCGGCCACGACACCACCGACCAGCGGCCGGCGGCCAGTTCGGCCTCCCACGCGCGGTGTGCGGCGAAGCCCTCCGCCGTCTCCAGGGACGGCAGCGGTGTGCGCGGCACGTGCGCCTCCAGCCAGGTCCGGGCCTCGGCGCGGAAGTCCTCGTCGGCCGCGGAGTGGGTCAGGTCCACGATCGCCGTCACCGTCCTTCCCTAACAAGTGTTTGGTAGGTTAGCGTGGCCCTATGACAGGCGTCGAGAGCCCGGCTTACGTACCCGGGCACGGACTTCTGCGGGGACGCACCGCCGTCCTCACCGCCGCGGCCGGTGCCGGTATCGGCGCAGCGACCGCGCGCCGGTTCCTGGAGGAGGGCGCGCGGGTGGTCATCAGCGACGCCCACGCACGCCGGCTGAAGGAGCACGAAGCCGAACTGGCCCGGGAGTTTCCGGGCGCGGTGGCCGCCGTGCCGTGCGACGTCACCGACGAAGCGCAGGTGCGGGCGCTGTTCGACGCGGCCGTGGCCGAGCACGGACGGCTGGACGTCGTCGTCAACAACGCGGGTCTCGGCGGCACTTCGGCGCTCGTCGACATGACCGACGAGCAGTGGACCCGCGTCCTGGACGTCACCCTCAACGGCACCTTCCGGTGCACGCGTGCGGCCCTGCGCGCCATGCGGGAGACCGGCAGCGGGGTGATCGTCAACAACGCCTCCGTCATCGGCTGGCGCGCCCAGGCCGGTCAGGCACATTACGCCGCCGCCAAGGCCGGGGTGATGGCGCTGACCCGATGCGCGGCGATCGAGGCCGCCGCGTACGGCGTGCGGGTCAACGCGGTCGCGCCCAGCCTCGCCATGCACCCGCACCTGGTGAAGGTCACCTCCGCCGAACTGCTCGGGGAACTCACCGCGCGGGAGGCCTTCGGGCGGTACGCGGAGCCCTGGGAGGTGGCCAACGTGATCGTGTTCCTGGCGTCCGGCTACTCCTCGTACATGACCGGCGAGGTCGTCGCCGTCAGCAGCCGGCATCCCTGACGACCGGGGCAGACCACAATGGGTGCGTGTCGACCAAGAAGAAGCCCCAGGTGACCGCGGCAGCGGTCCGGCGCGGCGAACTCCTCAGCACCGCTGCCGAGGTCTTCGCCGAGCACGGCTACAACGCCACCACCGTCCGCAAGATCGCCGACCACGCCGGGATGCTCGCGGGCAGCCTCTATTACCACTTCGACTCCAAGGAGTCGATGCTCGAGGAGATCCTGCGGACCTTCCTCGACGAGCTGTGGGACGGCTACGACACCGTCCTCGCCTCCGAACTCGGCCCCCGCGAGATGCTTGAGGCCCTGGTCACCGAGTCCTTCCGGGAGATCGACCGGCACCGCGCCGCAGTCGCGATCTACCAGAAGGAGAGCAGGCAGCTCGTCGACCAGGACCGGTTCGCGTTCCTCGCCGAGTCCCAGCGCCGGTTCGAGAAGGCATGGCTGTCCACGCTGGAACGCGGCGTGGCCGAACGGGTCTTCCGCGCCGACCTGGACGTGCGGCTCACCTACCGGTTCGTGCGCGACACCGTGTGGGTCGCCGCCTCCTGGTACCGGCCGGGCGGACAGCACAGCCCCGAGGAGATCGCCCGCCAGTACCTGTCCATGGTGCTGGACGGGATCGCCGTACGCGAACAACACCCGTAACAGCCGAGGGAGTCCCCATGGCCGAGGCCTACATAGTCGAAGCGGTCCGTACGCCCGTCGGGCGGCGCGGGGGAGGGCTCGGCGCGGTCCACCCGGCCGACCTGGGCGCACATGTGCTCACCGCGCTGGTGGAGCGGGCCCGGATCGACCCGGCCGCCGTGGACGACGTGGTGCTCGGCTGTCTGGACACGGTGGGGCCGCAGGCCGGGGACATCGCCCGCACCTGCTGGCTGGCCGCCGGACTGCCCGAGGAGGTGCCGGGCGTGACCGTCGACCGGCAGTGCGGTTCCTCGCAGCAGGCCGTGCACTTCGCCGCGCAGGCCGTGCTCTCCGGCACCCAGGATCTGGTGATCGCGGGCGGGGTGCAGAACATGTCGCAGATCCCCATCGCCTTCGCCGCCCGGCAGGCCGCCGCCCCCCTCGGCCTGACCGACGGCCCCTTCCTCGGCAGCGCCGGCTGGCGCGCCCGCTACGGCGACCAGCCCGTCAGCCAGTTCGCCGGCGCCGAGATGATCGCCGCCCGGTGGGCCATCAACCGGGAGGACCAGGAGGAGTTCGCCCTGCGCTCGCACCGGCGCGCGATCTGGGCGATCGACACCGGCCGCTTCGTACGCGAGACCGTCCCCTACGGCGAGGTCACCGTGGACGAAGGCCCGCGCCGGGACACCTCCCCGGAGAAGATGGCCGCCCTGCGCCCCGTCCTCGACGGCGGCACCGTCACGGCCGCCTGCTCCTCCCAGGTCTCCGACGGGGCCGCCGCCATGCTGCTCGCCTCGGAGCGGGCGGTACGGGACCACGGGCTGCGCCCGCGCGCCCGCGTCCACCACCTCTCCGTGCGCGGTGAGGACCCCATCCGCATGCTCTCCGCCCCCATCCCGGCGACCGAACACGCCCTGCGCAAGACCGGTCTGACCATCGACGCCCTCGACCTCGTGGAGATCAACGAGGCCTTCGCGCCGGTCGTCCTCGCCTGGCTGAAGGAGACCGGCGCCGACCCCGACAAGGTCAACGTCAACGGCGGCGCGATCGCCCTGGGCCACCCGCTCGGCGCCACCGGCGTCCGGCTGATGACGACATTGCTGCACGAACTGGAGCGCACCGGCGGCCGCTACGGCCTCCAGACCATGTGCGAGGGTGGCGGCCAGGCCAACGTGACGATCATCGAGCGGCTCTGAGTCCTCTCAGTGCCGCCAGCACCTCCTCCGCCTCCCGCACGATCCGCTCCACCAGCTCCGCGCACGACGGCAGATCGTCGATCACCCCGGCGACCTGCCCGGCCGCCATCACCCCGAGGTCCGTCCGCCCGTCCACCATCGCCGACCTGAGCAGCATCGGCGTGTTCGCGGCCAGCAGCACCTGGCCCCAGGACAGCTCCCTGCCGTGCTTGAGCGCGAGACCGTCGCGGACCAGCTGCCGCCGGGTGAGCCCCGACAGCCGCCGGAAACCGGCCGCTTCCCGGACCGCGCGGCCGAAGGACCGTATGCGGCCCGACCGCTCCAGCGCGTCCACCAGCTCCGTGCGCAGCATCCGGTGCGGCAGGCCGTCCACCGCCCGGGTCACCGTGACGTCCCGGACCGTCGCGCACAGATACCTGGCCTTCACCCCGTCCGGCACCGGCGAGTCGGAGGTGAGCAGGAACCGCGTACCCATCGCCATCCCGGCCGCCCCGTACGCCAGCGCCGCCACCAGCCCCCGCCCGTCGAAGAAGCCGCCCGCCGCCACCACCGGTATCCGCACCGCGTCCACCACCTGCGGCAGCAGTACGGTCGTCGCCACCTCGCCGGTGTGCCCGCCGCCCTCACCACCCTGCACGATCACCGCGTCCGCGCCCCACGCCGCCACCTTCTCGGCGTGCCGCCGCGCCCCCACGGACGGGATGACCACCACACCCGCCTCCTTGCACCGGGTGATCAGCTCGCGCGAGGGAGCCAGCGCGAAGGAGGCCACCCGGAC
The DNA here is from genome assembly GCF_056432605.1 of Streptomyces sp. NPDC045022. Classification (NCBI taxonomy): domain Bacteria; kingdom Bacillati; phylum Actinomycetota; class Actinomycetes; order Kitasatosporales; family Streptomycetaceae; genus Streptomyces; species Streptomyces sp. NPDC045022. Next base: position 33,098 of record NZ_JBWKIR010000010.1, read on the forward strand.
ACCCTCCTCCAGCATGATCCGCACCCGTTCGTCCGCATCGCCCGCGTCGGCCCGGAGATTCACCCCGAACGGCGCGTCGGTACGGGAACGGACCTCCCGGATCGCGTCGCGCAGCTGGTCGAGCGTCATCGTCGCGGAGGCCAGGATGCCGAGGGCGCCCGCGTTCGCCGCCGCCGAGACCAGGCGCGGCCCGGCCACCCAGCCCATCCCGGTCTGCACGAGCGGATGGCGGACCCCGACCAGCCGGGTGAGCGCGGTCTCCATCAGCCCGTCACCCCCTCCGGCACTTCGCGCGCGCGTGTCCCGCCCGGGTCCAGCACCTCACGGATCAGCCGCAGCTCCTCGGCCTCGGGATCCCGGGTGTACGGCACCTCGTCCGGCAGGTCGAGCGCGAACCCCGTAGCCTCCCGCACCTGCGCCACGCTCACCCCCGGATGCAGCGAGGCCGCCCGCATCGAGCGGTCCGGCGTCGCGAAGTCGAACACGCCGAGGTCGGAGACGACCCGGACGATGTGGTGGAAGCGGGCCGCGCCGCCAAGTCCCGCCGCTCGGTCGTACCCCACCCCGCACACCATGTCCACCCGCTCCACGAACACCCGCCGCGAGTGCCTGGGGACCCAGTAACTCGTCGGATTGTTCAGCGTGTTGAGGGGGGCCCCGCGCACCCCGAGCAGCTGCCGGCGAGGCCGCGCCCAGTCGCCGACGCAGGAGATGTTCTGGTTGCCGTACCGGTCGATCTGGCTCGCGCCCATCATCACGTGCCGGCGCCCGCCCGCCACCAGCGCCAGATGCTGCCGGTACGGCAGCCAGCCCTCGGGCGTCCCGTCCGGGCGGACCAGCAGTGCCTCGCCGTCGGTCAGCAGCAGGTCCGGCGCGAAGGTGAGCCGGGCCAGCCGCGCGCCCAGTGAGGGGATCAGGCCCATCGGGCTCGCCAGGACCTCGCCGGCACCCCGCCAGGCCTCGGCGCAGGCGACGACGCAGTACTCGGCCCGGGTGACGCTCATCGCCCCTGCTCCTTCCGCCAGTCCCGTACCGCCGCCTGGTACGCGCCCTCGTCCCGGCCGAGAAACCGCTCGGCGAACTCCGGCCACGGCGTGGACGCGTAGAACCGCTGGAACTCCTCGTCCCTGCCGTGGTCCGGCGCGCAGGACGTGAAGTGCGCGCCGTTCGGGGCCTCCACCACACCGGTCACGGCGAGCCGCTTGAGGAGCAGCGACTGCGGGGCCGCCTCCTTGGACAACTCGGCCGTGTCCACGATCCGTTCACAGGAGACATAGGCCGCGTCCGCCGCCGCGCAGAACAGGTCGTCGAAGTACGGGTCCGGGCCCAGACACTGGCCGTTGCCCAGCCGGTCGGCACGGTTGACGTGCACCAGGGCCGCGTCCATCCGCAGGGCCGGCATGGCCACGAACGTCTCCCCGTCCGCGTACGGCGACGTCACCGTCCTGAGGTCCGGGTTGACCCGCATGACGTCCGAGCCGACCCCGGCCCGCACCGGCAGGAAGGGCAGCCGGTGCGCCGCCGCCTGCAGGCCCCACAGGAACATGCCCTCGTCGACCTCCGCCAGCTCGAGGCCGCCGCGCTCGCGCGCCGCCCGGTAGTGCGGTTCCAGCGGGATCGAGTCGAGCGTGACGAAGGCCGTCACCAGCTTGCGGATCCGGCCGGCCGCGGCCAGCATGCCGACGTCCGGGCCGCCGCACGAGACGACCGTGAGGTCACCGATCCCCGAGCGCAGCAGTGCCCGGACCAGAGCCATGGGCTTGCGGCGGGACCCCCAGCCGCCGACGCCGAGCGTCATGCCGCTCTCCAGCCGTGCGACCACCTCGTCGGCGGTCATCGTCTTGTCGCCCACCTACGCCCCCTCCTTCCCGAACGTGTCGCGGACCCGGCCGGCCAGCCCGCCGAGATCGGCCTCGAACGTGAAGCCCTGCTCGAAGCGGTAACTACGGCGCACGTCGACCGGATCGATCCCGTTGATGGCGGCCTTGGCCATGCGGAGCAGCCGCCCGTCCTTCGCGGCGATCTCCCGGGCCAGCTCCAGCGCCGCCGCCCGCAGACCCGTGCGCGGCACCACGCGCCAGACCGAGCCGTGCCGGTGCAGCTCGGCGGCGCTCACCGTGCGCCCCGTGTAGTACAGGACCCGCATCAGGTGCTGCGGGACCAGCCGCGCCAGATGGGTCGCGGCACCTAGCGCGCCCCGGTCCAGCTCGGGCAGCCCGAAGGTCGCGTCCTCGCTCGCCACCACCGCGTCCGCGTTGCCCACCAGGCCTATCCCGCCGCCCAGACAGAAACCCTGCACCGCCGCGACGACGGGCGTCGCGCACTCGTAGACCGCGGCGAACGCCTCGGCACAGCCCTGGTTGGCGCCGATCAGTGCCCGTCGGCCGTCCGCCTGTATCTCCTTGATGTCCACGCCCGCGTTGAACCCGCGCCCCTCGGCGGCCAGCACCACGCACCGGACCTCCGGTGCGCGGCCCGCCGCCCGCACGGCCTCGGCCAGCGCGAACCATCCGGCCACCGGCAGCGCGTTCACCGGCGGGAAGTCGATCGTGACGAGCGAAATCCCCTTTTCCGGGGACGAGGTGGAGACACCCATGGACGCATCAGCTACCTTCGCACTCAACGCCTTTCCACCAAACATTTGTTAGGTGTGACGCTTCGAAGCTAGCAGTCGGCGAAGACGAGCGGGAGAGCCTGTGGACAACTCGACGGCGCACCCTGTGGACAACTCCCTGTACGGCCGGACCGTCGTCGTCACCGGCGGCACCCGGGGGGTCGGCGCCGGGATCGCGCGGGCCTTCGCCGAGGCCGGCGCCCGGGTTCTGACCTGCGCCCGCAGACCCCCCGAACAGCCACTGGAGGGCGCCGAGTTCACCCCGCTCGACCTGCGTGACCCGTCCGCCGTCCGCGCTTTCTTCGCCGCCCTGCCCCGCCTCGACGTGCTCGTCAACAACGCCGGCGGCACGCCGTACCGGCTGCTGGCCGACGCCGGGCCCGAACAGCACGCGAAGGTCGTCGAGTTGAATCTGATCGCGCCGCTGACCGCGTCCCTCGCCGCGTACGAGCACCTGCGGCGCAGCCACGGCTCGATCGTGATGGTCGGCAGCGTCAGCGGCGGCCGTCCCTCGCCCGGTTCGGCCGCCTACGGCGCGGCCAAGGCGGGCCTCGCGAACCTGGCCGCCTCCATGGCCGTGGAATGGGGGCCGGAGGTCCGCGTCAACACGCTGGTGGCCGGCATGGTCCGCACCGAACAGGCTCGCCTGCACTACGGCGGTCCCGACGGCCTCGCCGCCGTCTCCCGCACCGTCCCGCTCGGCCGGCTGGCGGCCCCCGCCGACATCGGCGCCGCCGCCGTCTTCCTCGCCTCCGACGCGGCCGGCTACATCAGCGGGGCGAGTCTGCAGGTGCACGGGGGCGGGGAGCGGCCGGCGTTCCTGGACGCCGCGACAGCCGGCGGGGACATGCCGACGGACCGCCCGGACGCGGCTGCGGCGTGCCCGGACGCGGCTGCCGCGGGCGAGGGTATTCGCTGTGCCGCGACGGCCGACCGGGATGTTCCGGGTGCCTTCACCGCTGACGGCCCTGGGTGTGGCGCGGGCGCCGGCCCGGATCTTCCGGGTTCCTCCAGCGGCGCGGGCCTTGAGCCTGCCGCGATCCCCGACCGGGAATCGCCGGGTGCCTCCCCCGACGAGGACCAGCGTGCCGGGACCGCCGACCGGGAATGGCCGGGTGCCTCAACCAGTCACGAGGAGGGATGGGATGAGCGGAATCTGTGACGGCCGGGTCGTCGTCGTCACCGGGGCCGGCCGCGGGCTCGGCCGTGCCCATGCCCTCGCCTTCGCGGCCGAGGGGGCACGGGTCGTCGTCAACGATCTCGGTGTCGGACTGGACGGCGCGCCGGGCGCGGAGAACCCGGCGGACGCCGTCGTGGCGGAGATCCGGGCCGCGGGCGGGGAGGCGGTCGCGCACGGCGGTGACATAGCCGCCGGTGCGGGTGCCGCGTCCCTGATCCGGGCCGCCGTGCAGACGTACGGCCGGCTCGACACCCTCGTCAGCAACGCCGGCTTCCTGCGCGACCGGATGCTGGTCAACCTCGACGAGCGCGACTGGGACGCCGTGATCCGCGTCCATCTCAAGGGGCACTTCCTGCCCCTGAAGCACGCCGCCGCGCACTGGCGGGCCGAGGCCAAGGCGGGGCGCACCCCGGTGGCCCGGGTCGTCCACACCAGCAGCGGGGCGGGTCTGCTGGGCTCGGTCGGGCAGGGCAACTACAGCGCGGCCAAGGCCGGGATCGCCGGTCTCACCCTGGTCGCCGCGGCCGAACTGGCCCGCTACGGCGTCCAGGTCAACGCCGTCGCCCCCGCCGCGCGCACGCGCATGACGGAACGTACCTTCGCCGAGACGATGGCGGTACCGGCCGCCGGATTCGACGCCATGGCACCGGAGAACGTCTCCCCGCTCGTGGTCTGGCTCGGCTCGGCCGCCAGCGCGGGCGTGACCGGCCGGGTGTTCGAGGCGGAGGGCGGCCGGATCACCGTCATGGAGGGCTGGCGGCCCGGCCCCACCGCCGACAAGGGAGCGCGGTGGACGCCGGCCGAGGCGGGGGAGGCGGCACGCGGACTGCTGACGGCCGCGGAGCCACCGGGGGCGGTCTACGGGGCCTAGTGCCTCTCGTTTGGGTCATGCCGGGCTCGCGGGGCCTGGCACCGCACCTCGCCGCGTTGTCGTCGGTTGCCATGGCTCCGCCATGACGCCCTCCTCCGCCTTGCGATGCACGGCGCCAGGCCCCGCTCCCCGATCCGGCATGACCCAAACGAAAGGCCGTAGTCGCAGGGGAGTTCGGACGGTCCGACGGCCGGCTGCCGGGAAACCGTAGGTACGGGTACTCATGCGCGAGCCGTGGCCACCGCTTACCGTCGCCGGATGCCCACGAGTCCGCCACAGCGGTCCGCATCCGTCCGCAAGAGCGGCTGGTGCGGCTGCGTGCTGTTCGCCGCACTGCCCGTCGCCTGGCCCATCGCCTCGGTCTTCCTGCCGGAGCGACTGGCCTGGTTCCCCTACTGGCTGGCAGCCGTGCTCTGGAACGGAACCGATGGGCAGGGCGGGCTCAGTCACTTGCTCGGCTAGCGGCCAAGACGCCTGCCCGGTGGTTCAGCCGGTGAGGCGGGCCGCTGCCGCGCGCTGCCGCTCGCTCATCACCGACAGGAACCGGACCACGGTCTCCAGCTCCCGGGTGCTGAACTCCTCGCAGGCCTCGACGATGTCCCGCGCCCAGTCCTCGAAGAACTCTGCCAGCTCGCCGAGCTTCTCCTGGTTCAGTTCGACCACGACCCGGCGCTTGTCCGTCGGGTGCTTGACCCTGCGGACGAAGCCCTTGGTCTCCAGCCGGTCGAGCAGGCCGGTGACGGAGGCGGGGGCGAGGGCGGTCAGCTCGGCGAGGTCCTTGGCGGTGAGCGGACCCTTGCGCTGGAGGTAGTCGAGGGTCTTCTCCTCCGTCGCGTTCAGCCCCTGCTTGGCGGCGACGGCCGAGTGGAACATCACCGTCACGGCGCTGTGGGCCCGCCCCACGTCCATGAGCTGTCCCAGGACCTCGGCGCGCGCCGCCTCGTCCCGCTTCTCGTCTCCCTTGGTCATGGGTCCAGGCTAACAAATATTTCGTTCGCTCGAACTAAAGACTTGCCATCGGTGCGGTGCCGGTGCAAGTCTTTCGTTAGGTCGAACGAAATAAATCCGAGCCGAGGGAGAACCCATGTCCACGACCGCCACCGCAAGCCCGCCGTCCCTCGCGGAACCCCACCCGCGCCGCTGGGCCGCCGCCGTCGTGATGATGATCGCGGCGCTGATGGATCTGCTGGACGGCACGATCGTCAATGTGGCGGTCCCGTCCATCAGCCGGGACCTGCACGCCTCCGCGAGCGATCTGCAATGGGTCGTCTCCGCCTACCTGCTCGGCTTCGCCGCCGCGCTGATCGTCTCCGGCCACCTCGGCGACCGCATCGGCCGCCGCCCTCTTTTCCTCACCGGCACCGTGGGCTTCGGGCTGGCCAGTCTGGCCTGCGGAATCGCCCAGTCACCGGGGCAGCTGACAGCCGCCCGCGCGGTCCAGGGCATCGTGGCGGGCGTGCTGGTGCCCCAGGTGATCGGCTCGTTCCGCACCCTCTTCCACGGCAAGGAACGCGGGGCCGCCTTCGGGATGTACGGCGCCGTCGCCGGGTTCGCCTCCGCGATCGGGCTGCTGCTCGGCGGGGTGCTCACCGACGCCGACCTGTTCGGCTGGGGCTGGCGTTCGGTCTTCCTCGTGAACGTGCCGGTCGCGGTCGCGACGTTCGTGGGCGGCCTGCTGCTGGTGCCGGCCACGCACGAACGGTCGGCGGGCCGGCCGGACGTGCTGGGCAGCCTGGTGCTGGCCGGCGGACTGGTCGCGATCGTGCTGCCGCTGGTGCAGGGGCGGCAGAACGGCTGGCCGGTGTGGGGCTGGGTGTGCCTCGCGGCGGGCACGGTGGCCGTGGTCGGCCTCGGGGTGTACGAGGCCCGGCGGCACCGGCCCGGGACGCTGCCGCTGCTGCCGGCGCGCGCCTTCGGGCTCCCGGCGTTCTCGGTGGGTGTGCTGGTCCAGCTGCTGTTCTCCCTCGGTATGCAGGGCTTCTTCCTGGTCTTCGCGGTCTGGCTGCAGAGCGGCGAGGGGTACACGCCGATGCAGGCCGGAGTGGTGACGGTCGCCTTCTCGGTCGGCGGTTTCCTCACCGCGCCAGCCGCGGACGGGCTCGCCGTCAGGTACGGGCGGCTGGTGCTCGGCGCCGGGGCGTTGATGATGGCGGGCGGCTTCGGCTGGGTGTGGGCCGTGGTCGACGGTGCGTCCGCCGTGCACACGGGGGCGTGGCCGTTGGTGCCGGGGCTGCTGATCGCCGGGGCCGGGCTCGGGTTCCTGGTGGTGCCGCTGGTGAACGTGGTGCTGTCCGCCGTACCGGGGGAGTTGGCGGGTGGCGCGTCCGGGATCTTCTCCACGGCCCAGCAGTTCGGGGGAGCGCTCGGGGCGGCGGTGGTCGGCACGGTGTTCTTCGGGGCCGTGGGGGAGGGGCTGAGCGGGGCGCTGGCCGACGCCATGCCGTGGGTCGTGGGGGCGTTCGCGGTGTGCGGGGTGTTGTGTGCGGCGCTCCCTCGGCGGGCGGTCGCGGAACACCTCGGCTGATCCACCGGCCCAGGGGCCCCGGTCCCCCTGGGCCTTCCGGCCGGCCGAGTCGGGTACCGGACGGGCGAGGGCCGGGGGCGAGCCCGGCATGATCCAAACGAGAGGCCCGAGGTGCCGCGCGCCTACGTGTCGCACTCCAGTACCGTCCGGCACAATCCGCACCGCGCGCGGACGCGCCCCCGTACCGGCACCCTGATCCGCTGGTGGCAGGTCGGGCAGGGGAAGGAGACGCGGAGGTGGCCGGAGGGATCGGGGGTGAAGGCGTAGGGGGCCGTCGGCGGGACGCCCGAGGCGTGCCGGCGGTCGTGGGCGTACCGGCGCCGCCCCGCCCAGCCGGCCCCGGTCAGCGGTGGCTGCTGCTCGTCCTGGCGGGCCCGGGCCATGCCCTTGACGTAGGCGGTGTAGGCCTGCGGGCTGGTGAACCACACGGAGGGGTCCTCGTGGAAGAGCAGCGCCCGCTTGGCCAGGACGTAGCCGAACTCCTCCGGCGTGAGGTAGCCCAGCTTCTGGGACGAGACCCCGTCCTCACGGAAGGCGTCCAGCAGCAGCCAGCCCGCGCCCAGGTAGGTCGTCACCGTGTCCGTGAGGATCTCGTTCTCCGCCGTGGTGGGGAAGGCCAGGTCCAGGCGGTGCAGGTAGACGTGGGCGACCTCGTGGGCGAGCGCCGCGCCGATGTCCCCGCGATGGGTGCGGAAGCGGTCGTTCAGTTCCACGAAGTACTCGGGTCCCGCGGTCAGTTCGACGTTCGCCGCATGCGTCATCTCCCGGAAGCCGACGATCAGCCGGGCATCCGGCAGCCGGAAGTGCCGCACGATCTCGCGGGCCACGCGCTGCGCGCCCAGATGAAGGTCGTCGGTGTCGCAGAAGGTCACGTCTGCGGGGGCCACACTGGTCGAGAACGTCCGGACGGTGTCGTCGGACAGCCGCTTGTAGAGCGCCGTGACGGCGGCCCGCACCGTTTCCAGATGCGGGTAGCCGTGCTCGACGGGTCCGCCGTTCGCCACGTCCACACCCCCAAAGACGCCGGAACTCCTCTCCACTGTAGGCGGGGCACGCGGCCGGCGAACGCGGGCGGGCGGCCGGTCACACGGGCAGCAGGCGGGGCGCCGACAGGTCCGGTCCGGTGCCGTGCAACTCCAGCAGCCACAGCTCGTTCTCGCCCTCCCGCAGCACCGGCCCCGGCACGTACAGGAACCGCTGGGGGCCGGCCGACCAGTAGCGGCCGAGGTTGAAACCGTTGATCCAGACGAAGCCGCGCGTCCAGCCGGGCAGCGCGAGCCGGGCGTCCCCCGCCCCGCGGACGGTGAGCGTGCCCCGGTACAGCCCCGGGGCGCCCTCCTCGGGCAGCGCACGGAACGGCACCGGGTCGACACCGTCGGCGAAGGCGTCCAGATCCAGCCCGCGCGCGCGTACCCCGTGCAGGTACTGCCGCTCGTGCAGGATGCCGCCGGTGATGCCCTTCGCCTCGCCGGAGCGGGGCCCGTAGTTCACCCTCCCCAGGGACTCCGTCCACAGCTCCACGCGCGCGGGGCCGGCGACCGGCTCCGTCAGCCGCGGCTCCTCCTCGGTGAGCACTCCGGCCCGCTCACCGTCCACGTACACCGTCGCGAGATCCCGCAGCCCGCGCACGGTCAGCGGGTACGGCTGCCGCGGCCCCGGCACGTCCACCGTGTAGCGCACGAGGCCCCGGGTGATCCCGAGATCCTCGAAGTCCGGCGGTGTCGGGGCCACGGTCTCCGCACCGCCCAGCGCCTCCATTACGTCACCCAGCGGCGCCCATCCGGTGAACGCGGCCTCGGCCGCAGCGACCAAGGGGGCGGGCTGGGGCGGCGGTTCGGGCAGCGGGCCGGTGCGGTACCCGGCCAGCACCTCGCGGAAGCGCCAGAACTTCTCCGTCGGGCGGCCGTACTCGTCCACCGGCGCGTCGTAGTCGTACGACGTCACGTCCGGCTCCAGCGGGCCCTCGTGCAGCTCGCCGCCGCGGTTGGCTCCCGCCCAGCCCGCGAAGCTCGTGCCACCGTGCGCCATGTAGAGGTTCACCGAAGCCCCGCACTCCAGGATCTCCCGCAGCGCCTCGGCGGCCTCACCGGGGTCCCGTACGACGTGCTCACCGGCCCAGTGGTCGAACCAGCCGCACCAGAACTCCATGCACATCAGCGGACCCTCGGGGTGGTGACGGCGCAGTGCCCCGAAGGCCACGCGCGCGTGGGAGCCGAAGTTCACCGTGGCGAGCACGCCGGGCAGCGAGCCGCCGGTCAGCATGTGGTCCTCGGGACCGTCCGAGGTGAACAACGGGACCGTGACCCCCTCGGCCCGCAGCAGCCCGGCCAGCTCCGCAAGATAGCCGGTGTCGCTGCCGTAGCTGCCGTACTCGTTCTCGACCTGCACCATGAGCACCGGGCCGCCGCGGTCGATCTGCCGGGGCACGATCTCGCGCAGCAGATGGCAAAACCAGTTCCGCACATGGAACAGGTAGCGCTCGTCCCGGGTACGCGCGCGTGCGCCCAGCTCGCCCGTCAGCCACGCCGGCAGTCCGCCGTTCTCCCACTCGGCGCAGATGTAGGGGCCCGGCCGCACGATCGCCCACAGGCCGGCCTCCCGGACCGCGTCCAGGAACCGGCTGACCGCCCGCACGTCCCGGTAGCGCCCCGGGCCCGGCTGGTGCAGGTTCCACGGAACGTACGTCTCCACGCAGTTCAGGCCCATCGCCCGCAGCATCGCCAGCCGGTGCCGCCACTGCGCCTCGTGCACCCGGAAGTAGTGCAGTGCCCCCGACAGCAGCCTTACCGGCCGCCCGTCCAGCAGGAAGTCCGACTCACCCACCGCGAACTCACTCACGCGCCCACCCCACCCCGCCCTCGCTCCCGCCCACGGCCTCACTCCTGCGCCGGCCCACTGCCCCCGGCCGCGCTCATGCGTCCCAGCCTCACCCCTGGCGGTGCCGCCGCGCCATGGACGAAGATCGGCGCTGCTTGGACAAAAGTCCGTCGCCGCCGACGCCGGGAGGAGCGCCGATGTACCAGACCTGGATGCGGTTCTTCAGCCCGGGCCCCGCCCACCACCGCCTCGGCCTGGTCTGTCTCGGCGTCGGCCTCCAGCACGGCGCGCTGCCCACGGTCGGCCCGCGCACCCTCGGGCACCACGTGGCCGTCGTGATCAGCTCGGGCGGCGGCTGGTATCGGGGCGCCGACGGCCGCCGCACGACCGTCACCGCGCCCGCCCTGCTGTGGCTCACCCCCGGCGTGCCCCACCACTACGCGCCCGATCCCGACACCGGCTGGGACGAGGGCTTCGTGGATTTCGCCGGGCCCGCCACCCCCACCTACACCGAACTCGGCTACATCGAACCGGAGCGGCCCGTCGTCCCGCTCTCCGACGCCTCCGCCCCGCGCGCGGTCATCGCCCGTATCGCCCGCGCCGCCCGCCGCGGCAACCCCCTGCTGGAGGTGGAGACCGGCGCCGCCGTGCACGAACTCCTCGTCGCCCTGCGCCGCGCCCGCGCCGACCTCGCCCCCGACGGCCAGCACGTCCTCGAGGCCCTGGCCCGGGACGCCTGCGCACCGATGAGCGTCGCCGACCACGCCGCCCGGCACGGGATGACCACCGCGGAGCTGCGCGGCGCGGTCCGCCGGGCCGCCGGGTGCAGCCCCAAGGACTACCTCCTCGGCATCCGCCTGGGCCGTGCCAAGGAGCTGCTCGCCGCCACGGAACTGCCCGTCGCGGCCGTCGCCCGCCGCGTCGGCTACGACGACCCCGCCTACTTCTCCCGGCTGTTCACCCGCCGCGTCGGCCTCGCCCCCGTCCGCTTCCGCGCCCAGCAGGGCCGCAGCGTCCCCGGCGGCTGGAGCGACCGCGTCCCCGACCCCGACGATCCGCCGATGATCCAGTCTCCGGACACCCCGTGGGCGAGGCCCGGTGACCGCATAGGGTGGGCGCCCATGACCACCAGCAACACCGGTAGCGGTGACGTGGACCCCGAGATCCGCCAGGAACTGGAGCGGCTGCGCGACAGCATCGACAACATCGACGCGGCCGTCGTCCACATGCTCGCCGAGCGCTTCAAGGCCACCCAGCAGGTCGGCAGGCTCAAGGCGGTGCACCAGCTGCCGCCCGCCGACCCGGCGCGCGAGGCCCGGCAGATCGAGCGGCTGCGCAGCCTCGCCGAGAGCGCCAAGCTCGACCCGGCCTTCGCCGAGAAGTTCCTGAACTTCATCATCGCCGAGGTCATCCGCCACCACGAGCGCATCGCCGAGGACACCAACGGGCGCTGAGCCCCGCCCGGCTCCCCGGGGGCAGGAGGCGCGGACCGGATATATGCCGTGTACCGGTCCGCCCCTGTGCGCTGTCGGTCCCATCGGGCAGCATGGCGTGCATGTCCGTACTCACGCGCGATGAGGCGCAGCTCCGAGCACAGTTCCTCGACGTCCACCGCTACACGGTCGAACTGGACCTCACCACCGGTGAGGAGACCTTCGACTCCCGCACCGCGATCCGGTTCACCGCACGGTCCGACGGGGACACGTTCGTCGAGCTGAAGCCCGCCGAGCTGCGCGGAGTCACGCTCGACGGGCAGCCTCTCGACCCGGAGACGCTGCACGCGGACCGGCTGCCGCTGAAGAACCTCACCGCCGGCGAGCACGAACTGCGCGTCGACGCGGTCATGCGCTACTCCCGTACCGGCGAGGGCATGCACCGCTTCACCGACCCGAGCGACGGCCAGACGTACGTCTACACGCAGATGTTCATGGACGACGTCCAGCGCATCTTCGCCGCCTTCGACCAGCCCGACCTGAAGGCCGTCTTCGAGGTCTCCGTGAAGGCGCCCGAGGGCTGGACCGTCCTCGCCAACGGCATCACCGAGCAGCGCGGCGACGGTGTCTGGCAGGCCGCGCCCACCCCGCTGATCTCCACCTACCTCGCCGCCGTCGCCGCGGGCCCCTGGCACTCGGTACGCACCGAGCACCGCGGACTGCCCTTCGGCATCCACTGCCGCCGCTCCCTCGCGCCGTATCTCGACGCCGACGCCGACGAGATCCTCGACGTCACACGCGCGTGCTTCGACCGCTACCACGAGAAGTTCGACGAGCCGTACCCCTTCGACTCCTACGACCAGGCGTTCGTCCCCGAGTTCAACGCGGGCGCCATGGAGAACCCGGGTCTGGTCACCTTCCGCGACGACTTCGTCTACCGCTCCGCCGTCACCGACACCGAGCGGCAGACCCGCGCCATGGTCATCGCGCACGAGATGGCCCACATGTGGTTCGGCGACCTCGTCACCCTCAAGTGGTGGGACGACATCTGGCTGAACGAGTCCTTCGCCGAGTACATGGGCTACCAGACCACTGCCGAGGCCACCCGGTTCACCGACCCCTGGACCGAGTTCGGCGTCACCCGCAAGGCGTGGGGCTACGACGCCGACCAGCGGCCCACCACCCACCCGGTCGCCCCCGAGAACGTCGACGACACCGCCTCCGCGCTGCTCAACTTCGACGGCATCTCCTACGCCAAGGGCGCCTCCGCGCTGCGCCAGCTGGCCGCCTGGCTCGGCGAGAAGGACTTCCTCGCCGGCATCAACGCCCACTTCGCCCGGCACAAGTTCGGCAACGCCACCCTCGCCGACTTCATCGACTCCCTCGCCTCGGCCACCGACCGTGACGTGCCCGGCTGGGCCGACAGCTGGCTGCGCACCACCGGCGTCGACACCCTCAGCCCCCGGGTGAGCGCCGACAACGGCGACGTGCACCTCGCCATCCGGCACCTGGGCAGCCCCGGCGTCGGGTCCGCACCCGACCCGGTACCGGACCGGGACGGCCCGCGGGAGCGCACCACCCTCGCCGCGCCCGGCAGCAGCCGCCCGCACCGCATCACCATCGGCATCTACGACCACGACCTCCACGACGAACGCCGCCTGATCCTGCGCAAGCGCGTGGAAGCCGACATCCCCGCCAGCGACGACCTCGACCTGAGCACCCCGGGCTCACGGCCCGCCCTCGTCCTCCTCAACGACGGCGACCTCACCTACGCCAAGGTCCGCTTCGACGACGGCTCCTTCGAGACGCTGCGCAGCAGCCTGTCCGGTCTGCCGGACCCGCTCACCCGCGCGGTCGTCTGGAACGCCCTCAGGGACGCGGTGCGCGACGGCGAACTCGCGCCCGCCGCCTACCTGGAGACGGCCCGCGCCCACCTCCCGCGCGAGACCGACCTGGCCGTCGCCCAGGGCGTCCTCGCCTTCGCCTCCGGGCAGATCGCCGACCAGTACCTGCCGGCCGCGGAGCGCCCGGCCGCCCTGGCCACGCTCACCTCCCTCTGCCGTGACCTGCTGCGGCGCACCGAGGACGGCGACAACCCGGGCCTGCGCCTGATCGCCGTACGGCATCTGATCGGCGTGGCCGCCCACCCGGACGCCATCGCCGCCTGGCTCGCCGACGGCACGGTGCCCGGCGGCCCGGAACTCGACCCCGAGCTGCGCTGGCGCATCCTCGGCCGGCTCGCCGTGCTCGGCGCCACCGACGAGGCCGCCATCGCCGCCGAGCTGGAGCGCGACCCGAGCGCCACCGGCCAGGAGGGCGCCGCCCGCTGCCGTGCCGCCCTGCCCGAACCGGAGGCGAAGCGCGCGGCCTGGGCGGCGATGTTCACCGGCGAAGACCTGTCCAACTATCTCTTCACGGCCACCGCGCAGGGCTTCTGGCAGCCCGAACAGGCCGAGCTGGTACGGGAGTACGTGCCGCGCTTCTACGAGGACGCCGTCGCGGTCGCCGGCCGCCGCGGCCCCGCCATCGCCGTCGCCGCCGGCCGCTGGGCCTTCCCGGCGCACGCCGTGGACGCGGAGAACCTGCGCCTCGGCGAGGCCTGCCTGCGTGACGCCGACCTCACCCCGGCGCTGCGCCGCACCCTCGCAGACCGCCTCGACGACCTCGCCCGCGCCCTCCGCGTGCGCGGACAGCAGGGCGAGCAGGGGGAGAAGACGCGGGAAGGGGAGGTATCCGGGGCGTAGTTCCCGCGCCCCGGGCTGCGGCTGACCTCTACCGAGGGCCAGCCGCGCCCGCCCGGCGCCGCCTGGCCGAGGACCAGCCTCGCCCTCCCGGCGCCGCGTGGCCGAGGACCAGCCTCGCCCTCCCGGCGCCGCCTCACATCAGCACACCCGTTATATCCAGCCTCCGGCGCCCCACCGACGGCTCCCCGCCCCGGCCTCCGGCGGGCAGCGGTACGGCCCGCTGTCCGAGTCACGCCGAGCCAGTCTCCAGCGGCCCCGCGGTACCGTCGGCTGCCTGAGCCGGCCTTCGGCGGCTCGCGGTACGGCCGCTGCCAAGCCACGCCGAGCCGGCCTTCGGCGCCCCGCGGTACCGCCCGCTGTCCGAGTCAGCCCCGGCTAGCCTTCGGCGGGACGCAGGGCCGGCCGCTGTCCGGGCCGGTCTTCCGCGGGGCGGAGCACCGCGCGCCGTACCCCTGCCGCGCGCGGACCCGGCCGCCCGTCGGCGTCGCCGGACCGTGCCGGTGCGTCGGTGTCCAGGGTGAAACCCAGCCGGCGCAGGAAGAGTTCGCCGGAGTGCCAGCCGGGCGGGACCGTGGCCGTCACCACCGAGGCGTCCTCGGCGCGGGCCAGCAGGGAGGCGGCCAGGGCCCGGCCGAGGCCCCGCCCGCGCGCCCAGGGCGCCAGCAGGAAGAGTCCCACCGCCACCGCCCCGGGCTCCGGATGGTTCCGCACGGCGTCCACCACGCCCGCCACCACCCCGTCCCGCTCCAGCACCAGCAGCACCTTGTCGCCGGGGTCCGCGCCCTCCGGCAGCGCGTAGAACAGGCTCTGCACGTCACCCGGTCCCGACGGCAGCCCCGTCGCCGCCACGAACCAGTCCTCGCACTCCCCGAACAGCGTGAGCAGCGGCCCCTCGTCCGCCGGGCCGAGTTCGCGCACCAGCACCCGCTCACCGGGCACGTCGATCATCCACGCGTCAACCATCCGACCGACGTTAGCGCGCGCGGGCACCTCCCCACACGCTTTCCCCCCGCACGGCAGTACCCACTTTCGGGTACTGATCCCCAGGCTTTCGGGACGCGCGGCGCTCTTCCCGTACAAGCTGGAAGTCCCCGGGCGGAAACGTCCGTACAGAAGCCTCCGAACCCCGTCCCCGCGCCCCGGAGGAAAGCCCATGAGCACGCCGCCTCCCCTCGCCTCAGGACCCGACGGCCCCGCCGCCCTGCGGCCGCTCCTCCGCACCGTCCTCGACGCTCTCGCGGCCGGTGGCCGGGCACGCGGCGGACCGCTGCCCGCCGGCGGGCCGGAGGCCGTCGCCGCGCGGGTCGCCGACACCGTCGGGGACGTCCTGCCGGACGACGGCGACCCCGACGCCCTGCGGGCCCTCGTGCATGTCCTCGCCGAGGGCGCCGCCGACCCCGCCGACCCGCTGTGCGCGGCCCATCTGCACTGCCCGCCGCTCGCCGTGGCCGCCGCCGCAGACCTGGCCGCCAGTGCCCTGAACCCCTCCTTGGACTCGTGGGACCAGGCCCCGGCCGCCTCCGCCCTGGAAGCCGCGGTCACCCGAGCCCTCGCCCACGCGGCCGGTCTCGCCGACGCACTGGTCACCACCGGCGGTACCGAGTCCAACCAGCTCGCCCTGCTGCTCGCCCGCGAGGCCTACGGCGGCGGCGTCCGACTGGTCTGCGGTGCCAACGCCCACCACTCCCTGCCGCGCGCCGCCTGGCTGCTCGGCCTGCCCGACCCGGTCGTCGTGCCGGCGCCGCGCGGCATCCTCGACCCGGCCGCCCTGCACGAGACCCTCACCGCTCTGCCCGGCCCGCTGCTGGTCGCCGCCACCGCCGGCACCACCGACGCCGGCCTCATCGACCCGCTGCCCGAGATCGCCGGCCTGTGCACCGCTCACGGCGCCCGTCTGCACGTCGACGCCGCCTACGGCGCAGGCCTCCTCTTCAGCGACCGGCACCACGACAAGCTCGCCGGGCTCGAAGCCGCCCACACGGTCACCCTCGACCTGCACAAGCTCGGCTGGCAGCCGGTCGCCGCGGGTCTCCTCGCCGTCGCCCGCCCCCGTGAACTGGCCGCACTCCACCAGCGCGTCGACTACCTGAACGCCGGCGACGACACCGAGGCCGGACTCCCCGATCTGCTGGGCCGCTCCCTGCGCACCAGCCGCCGCCCCGACATCCTCAAGACCGCGGTCACGCTGAAGACCCTCGGGCGCACCGGACTCGGCGCCCTGGTCGACCAGGTGTGCGCCCGCGCCCGCGAGTTCGCCGCGCTCGTCCAGGAGCACCCGGGCTTCGAGCTGTACGACCGGCCGGTCATCAGCACGGTCCTGTTCCGGCCCGCCGAGGCCGGCGACGACGCCGTGGCCGCCGTACGCCGCAGGCTGCTGCACGAGGGCCGAGCCGTCCTCGGCCGCGCCCGGCTCGACGGCCGCCTCTGGCTCAAGGCCACCCTGCTCAACCCCCACACCCGGCCGGACGAACTGGCCCAGCTCCTGAAACTCGCAGAAGGAACGACCCCCACATGACCATCCCCCCACGCCACGAGCCCGCATCCGCCCGCGATCTGGTCGGTATCGGCATCGGACCGTGCAACCTCTCGCTCGCCGCCCTCGCCCACCCGCTCGCCGAACTCGACTCAGTCTTCTACGAGCAGCGCCCCGGTTTCGACTGGCACCCCGGCCTGCTCATCGACGGCGCCACCATCCAAGTGCCCTACCTGGCCGACCTGGTGACCCTCGCCGACCCCACCAGCCCCTGGAGCTTCCTGAACTACCTCAGGAGCCGCGAGCGGATCTTCCCCTTCTACTTCGCCGAGCGCTTCCACATCCAGCGCGCCGAGTACGACGCCTACTGCCGCTGGGTCGCGCAGAGCCTGCCCGGGCTGCGCTTCCGCCACCAGGTCGACGCCGTCCGCTGGAACCCGGAACGGGACGCGTTCGAGGTCGACTTCACCCAGCTCGACACCGACGGCGAGGCCGAGGCCCTGGGCCGCACCTACACCCGCAACATCGTCCTCGGTGTCGGCACCGTCCCCTATGTGCCCGACCCCCTCAAGCCCCTGGTGGACACGCCCTCCGCCCCCGTCGTCCACGCCGCCGACTACCTCGGCCACCGCGCCGCCGTCCTCGCCGCCGAGCACGTCACCGTCGTCGGCTCCGGACAGTCCGGCGCCGAGGTCTTCCTCGATCTGCTGCGGCACCGCCCCGCCGGCCGCGAGAAGCTGCACTGGATCGGCCGTACCGAGGCGTTCGCGCCGATGGAGTACTCCAAGCTCGGCCT
The DNA here is from genome assembly GCF_056432605.1 of Streptomyces sp. NPDC045022. Lineage (NCBI taxonomy): Bacteria > Bacillati > Actinomycetota > Actinomycetes > Kitasatosporales > Streptomycetaceae > Streptomyces > Streptomyces sp. NPDC045022. The sequence goes on from NZ_JBWKIR010000010.1 coordinate 50,550, forward strand.
GGAGCACTTCACACCCGACTACACCCGCTACTTCCACGCCCTCACCGAGCCGGTCCGCGACCGGCTGGTCGCCGCCCAGTGGCAGCTGCACAAGGGCATCGACGCCGGCACGCTCGCCGCCATCCACGAGGAGCTGTACCGGCGGACCCTGGACGGCGGCTGGCCCGATGCCGTCCTCACCCCGGGCGTCCGGGTCCGCACGGCCGGCCGGATCGCCACCGCGAAGATCGAACTCCATCTGGAGCACCTCCAGCAGGGCAGCCGCTCCCGCCTCACCACCGACGCGGTCGTCCTCGCCACCGGCTACCGCGAACGCCCCCTCGGCCGCATCCTCGCCGGGCTCGACCCCTATCTGCGCCGCGACAGCAGCGAACGCCTGCGTGTCGACGAGGAGTTCCGGCTCGTCCTCGACCCCTCGGTCACCGGCTCGGTGTACGTCCAGAACGCCGAACTGCACACCCACGGCGTCGGCGCCCCCGACCTCGGCCTCGCCGCCTGGCGCAGCGCCACCATCCTCAACTCGCTCACCGGAAAGGATCCGTATCCGCTGCCGACCCGAACGGCCTTCACCACCTTCGGGCTCGAGGAGGTCCCGTCCCGGGTGCCGGAGGCCAGGCGGGTGAAGCAGCTGACCCCGCTCGTCGAGGGCAGGTGACGAGCGGGGTCATGACCGATCCGCGGCAGCTCTAGAACACCGGCGTGCCGTTCCGGGTGAGCTTCCAGTCCACCGAAGCGAAGTCCTTGGGGTCGAGTACGCCCTTCGCGGTGACCCACTCCGCGATCCTGGTGCGGATCTCCGTCGACTCCGACCACAGCTCCTTGGCCGTGGCGACATACGGGAACGCACCGCCGCCGTTGGCCCGGTAGTTGTTCACCGCGAGCACGAACTGCCGGGTGTCGTCCAGCGGGGCCCCGTCGAAGGTCAGGTTCTTGATCCGTGACCCGGCCGGCTGGGCGATGTCGATGTCGTACGAGAGGCCCGAGACGTAGTCGTAGTTGTAGTCCGGGCGGCCACCGGCGTTGGTCAGCTTCTCGACGTCCACCGTGGCGTCGGCGGCCGTCTGCGCGTAGTACTCCGCGGAGTACTCCAGGTAGGCGCGCACCTGAGCGCCCGTCAGCAGCTTGGCGACCAGCGTGTTGTCGTAGACGTACAGGCTCGACAGGTCACGGATCGTCACGTCGCCGGCCGGGATCTCGGAGGTCCGGGAGAACGGCGAGGCCTGCGCGATCACCGGCAGGGAGGCGTACTCGGTGCCCGCGAGCGCCGCCTTGACCACGTCCTCCTGGACCTTGGTGATCAGGTCGATGATCGGGGCGTCCTTGTAGCGCGCCTCGACGGTGGTCAGCGTCTCGGTCGCCCGGCCCACGACCTGGTTGACGTACGCGACGACCTTCCGGTGCTCGTCCTCGAGCAGCTTGGTGATCTTCGGGTCGTCGGCGACCGTGTTGGAGTTGCGCAGCGACGCGGAGACCGACTCGACCTCCCACTTCCCCTTGCTGAACACCAGCTCGATGTCGAAGAGGGTGAGCCGCTCGGCGTAGCACAGCGGCTCGGAGAGCACGACGGTCCTGCCGGTCTGCTCGTTGACGACCTTCAGCTCGGGGATCTCCACGTGCGCGTGGCCGACCAGGATCGCGTCGATGCCCGGCACCCGCTTGGCCACCTCGGCGGCCGCGTTCTCCAGGTACGGCACCTGGTCACCGTACGACGACGTGCCCGACGTACCCGAGTGCGCGGAGACCACGACCACGTCCGCGCCCAGCGACCTGAGCCTCGGCACCCACTTCGCGGCCTGTTCCTCCAGGCCCTCGAACTTCAGCTTGCCCTGCACATAGGCCTTGTCCCAGATGGCGATGCCCGGGTTGGTCAGGCCGAGCACGGCGACCTTGACCGGCTTGGCACCGGGCACGTGGAACTTCTTGACGAAGTAGGGCGGGAAGGCCGGCTTGAGCGTCTTGGCGTCGACCGCGTTGGCGCCGAGCAGCGGGAAGTCCAGCTGGTCCTCGAACCTGCGCAGGGTCTCGATGCCGTAGTTGAACTCGTGGTTGCCGAGCGCCGCCGCGTCGTACCCGATCGCGTTCATCGCCTGCGCCATCGGGTGCACCGGGCCGCCCTTGGCGGTGATCGGGTCGACCTTGGCGTAGTAGTACGTCAGCGGGGTGCCCTGGATGGTGTCACCGGCGTCCAGCAGCAGCGTGTTGCGGCAGCCTTTCTCCTCGCGCACCTGGTCGACCAGGGTCGAGATCCGGGCCAGGCCCATGGCGTTGCCGGCCTTGTCGGCGTACTCGGCGTCCTTGTAGTAGTCCCAGTTGAAAACGTGGCCGTGCAGGTCGGTGGTGCCCATGACCGTCAGGGAGTACCGCTTCACGGGGTGCCCGGGCCCGGTCCGCTCCGCCGCCTCGGCCGCCGGAGCCGCCGCCGCACCGGCGATCGCCACTCCCGCCCCGGTGGCGGCGGACTTCTTCAGGAACTTCCGGCGGTTCAACGGCATGTCTCGGTCTCCTCGGCCTTGATCAACGACGCGCGTAGATTCTGACCTGAGCATGACCTACGGCAACAGGTCCTGGAGGTTGCGATCTGATGACCCTGCCGGAAATCGCTCATAGGAGCGAGTCGTCGCACAATTCAACAGTTGTCAACGTCCCTTTACCCAGAGTGTGTTGAGTGGTCATACGGCGCCAATTCTCTACCCGTGGGTAAGGCATAGGCTCGACTCATGCGCCGAGCAAAGATCGTCTGCACCCTGGGGCCCGCCACCGACTCGTACGACCAGATCAAGGCACTGGTCGAGGCCGGAATGGACGTCGCCCGCTTCAACCTCAGCCACGGCACCCACGCCGAACACGAGGAGCGATATCAGCGGGTGCGAAAGGCGGCCGATGAAACCGGACGCAGCGTCGGAATCCTCGGCGACCTTCAAGGTCCGAAGATCCGGCTCGGCCGCTTCGGCGAGGGGCCGGTACTGCTTGAACGCGGCGACACCTTCACCATCACCGTGGAGGAGGGCGTAGAGGGCGACCGTCACCGGTGCGGCACCAGCTACGCCGGTCTCGCCGCCGACGTCGGCCCTGGCGAGCGCGTCCTCGTGGACGACGGCAAGGTCTGCCTGGAGGTGACCGCCGTCGACGGCCCCCGGGTCCGCACCCGGGTGGTCGAGGGGGGCGTGATCTCCGACCACAAGGGCCTGAACCTCCCCGGCGTCGCCGTCTCCGTCCCCGCCCTCTCGAAGAAGGACGAGGACGACCTGCGCTGGGCGCTGCGCACCGGCTTCGACGTCATCGCCCTCTCCTTCGTCCGCAGTGGCAGGGACGTCCAGGACGTCCACCGCATCATGGACGAGGAGGGCCGGCGCCTCCCGGTGATCGCCAAGGTCGAGAAGCCGCAGGCCGTCGAGAACATCGACGACATCGTGGCCGCCTTCGACGGCATCATGGTCGCGCGCGGCGACCTGGGCGTGGAGATGCCGCTGGAACAGGTCCCGATCGTCCAGAAGCGCGCCGCCAAGCTCGCCCAGCGCAACGCCAAGCCGGTCATCGTCGCCACCCAGATGCTGGACTCGATGATCGACAACTCCCGGCCGACCCGCGCCGAGGCCTCCGACGTGGCCAACGCGGTCCTCGACGGGGCGGACGCGGTGATGCTCTCCGGCGAGACCAGTGTCGGCAAGCACCCGATCGAGACCGTGCGGACCATGGCGAAGATCGTCGCGGCGGCCGAGGAGACCATGCTCGCCAAGGGCCTGCCGCCGCTGACCGAGCAGAACAAGCCGCGCACCCAGGGCGGCGCGGTCGCCCGGGCCGCCGCCGAGATGGGCGACTTCCTCGGCGCGAAGTTCCTGGTGGCGTTCACCCAGTCGGGAGACACGGCCCGCCGCCTGTCCCGCTACCGCTCGCCGATCCCGGTGCTGGCCTTCACCCCGGAGCCGGCCACCCGCTCCCAGCTCAGCCTCAGCTGGGGCGTGGAGACCTTCATCGGCCCGCACGTCGACTCCACCGACGCCATGGTCGACCAGGTGGACGAGCTGCTCCTGAAGTACGGCCGCTGCCGGCAGGGCGACATCGTGGTGATCACGGCCGGCTCCCCGCCCGGGGTCTCCGGCTCGACCAACATGGTCCGCGTCCACCACATCGGCGAGGACGACAGCCCGAAAGCATGAGAAAGGGCCCCTCACCCGGAGGGGCCCGACAATGCTGACCTTGGAATCCAAGGAAAAGTGCCCCGAGTCGGACTCGAACCGACACTGTACGGGTTTTGAATCCGTTGCCTACTGCCAATTGGGCTACCGGGGCTCGCAGAATCCAAGGTTACCTTTGACCCTCCGCGCGTCCACCATACCGTAGCTAGGTAGGCTCTTGTCAGCAGTACCCCTGTCCTGAACGAGGAGCTTCTGTGGCCGCCGAGTCGCCCCAGCCCGTAGACGTGCCCGACGACGACAAGTCGCACGTACCTCCGCTGACGACCCGTGTCGTCATCGCCGAGGACGAGGCCCTGATCCGGCTCGACCTGAAAGAAATGCTGGAGGAGGAGGGGTACACCGTCGTCGGCGAGGCCGGGGACGGTGAGCAGGCCGTCGAGCTGGCCCGCGAGCACAAGCCGGACCTGGTCATCCTGGACGTGAAGATGCCCAAGCTCGACGGCATCTCCGCGGCCGAGAAGATCGCCGAGGAGTCCATCGCGCCGGTCCTGATGCTCACCGCCTTCTCGCAGCGCGACCTCGTGGAGCGGGCCCGGGACGCCGGTGCCATGGCCTACCTGGTGAAGCCGTTCAGCAAGAGCGACGTCGTCCCGGCCATCGAGATGGCCGTCTCCCGCTTCACCGAGCTGAGGCAGCTGGAGCAGGAGGTCGCCGACCTCACCCAGCGGCTGGAGACCCGCAAGCTGGTCGACCGGGCGAAGTCCATCCTGCAGACCGAGTACGGCCTGACCGAGCCGGCCGCCTTCCGCTGGATCCAGAAGACCTCCATGGACCGCCGTCTGTCGATGCAGCAGGTAGCCGAGGCGGTCATCGCCGACAGCGAGGAGAAGAAGGCCAAGAAGGCCTGAGTCGTCTGAGTGGTACGACAGAGGCCCGCGCCCCGGAGAAGGGGGCGCGGGCCTGTCGTGTATCAGGCGGTCAGTCCTCGCCGAGATAGGCCTTGCGCACGGACTCGTCGTGCAGCAGGTCCTGACCGCTGCCCGACAGGACGATGTTGCCGACCTCCATGACATGGCCCTGATCGGCGAGCGAGAGTGCCGCCTGGGCGTTCTGCTCGACCAGCAGGATCGTCGTGCCCTGGGACTTCAGCTCGACGATCGTCGCCATGATCTTCTGCATCATGATCGGCGACAGGCCCATGGACGGCTCGTCCAGCATCAGCAGCTTGGGCTGGGACATCAGCGCCCGGCCCATCGCCAGCATCTGCTGCTCACCGCCCGAGAGGGTGCCCGCGGCCTGCTTCCTGCGCTCCCCGAGGATGGGGAAGAGGTCGTAGGCGCGCTGGATGTCCTTCTCGATGCCCTCCTTGTCCTTCCGGAGGAAGGCGCCGAGCTGGAGGTTCTCGGCGATGGTCAGCCGCGGGAAGATGTGCCGGCCCTCGGGGGAGTGGGCGAGTCCGAGAGAGACGATCTTGTGCGCCGGGACGCCGGTGAGCGGCTTGCCGTCGAAGACGATCTTCCCGGAGGCGGGCTTCAGCAGACCCGAGAGCGTGCGCAGGGTCGTCGTCTTGCCGGCGCCGTTGGTGCCGATGAGGGTGACGACCTGGCCGGCCTCGACGCTGAACGAGATGCCCTTGACGGCCTCGATCTTGCCGTAGGCGACCCTGAGGTCCTCGACCTCCAGCAGTGCGGTCACTGGGCCTCTCCCTTGGTGGTGCTGGTGCTCTCCGCGCCGGTGGTCTCCGCGCCGGCGGGCTCGGCTTCGGCTTCGGCGGATCCGGCTTCGGCGGCGGCCTCTGCGGCCTCCGCCTCTGCGGCCTCGACCTCTGCGACCTCCGCCTCGCCGGGGTCGCCCTCGAAGGGCTCGCCCAGGTAGGCGGCGACGACCCGCTCGTCGGCCTGCACGACGTCGGAGGTGCCCTCGACGAGCTTCTCGCCCTGGACGAGGACCGCGACGCGGTCGCACAGGTTGAAGATGAAGCGCATGTCGTGCTCGATGACGAGCACGGCGATGCCCTTGTCCCGGATGGCGAAGACCAGTTCCTCGGTGGTCCGGGTCTCCTGCGGGTTCATGCCGGCCGTCGGCTCGTCGAGCAGCAGCAGACCCGGCTCACTGGCCAGCGCCCGTGCGATCTCCAGCTTGCGCTGCTCGCCGTAGGGCAGGTTGCGGGCCAGGTGGTCCCGCTTGGCGGCGAGTCCGACGAACTCCAGGAGTTCCATGGCCTTCGCCTCGGACTCCTTCTCGGCCTTGCGGAAACCGGGGCCGCGCAGCAGCGCGGACCACAGACCCTCCTTGGTCCGCGTGTGGCGGCCCACGAGGACGTTCTCCAGGACGGTCATGTTGGCGAAGAGCCGGATGTTCTGGAAGGTACGGGCGATGCCCGCCTGCGTCACCAGGTGCGGCTTGGGCGGCAGCACCCGCCCCTGGTACGCGACCGTGCCCTCGGTGGGGACGTACAGACCGGTGAGGCAGTTGAAGAAGGTGGTCTTGCCGGCTCCGTTCGGGCCGATCAGGCCGACGATCTCGCCGCTGTTGACCGTGAAGTCCACCGAGCGGACGGCGGTCAGACCACCGAAGCGCATCGTGACGTCACGGGCTTCGAGTACAGGTGTCGTCATAATTCTTCACGCCCCTGCTTTGCTGACGGCCGGTTCGTCGGTCAGCGTCGTCTGCTCTGGTACGTCGAGTTGGCCGGTCTCGTGGAACTCCAGCTGGCGGCGGCGGTTGGCGATGATGCCCTCCGGCCGGAAGCGCATCAGCAGGATCAGCGCGATACCGAAGGCGAACAGCTCGTAGTTCTGCAGGAACTGGAGCTTCTCGGGGACCAGGTACAGGACGCTCGCGCCGAGCAGCGGACCGCTGACGGTCCCCATGCCGCCGAGGACGACGGCGGCCAGCAGGAAGGCCGAGTTGGGCGGGGCGGCGCCGGCGAACTGGTACGGCTGCGGGTTCACGCTGTAGTTGACGTGCGCCATCACGGTGCCGGCGAGACCCGCGAGGGAGGCGCCGAGCGCGAAGGCGACCAGCTTGACCCGGAAGCCGTTGATGCCCATGGCGGTCGCGGCGGTCTCGTCCTCGCGGATGGCGATCCAGGAGCGGCCGATGCGGGAGTCGGCGGCGCGGGTGAAGACGAGCACGACGATCGCCGTGACGATGAGCATCAGGAACAGGTAGTTGGCGAACCGGCCGAGCGTGAATCCGCCGATGTCATGGGCCGCGCCCAGGTTGAACCCGAAGATGTCCAGGTCCGGGATCTGGGTGATGCCGTTGGGGCCGCGGGTGATGTCCGGACCGGAGTCGCCGTCCAGGTTGTTGACGGTGATACGGAAGATCTCACCGAAGCCGAGCGTCACGATGGCCAGGTAGTCGCCGCGCAGCCGCAGGGTCGGCGCGCCGATCAGCACACCGAAGACCAGCGAGGCGGCCATGCCGGTCAGGGCGGCGGCCCAGAACGGGAACTGGACGCCGGAGAACCGGGAGTACTCGGAGCCGGAGACCAGGGCGGCCGCGTAGGCGCCGACGCCGAGGAACGCGACGTAACCGAGGTCGAGCAGACCGGTGAGGCCGACGACGATGTTCAGGCCGAGGGCGACGGTGGCGAAGATCAGGATGTTCACGCCGACGTTGGCGTTGTGGTCGTCGCTCTGGGTGAACGGGAAGATCACCGCGGCGACGAAGGCGAGCGTCGAGGCGAACGCCTTGTGCCGAGCGGAGATCGTCGCGTAGCGGTCGACGAGGCCGGTGTGGATCAGGGCCCAGGCGCCGAAGACGACGAGGAGCAGGAACCCGATGAAGGTCTCGCTCGCGTCGTTGTCGATACCGATGCCGTAGGTGAAGGCCACCAGGGCGATCGCGGTGCCGGCGGTGATGACGCCGCGCTCGGCGAGCGGGGACAGCTTGCCGGGGCGGGGCTGCTGGGGCTTGGCGAGGTAACCGCGGAAGCCGGTGCCCGGAGCCGGGTGCGGCAGGGCGAGGGCGCCGATGACGGGAAGCGCGGAGGCCACCATCGCCACGTAGGCGCCGGGGTCGAGGTTGACCAGGCCGCCGAGGTCGACGGCGATGGCGATGCCGGTGAACCAGCAGACGGCGAACGCCGACAGGGCCGCCAGGAGGACGGGGGAGGTGGCGTTCGCGGGGTTCAGCCGGCGCAGTCCCGGCACGTTCCACAGGGTGAGCCCGAACAGCAGGCAGAGAGCGCCGGCCACGAGCGCGAGGACCTGCAGGCCCGCCGGGTAGCCGTAGACGGTCAGGTCGCCGGGGAACTCGGGCGTCCAGGTCCAGCTGAGGAAGGTGCTGGCGATGGTGCCGACGGCACCGGCCGTGATGAGCAGGCGGGCGACGGCGGAGCCGAGCGGGACGGGCCCGCGCCCGGTCGCTGCCGGGGACTTGGTGGTGGTGTCGGTCATGCTGCTCACGCCCTGTCCGCGACGCGTTCGCCCAACAGGCCCTGTGGCCTGAACAGGAGTACGAGGATGAGGAGGACGAAGGCCCACACCGCGGCCCAGCCACCTCCGCCCAGCTGCTGCATGCCGGGGATGTCGGCGATGTAGGCGGTGGCCATGGCCTCGGCCAGGCCGAGGACGAGGCCGCCGAGCATGGCGCCGTAGATGTTGCCGATGCCGCCGAGGACGGCCGCGGTGAACGCCTTCAGACCGGCGATGAAGCCCATGTCGTACGAGACGGAGCCGTACTTGAGTCCGTACGACAGACCGGCGACGGCCGCGAAGAAGCCGCCGATGGCGAAGGCGACGACGATGATGCGGTTGGTGTCGATGCCCATCAGCTGGGCGGTGTCCGGGTCCTGGGCGGTGGCCTGCATGGCGCGGCCGGTGCGGGAGAGACGGACGAAGAAGGCGAGGACCGCCATGCACAGCGGGGCGGCGATGATCAGGAAGACATCACCGCTCTGCACGGTGACGGAGCCGAGGTGCAGCGGGCCGAACGGCAACTGCGGGAAGACCCGGGCCGACTTGGCCTCGGGGTACCAGTTGAAGACCGCCTGCTGCAGGGCGAGCGACAGGCCGATCGCGGTGATCAACGGGGCGAGGCGTGGTGCGCCGCGCAGCGGACGGTAGGCGAAGCGCTCGGCGCCGACGGCGATGAGCACGGCGACCAGGGCACCGCCGATGAGCATCGCCGGCAGGGCTATCCACATGGATATGCCGTCCGGCAGGGCGAGGTAGACCGTGAGAGCGCCGAAGCCTCCGGTCATGAAGATCTCGCCGTGGGCGAAGTTGATGAGCTGGACGATGCCGTACACCATCGTGTAGCCGATGGCGATCAGCCCGTACATCGAGCCGAGGAACAGCCCGTTGGCCAGCTGCTGCGGCAGGGTGTTCACCGCATGGCCTCCATGTGGTGGGGAGAGTCAAGGGGGGCGGTAGAAGTCGGGCCGCGCGGTGACGGTGGTCTGCGCCGCGCGGCCCTGGTGGTGCGAGGTGTTCGGGGGGTTACTTCGGGTTGGCGGTGCCGCTCTTGACGGACTTCCACTCGCCCTTGGTGACCTGGTAGACGGTCAGCTGCTTGTTCGTGGTGTCGCCGTACTGGTCGAACGCGATCTTGCCGGAGATGCCGTCGAAGGAGCTGTTCTGGACGGCGTCGACGACCTTGGCGCGGGCGTCGGAGGGCACCTTGCCGTCCTTCACGACCTGGCCGACGGCCTTGATGATCGCGGTGGTGGCGTCGTAGGCGTACGAGCCGTAGGTGCCGTAGTCGCCGGGGTACTTCTTGGCCTTGTAGGTGGCCACGAACTCCTTGGCGGCCGGCAGGGTGTCGACCGGGACGCCGATCGAGGTCACCAGGTCGCCCTCGGCGGCCTTGCCTCCGGTCTTGATGTAGGTCGGGGTGAACATGCCGTCGCCGCCGAACAGCGGGATCTTGGCGCCGGCGTCCTTGAGCTGCTTGGTCAGCACCTGGGACTCGTCGTACTGGCCGCCGTAGTAGAGGATGTCGGCGCCCGAGTTCTTGATCTTGGTGACGAGGGTGGAGAAGTCGCGGTCACCGGTGTTGACGTGGTCGGTGCCGATGACCTTGCCGCCCTGCTTCGCGAACTGCTCCTTGAAGATCTTGGAGAGACCCGCACCGTAGGTCTGCTTGTCGTCGACGACGAAGGCCTTCTTCTTCTTGAGGCCGTTGTGGGCGTAGTCGGCGGCGAAGGCGCCCTGGAGGGCGTCGGTGGTGGCGGTGCGGAAGTAGGACTTGAACGGGCGGGACTTGCTGTTCTGCCAGTTCTTGCCCTGGGTCAGCTCGGGCGCGGTGTTGGAGGGGGAGATCTCCACCAGGTTCGCCGACGCGAGGGTCTGCTGCATCTGGGTGGCCACACCGGAGTTGAGGGGGCCGACGACGCCGAGGACGTCCTTGTCGGCGACCAACTGGGAGGCGTTCTGCTGGCCGGTGGCGGGGATCGCCTTGTCGTCCAGTGCCTTGATCTTGAAGGTGACGCCGGGGACGGTCTTGTTCTTGTTGGCGTCGTCGACGGCGATCTGGGCACCGTACTGAATGCCGAGACCCGTCGCGGAGTTCTGACCGGTCAGCGGGGCGTCGACGCCGATCGTGACCGTCACGTTGCCGCTGTCGCCACCCTTGCTGTCGTCGTCGCGGGAGCCGCAGGCGGTGAGAGTCAGAGCTCCGGTGGTCAGCACGGAGGTAAGAATCACCAGAGAACGCTGTCGCACAATCGATCCTTTCCGCAGGCACGGCCGTCCCCTTCTGGGGACGACGGATGCCGCGCCGGTACCGAACTCCCGATGGAGCGGTGACTGGCCGTGACTCTAAGCGTGTGTGGGGAACGTGGAGGAGAGCTTGACCAAGGCTGTGACTCTCTTGTTATGACACGAGGTAATGCAGAGCGGTACAGCGTGGGGGGAAAACAGGAATTCAGGCCGATTCGCCCCGTCCACAATGTGAGAACCCGCAGGACTCACCCGGATCAGTTCAGGCGTCTCCGGGGTTTTGGTGATTACACGACACTGTTGCCGCAGGTGACTTCCGGGGGCGCCGGGAGGTGCCGCGCGCGGTACGGGCCGAGGGGGAAACCGGGAAAACGTATTGCGCGCGCATTACGCAGAGTTACAACGGAGAAAGGTTCGGCGACTTCGGCGCTTTTCCGTATTTCGTCGCGGGCGGGCCCGTGGCACCCGGGATTTCCTGCCTGGTGTGGTCCGCCGCCGCAGGCCTGACGGTTCATCAACTCGCCGGTGACCGGCGGTCGCTGGGCGTCGGAGCGGGCGGTCTGTCGCTGGGCGCCGGTGACCGGCGCTCTCCAGGGGCGCTCTTCGGGCCGCGCCGCGTGCCGATGCCCGGCGGGGCTCGACGGCCCCGCCGGGACGCTGTCAGGCGCCCGTGTCCCGGGCCTGCGCCTCGTCGCCCGGCTGGACGTCCCGCAGCAGACAGGTCAGCCGGGCGGTGCACACCCGCCGGCCCTCCTCGTCGCTGATCACGATCTCGTACGTCGCCGTCGACCGGCCCCGGTGCACGGGCGTGGCCACGCCGGTCACCAGGCCCGAGCGGACCCCGCGGTGGTGGGTGCAGTTCAGGTCCACGCCGACCGCGATCTTCGTGCTGCCGCCGTGCAGCATGGAGCCGACCGAGCCGAGGGTCTCCGCCAGCACCGCGGAGGCGCCGCCGTGCAGCAGGCCGTACGGCTGGGTGTTGCCCTCCACCGGCATGGTCGCGACGACCTTCTCCGGTGATGCCTCCAGGATCTGCACACCCATCCGCGTGCCGAGGTGGCCGGCCGAGAACAGGGCGGGCAGGTCCACACCGAGCGCCGCGTACTCGTCGATGATCTCCTGCGGGAACTTCACTTGCTGCTGCTCGCCCATCGGCCGGCTCCGTTCGTCGTACACCTGTCTGTCGGCTGAGCAAACGCTCAGTCGGTCGCCGATTGTTCCAGACAGCGCTCCGCCCGGTCCTCGGCGCGGTCCTCCGCCGGATCCTCGGTACGGTCCTCCGCCCGGTACTCGACGTGGTCCTCCAGACGTACGACGACGGACTTGCTGGCGGGGGTGTTGCTGGTGTCGGCGGTGGCGTCCAGCGGGACGAGCACGTTCGTCTCCGGGTAGTAGGCCGCCGCACAGCCCCGGGCCGTCGGATAGAGCACCACCCGGAAACCGGGCGCCCGCCGCTCCACCCCGTCCTTCCACTCGCTCACCAGATCCACGTACGACCCCTCGGCGACCCCGAGCCTCCGCGCGTCCTCGGGGTGCACCAGCACCACCCGGCGCCCGCCCGTGATGCCCCGGTACCGGTCGTCGAGCCCGTAGATCGTGGTGTTGTACTGGTCGTGCGAGCGCAGCGTCTGCAGCAGCAGCCGGCCCTCGGGCAGTTCGGGGTACTCCACGGGCGCCGCGGTGAAGTTGGCCTTGCCGGTGGCGGTCGGGAAGCGCCGCTCGTCGCGCGGGGCGTGCGGCAGCGCGAAACCGCCGGGCCTGGCCACGCGCGCGTTGAAGTCCTCGAACCCCGGGATCACGCGCGCGATGCGGTCACGGATGGTCGCGTAGTCCTTCTCGAACTCCTCCCACGGCACGACGCTGTTCTCGCCGAGCACCCGGCGCGCCATCCGGCACACGATCGCCGGCTCGGACAGCAGCCGCGGGCTCGCCGGCGCGAGACGGCCACGCGAGGCGTGCACCATGCCCATGGAGTCCTCGACCGTCACGAACTGCTCACCGCTGCTCTGCGGATCGCGTTCCGTCCGCCCCAGCGTGGGCAGGATCAGCGCCCGCGCGCCCGTGACCGCGTGCGAGCGGTTGAGCTTGGTCGACACGTGCACGGTCAGCCGCGCGCGCCGCATCGCCGCCTCGGTCACCTCCGTGTCGGGAGAAGCCGAGACGAAGTTGCCGCCCATGGCGAAGAACACCTTCGCCTCGCCGTCGCGCAGCGCGCGGATGGCCCGGACGACGTCGAAGCCGTGCTCGCGCGGCGGCGCAAACCCGAACTCCTTCTCCAGCGCGTCCAGAAAGGCCGGTGCGGGCCGCTCGAAGATGCCCATCGTGCGGTCGCCCTGCACGTTGGAATGGCCGCGCACCGGGCACACACCCGCGCCCGGACGGCCGATGTTGCCGCGCAGCAGCAGGAAGTTGACCACCTCGCGGATGGTCGGCACCGCGTGCTTGTGCTGGGTGAGCCCCATGGCCCAGCAGACGATGGTGCGCTTCGAGGCGAGCACCATCCTCAGGGCTTCCTCGATCTGCTCCCGGGAAAGTCCGGTCGCCGACAACGTCTCGTCCCAGTCGGCGGCACGCGCGGTCGCGGCGAACTCCTCGAACCCATGGGTGTGTTCGCGCACGAACTCCTCGTCGACCGCGCCGTCCGTCTCCAGGATCAGCCTGTTGAGGAGCCGGAACAGCGCCTGGTCGCCGCCGATCCGGATCTGCAGGAACAGATCGGTGAGGGCGGCGCCCTTGAGCATGCCCTTCGCGGTCTGCGGGTTCTTGAAGCGCTCCAGGCCCGCCTCGGGCAGCGGGTTGACGCTGATGATCCGTGCGCCGTTCGCCTTGGCCTTCTCCAGCGCGGACAGCATGCGCGGGTGGTTCGTGCCCGGGTTCTGTCCGGCGACGATGATCAGGTCGGCCCGGTACAGGTCCTCCAGCAGGACGCTGCCCTTGCCGACGCCGATGGTCTCGGAGAGCGCCGAACCCGACGACTCGTGGCACATGTTCGAGCAGTCCGGCAGGTTGTTCGTGCCCAGCTCGCGCGCGAAGAGCTGGTACAGGAACGCCGCCTCGTTGCTGGTGCGGCCCGAGGTGTAGAAGACGGCCTCGTCGGGGGAGCCGAGGGCGGCGATCTCCTCGGCGATGATGTCGAAGGCGCGCTCCCAGCCCACCGGCTCGTAGTGCTCTCCCCCTTCGGGGAGATACATGGGGTGGGTGAGCCGCCCCTGCTGTCCCAGCCAGTAACCGCTCCTGGTGGCCAGGTCCGCGACGGAGTGCGCGGCGAAGAACTCGGGCGTGACCCGGCGCAGCGTGGCCTCCTCGGCCACCGCCTTCGCGCCGTTCTCGCAGAACTCCGCCCTGTGCCGGTGGTCCGGCTCGGGCCAGGCACAGCCCGGGCAGTCGAAGCCGTCCTTCTGGTTCATGCGCAGCAGGGTCAGCGCGGTACGCCGCACACCCATCTGTTGCTGGGCCATGCGCAGGGTGTGCCCGATGGCCGGCAGACCCGCGGCCGCGTGCTTCGGCTCCGCGACCTGCGGTGCGTCCTGAACCGGATCACCCTTGGGCGGCTTCGTCGCCATCGCACGCTCCCCTTCGACTGCGTGTGACAAGTACGCCGACGATCCTCCCACGCGCCACCGACAACGGTTGCGGGTGGGCGGACCGGGTGTGGGAGCAGTGCTTGCGCGAACCTCCCGCCCCACCCCGCCACCACGAGTGACCGGAGGACGACCCTCCGCACACCCGAGGGAACCGGCCGGTCGGGACTGTCAGTGGGGCGTGGCAGGATCGGGGACGTGGCAGAGACAGCATCGAAGCAGACCGACAAGACCCCCGGCGGCACCCGTCCCCGGCTGATGCTCATGGACGGGCACTCGCTGGCCTACCGCGCGTTCTTCGCGCTGCCCGCGGAGAACTTCACGACCGCGACGGGCCAGCCGACGAACGCGATCTACGGCTTCGCGTCGATGCTGGCCAACACCCTGCGTGACGAGGCGCCCACGCACTTCGCGGTGGCCTTCGACGTCTCCCGCAAGACCTGGCGCTCCGAGCAGTTCACGGAGTACAAGGCGAACCGCTCCAAGACCCCGGACGAGTTCAAGGGCCAGGTCGAGCTGATCGGCGAGCTGCTCGACGCGATGCACGCGCACCGCTTCGCCGTGGACGGCTTCGAGGCGGACGACGTCATCGCCACGCTCGCCACCCAGGCCGAAGCCGCGGGCTTCGAGGTGCTGATCGTCACCGGTGACCGCGACTCCTTCCAGCTGGTCACCGAGAACACCACCGTGCTCTACCCGACGAAGGGCGTCTCGGAGCTGACCCGGTTCACCCCGGAGAAGGTCTTCGAGAAGTACGGGTTGACGCCCGCGCAGTACCCGGACTTCGCGGCCCTGCGCGGCGACCCGTCCGACAACCTCCCCGGCATCCCCGGCGTCGGCGAGAAGACCGCCGCGAAGTGGATCAACCAGTTCGGCTCGTTCGCGGAGCTGGTCCAGCGTGTCGAGGAGGTCAAGGGCAAGGCCGGGCAGAACCTCCGGGACCACCTGGAGTCGGTCAAGCTCAACCGCGTCCTCACCGAGCTGGAGCGCCAGGTCGAGCTGCCGAGGACGGTCGCCGACCTGGAGCGGGCCCCGTACGACCGCAAGGCCGTCGCGATGATCCTGGACACCCTGGAGATCCGCAACCCGTCCCTGCGCGAGCGCCTCTTCGCCGTGGACCCCGGCACGGAGGAGGTCGAGGCCACCCCGATCGCCACGGACGGCGTGGAACTCGACGGCACCGTCCTGCGCACCGGCGAGCTGGCCCCCTGGCTGGCCGAGCACGGCGCCGAGACCCTGGGCGTCGCCACCGTCGGCACCTGGGCGCTGGGCACCGGCTCGGTCGCCGAGGTGGCCCTCGCCGCGGCCGGGGGAGCGGCCGCCTGGTTCGACCCCGCCGAGCTGGACGAGGCCGACGAGAACGCGTTCACGGACTGGCTGGCCGACGCCGGCCGCCCCAAGGTGTTCCACAACGCCAAGGGCGCCATGCGCGTCTTCGCCGAGCACGGCTGGAGCGTCGAGGGTGTGCGCATGGACACCGCGCTCGCCGCCTACCTGGTCAAGCCGGGCCGCCGCTCCTTCGACCTGGACGCGCTGTCGCTGGAGTACCTGCACCGCGAGCTGGCCCCCGCCGCCACGGCCGACGGCCAGCTGGCCTTCGGTGCGGACGACGGCGCCGAGGCCGAGGCGCTGATGATCCAGGCCCGCGCCGTCCTCGATCTGGGCGAGGCCTTCGAAGGCCGCCTCCAGGAGGTCGGCGCGGCCGACCTGCTCCGGGACATGGAGCTGCCCACCTCCGCCCTGCTCGCCCGCATGGAGCGCCACGGCATCGCGGCCGACCGCGCGCACCTCGAAGCGATGGAGCAGATGTTCGCGGGTGCCGTGCAGCAGGCAGTGAAGGAGGCCCACGCCGCCGCCGGCCACGAGTTCAACCTGGGCTCGCCCAAGCAGCTCCAGGAGGTCCTCTTCGGCGAGCTGGCCCTGCCCAGGACCAAGAAGACCAAGACCGGCTACACCACCGACGCCGACGCCCTGGCCTGGCTCGCCACCCAGACCGACAACGAACTGCCGGTGATCATGCTCCGGCACCGTGAGCAGGCGAAGCTGCGCGTCACCGTCGAGGGCCTGATCAAGACCATCGCGGGCGACGGCCGTATCCACACCACCTTCAACCAGACGGTGGCCGCGACCGGCCGCCTGTCCTCCACGGACCCGAACCTGCAGAACATCCCGGTCCGCACGGACGAGGGACGGGCGATCCGGCGCGGCTTCGTCGTCGGCGAGGGCTTCGAGTCCCTGATGACCGCGGACTACAGCCAGATCGAGCTGCGCGTGATGGCCCACCTCTCCGAGGACGACGGTCTGATCCGGGCGTTCACCTCCGGTGAGGACCTGCACACCACGGCCGCCTCCCAGGTGTTCGGCGTCGAGCCCACCGCGGTGGACGCGGAGATGCGCCGCAAGATCAAGGCGATGTCGTACGGCCTCGCGTACGGTCTGTCGGCGTTCGGTCTGTCCCAGCAGCTGAACATCGAGGCGGCGGAGGCGCGCGCCCTGATGGACGCGTACTTCGAGCGCTTCGGCGGGGTCCGGGACTACCTGCGCCGAGCGGTCGACGAGGCGCGGGCGACGGGCTACACGGCGACGCTCTTCGGGCGCCGCCGCTACCTCCCCGATCTCAACAGCGACAACCGCCAGCGCCGCGAGGCGGCCGAGCGCATGGCCCTCAACGCGCCCATCCAGGGCACGGCGGCGGACATCGTCAAGTTCGCCATGCTCAAGGTGGACAGCGCGCTGCGGACGGCGGGCCTCAAGTCCCGCATGCTCCTGCAGGTGCACGACGAAATCGTCCTGGAGATCGCCCCCGGCGAGCGGGCGGCCGCGGAGGAGATCGTTCGCCGCGAAATGGCGAACGCCGTCCAGCTCCGGGCCCCCCTGGACGTCTCCGTGGGCGTGGGCCCGGACTGGGAATCGGCAGCCCACTAGCCTGCGGCGCTTCGGCGGGGGGCTTCGAGCCTGCGGTGCCGGGGGAGAGGGCGTGAGTCTGCGCGGCCCCTCGGCGGACGGGGCGCTGAGCCTGGGGCGCTTCGGCGGGGGGCGAGTCCGCGGCGCCGGGGAAGGGGCGTCGAGTCCGCGGTCCCGGGCCGGAGCGGACTCGCTGCCCAGCCGTACCCCGGCATCGCAAGCACCTCCCAGCACCCCCAGCCCCCCCGCACCCCGCCCCACCAGCGCAACGGACCGCCCCCGGCGGGGCGAAGTCGGCCGAACCCCCGGAGGGACCGTCACTCACGTGGCCCCCGCCAAAACGCCGCCCACCCCCCGCAGCCGCAAAACTGCGGGCATGGGTATACGCATGCTTCACCGCCGGACGCCCGAGGCAGTCACCAGGGTCTGGGCGGACACCGCCTCCGTGCAGGCCATGCCCGCTTCGCCGGTCCCGGCCCTCGCGGCCGACGCAAGCACCGCCCGTCTCCCGGCCGACCTGGCCACGACCGCACGCAGGGCCGCCGCCGGCCTCCGGCACAGACTCGCCGGCCTGACCGCCCGCACGGACCGCGCCCCGGACTGGCGCCCGTGGGCCGACCTGGCCCGCGGCTATCTCGCCCTGGCGCTCACCGTGCTCCCGAGATCCCGACGCCCCCGGCACACGCTCACGGTCTTCGTCGCGTCCCTCACCGAGAGACCGGCCGCTCCCGGGCCGCACCGACCGTCCCCTCGGGACTCCGGGCGGCCTCAGGGCCGTCCGGAACCGGAACCGGACCCGGACGCCACACCCTGACCCCGACGGCGTACAGCAGCAGCCCCAGGACCACCCCGGTGCCCACCCCGAAGCACAGGGTGGGCACCAGCTCCCACGGCCGCGCCGGCGCACCCCGGTGCTCCCACCACCCCGCCGCCCGCTGCACCGCCCCGGTCAGCGCACAGCCGCCGATCACCACCAGCGCCCACCACCGGTCGCGCACGGACAGCGCCGGCACCCCCACCGGCTCCCCGCCGGGCGCCCGCCGCAGCGCTCCTACCAGGACGACCGCGATCAGCACGGCACCCGCCGCGGACGAGCCGTACTGCAGCCACATGTACAGCGGCATGCCCGCCGGGCGTTCCCGCCCGATGGCCGGAATCAGCCGCGTCCCCCACCGGTCGTGGTGGGTGAACGCGTCCCACACCACGTGGGTCAGCGCGCCCAGCACCGCGGAGACGTACCACCACACCACCGAGACGCCTCGCACGCGCGCGCGTGGCGTACCGCAGCGCAGCAGACCGGCCGGCCGTCCCTGCCGGGCCCGTGGCAGCAGCGCGACCAACGGCTCCCGCACGAACAGCCACAGCCCCGTCAGCGCCCAGGTGATGAGCACGTCCACCGTGGCAACCCCGGTGAACGAGTGGGTGACCGCGCCGAATTCCATGGCGCCCGGCAGGAGACTCGCGGCG
Organism: Streptomyces sp. NPDC045022; assembly: GCF_056432605.1. NCBI lineage: Bacteria > Bacillati > Actinomycetota > Actinomycetes > Kitasatosporales > Streptomycetaceae > Streptomyces > Streptomyces sp. NPDC045022. Next base: position 69,309 of record NZ_JBWKIR010000010.1, read on the forward strand.
TAGAAGGTCAGATCGGGCGCGAAGGAGCCGGCGACGAGCACCGCCGGCACCAGCCGGCCCCGGCCGGTCCCGTCCCGGCGGATCGCGGGCAGCACGGCCACCGCATGGCTGAGCGTGAACGGCAACAGGGCCCCCTCGTACGGTCGTCGGCCGTGGCACCGGGCCGGTGATCGGGCCCGTCCAGTATGCGGGGCCGCTGTCCCGCGGTCGCAGGACGACGATTGTTGGCCAACCGGTGAAAAACGGTCGCGCACAGTGCCCACGCAAAGCAAGTTGTCGTAGGGTCACCTGCGTCGTGGTGCCGGGCGCACGGTCGAACGCATGTCGCACACATGTAAAGGCGGAACAGGGGCAACCACAGCACCGGGTCGGCCGTCACACCAGAGCGAGGCAGACAGACGGAGACGGACGCAGCGGCGTCCAGGGGAGGGTTTCACTCTATGGCGGCGCATTTCGGCAGGCGGCTGCGCAAGGGGGCGGCGACCACCGCCGTGGCCGCGGCAGCGGTCGCGGCTCTCTCCGCGTCCCAGGCTCCGGGAGCGACCGGCGAGGACCACGGGAGACAGTCGGCTGCCGGCGCCTCCACGCCCGTACCCGACGCGGCCACCGACGGTGACGCCACGGGCAACTCGCCCTATTACACGGACCTGCCGCCGCTGAAGAGCCCCAACCCCAGCCCTTCGCCGAACATCGGCACCCCTGTCTCCCGGGGCGAGGCGGAGGCCGGCATCCCCGCGACGGTCCTCGCCGCCTACAAGAAGGCCGAGGCCGAACTGCGCGCCTCCAAGCCGGGCTGCAACGTGCCCTGGCAGCTGCTCGCCGCGATCGGCAAGGTCGAGTCGGGCCAGGCCCGCGGCGGCCGGGTCGACGCCGACGGCACCACACTGGGCCGCATCCTCGGCCCGCAGCTCGACGGCAACGGCTTCGCGCTGATCCCGGACACCGACCACGGCGCGTACGACGGCAACAGCCAGTACGACCAGGCCGTCGGCCCCATGCAGTTCATCCCGTCCACCTGGGCGTGGGCGGGCCGCGACGGCAACGGCGACGGCAAGAAGGACCCCAACAACGTCTACGACGCCGCCCTCGCCGCCGGCCACTACCTCTGCCGCAACGGCTGGGACCTCTCGCGTGAGGCCGACCTGCACAGCGCGATCCTCAGCTACAACAACTCGCAGGACTACCTGAACCTCGTCCTGACCTGGCTGCGGTACTACGGCAAGGGCACCCACGCTGTGCCCGACGGCAGCGGCCCCGTGCCGTCCCACCGCAGCGACGACAGCGACCACAGCGAGCACAGGACCCCGCCCAGCCGGTCGCCGAAGCCCTCCGACCCGCCGAAGCCCAAGCCGCACCCGAAGCCGCACCAGCCCGGCGGCGGCAACGAGAGCCCCCGCCCCACCCCGCCGAGTCCGCCGACCCCGCCCGTCCCGCCGACGCCCCCGCCGACCCACACCGACACGGTGGACCACCTGGAGGACGCGGGCACGGCCAAGCTCACCGCGATGGCCGGCGACGCCTTCACCGAGCCGATCGGCACCCGTGCGGAGACCAAGGCCGGGAAGGTGGTCGGGAAGGTCAGGATCAGGTTCACCATCACCGGGGACACCGACGCCACCTTCACCGGCGGTGAGACCGTGGCCACCGTCGCCACGGACGCCAAGGGTGTCGCTCTCGCCCCGGCGCTCCAGGCGGGCGAGAAGACCGGCGACTTCAAGGTCACCGCGGCCGTCGTGGGCCGTTCGGTCAAGGGCGTCGACTACACGGCCACCGTCACCGAGCGCGCCGCCGACACCTTGGCCCGCACCAGCGACACGCCGCTGACCTGCACTCCGGGCGGCGAGTTCGCCGACCAGGTCCAGGTGAAGGCGACGTACAAGGACGCGGTCGCGGACAAGGTCGCGGCCACCGCCACCCTGGTCAAGTCCGCGACCGACGCCACCGAGAACGACAAGGGCCCCTACTTCAAGGGCGCCGACGGCAAGCCCCTGCGCACCCTCACGGCCCTCCAGACGGGCGACAAGGGGCTGCTCACGCTGCCGAAGCTGTACGCGGACGACACCACCGGCACCTTCCTGCTCCGGATCACCACCACGGGCGGGGCGACGCTCACCGTGGAGCTGACGGTGGCCGCCGCCGACTCGGCGGAGAGCCCGTCCCCGAGCCCGTCCGCCTCTTCCTGAGGCCACGCACGGCGACAGGGCGCCCTCCCCGCTCCAGCGGGGAGGGCGCCCTCGTTCGTGCCTGCGCCACTGTTCTCATCTCGACCGCCCGTTGCTACGGTGCCGAACCTGACGATCCATCAGGAGCCAGTCAGGACACCGACGTCCGCCGGGAGGCCCCGCATGCGCGCTCTGCTCGCCGCCGCGACCGGTCTCGTCCTCGCGCTCGCCCTGGTCCTCACGATCAGCGCGACGGGCTCACCGTCGGGCCGGACGTCCCCCAAGCCGCTGCTGACGACGGTGCCCTCGCACCCGTAGCCGCATCCGTCCGGGAGGGAGGCCGGAATGCGCCGCAAGGCAAGCCTGGCCCTGCTCGCCTGCGCCGTGTTCTGCGCGGCGCTGTCCCCGCTGCTGCGCTGGTACGCCTTCCCGCGCCTGGCCAGGATCCCCGCGAACCAGTACCAGGACATGGTCCTGGAGGCCAAGGACGCCACCCTCCTCGACTACGGCACCATGCGCGCGAGAAAGGTCTCCGAGGTCACCATCGTGCAGACCCTCAAGGGCGACGTGGAGGCCGCGAAGAGGATCGAGCGGACCGCGGGGCGGCCGGTGGTTGTCTGGGACGGCCTCTCCTACGTCCAGGGCCCCGACGGCGAGATGGTCTCCCGCATCCCGGAGCGCTACATCTTCGACGCCCACAGCCAGGACCCCGTCCACGCGACCGGTGAGACGGTCGACGGCGACCCGGTCGAGCGGGACGGCATCGAGTTCAAGTGGCCCTTCCTGACCCAGCGACGGGACTACGAGTACTTCGACGCGCAGACCCGCACCACCAGCCCCATCCACTACAAGGGCACCCGCACCTTCCGCGGCCTGAAGGTCTACTACTTCGAACAGGCCATCCCCTGGACCAAGGTCCCGATGCCCAAGACCATGCCCGTCCAGGGCGTCACCCCCCAGTCGGTCGCCAGGACGGGCACCACCCGCTGGTACACCACCGTCCGCGCGTTCTGGGTCGAACCGGTCACCGGGGCGCCCGTCTACGGCGAGGAGATCCACCGGGAGGAACTGCGCGGAGGGACTCTGCTCGGTGGCCGTGCCAAGGTCACCGCCTTCGCCGGGCACGTGAGGATGCGCGAGGACTACATCGAGCACACGGTCGCCCTCGTCAAGCACAACCGCACCCTGGTGCTGATGCTCACCTCGTACGTCCCCCGGGGCTCCCTGACGCTCGGCCTCCTGCTCCTCGTGCTCTCCCTCCACCTGGAGGCCCGCGCCCGCCGCCCACAGGACCCCGCGCGCTCGCGGACGGAGGAGCCCGAACCGGTCAGCGCCTGAGCCGCGCGTTGGTGTGCCGCGTGGGCTCGGCGGTCGCCGGGTCCTCGGGCCAGGGATGCTTCGGGTAGCGCCCGCGCAGCTCCGCTCGTACGCCCTTGTAGCCGTCCGCCCAGAAGGAGGCGAGGTCGGCCGTGACGGCCGCGGGCCGGCCCGCGGGGGAGAGCAGGTGCACGAGCACCGGCACTCCCGCCACGGCCGGCGTCTCCCGCAGCCCGAACATCTCCTGCAGCTTGACGGCGAGCACCGGCCGCTCAGGATCCCGGTAGTCGATCCGAATCCTGGACCCACTCGGCACGGTCACCCGTTCGGGCGCCAGCTCCTCCAGCCGTGCGGCATCTCCGCTCGCCCAGGGCAGCAGCCGCGTGAGCGCCTGACCGGCGTCGATCCGGGCGAGATCGGCCCGCCGCCGGGCCCTGCTCAGCTCCGGCTCCAGCCACTCGTCCACACGCGCGTGGAGCACATCGTCCGACACGTCCGGCCACGGCTCCCCCAGGTGCGCGCGCAGGAAGGCGAGCCGCTGCCGCAGCCCTTCCGCATCCGGCGACCAGCGCAGCAGCCCGAGCCCTTCCCGCCGCAGGCCGTCGAGCAGGGCGGCACGTACGAGGGCCGGGTCGGGATCCTTCAGGGGCCGCACGGCCAGCTCGATCGCGCCCAGCCGCTCCACATGCCGGGACACGACCTCCCCGTCGGCCCAGTGCACCTCGTCCCGGGCCTCCAGGAGAGCCTCGGCCGCGGCGCGCGCCACGTCCTCCGGCACGGCGGCCCCGAGCCGCACGCGCGCGTGCCCCTTTCCCGCGGGCCGGTCGGCAACGGCGACCACGATCCAGGGCGCCCCCCGCAGCGCCGACACGTCCGCCACCTCGACCCGGGTCCCGGACGCCATGAGGTACGACCCACCGTCGAACCCGGCCACCCGCTCCGGAAAGGCGAGGGCGGCGACACTCCCGGCGAACCCGTCGTCTCCGGCAGGAGCGGTGACGGGGACGTCGAGCTTGTCGCCCCCGGTACCTGGTCCGGCCTCGAGGGCCGCTTCTGACCGACGGTGACGGGTGGGCCCCTGGGAAAACTCCGCCGAGACGGCCCGGAGCCGCCGTACCTCCGCCGCCCACCGCCCGGCGTAGGCGTCACCCCCACGCCGGGCACGCCGCAACGCAAAGGAAAGATCATCCCCGTAGTCCCGCGGCACCTCCTCGGAGAGCAGAGCCACCACCTCGGCGCCCTCACCGGACGTGTCCAGCAGCGCGCGCCCCAGCCGAGGATGCACACCCAGCCGGGCCAACCGCCGCCCGACCTCCGTCGCCCGCCCGGCGGAGTCCACCGCTCCCACGGCCGACAAGACATCCCGCGCCGCCGCCATCGCGCCGGCCGGCGGCGGATCGAGCAACGCCAGCCCCGACGCGTCCGGATCGCCCCAGCAGGCCGCCTGAAGGGCGAACGCGGTCAGGTCGGCCACCTTGATCTCCGGCGCCGGGAACGCCGGCAGGCGGACATCCTCGGCCTCGGACCAGCACCGGTACACCGCCCCCGGAGCCTCACGCCCGGCCCGCCCCGCCCGCTGCCGCCCGGCCGCCCGCGACGCCCGCACGGTCGTCAGACCGCTCAGCCCGCGCGCGTGATCCACCCGAGGCTCACGCGCCAGGCCCGCGTCCACCACCACCCGCACCCCGGGCACCGTCAGCGACGACTCCGCCACGGACGTGGCCAGCACCACCCGGCGCCGCGCCGCGGGCGCCAGCACCGCGTCCTGAACGGCGGCCGGCGCCCGCCCGTGCACCTGGAGGACGTCGACATCACCGAGATCCCCGAGCTGACCGCCCACGCGCGCGATCTCGCCCACGCCGGGCAGGAAACACAGGACATCCCCGTGCCGCTCGGCCAGCGCCCGCCGCACCACCGACGCCACATGCGCCAGCAGCGCCGGATCGACGCGCATCCCGTGCGGCGGGCGTACCGGGCGCGCCGGAGGAGCCCACACCACCTCCACGGGATGCGCGACACCCGCGGCCTCCACCACCGGCGCGCCGCCCAGCAGCCGCGCCCACCCCTCCGCGTCCGTGGTCGCCGACGCGGCCACCAGCCACAGCTCCGGCCGCAGTGCCTGCCGTACGTCCCACAGGAACGCGGCCACCGTGTCGGCGTCCAGATGCCGCTCGTGGCATTCGTCGAGGACGACGACATCGAGGCCGGCCAGCTCCTGGTCGCGCTGCAGCCGCTGCAGCAGCACACCGGTCGTCACGACCTCCACGCGCGTGTGCCGCCCCACGGCGCGCTCGCCACGCACCGTGAATCCCACGCTCTGACCGGGCTTCTCACCCAGCAGCCAGGCCATCCGCCGGGCCGCCGCCCGCGCCGCGATCCGCCGCGGCTCGGCTACCACGACCCGTCGCGCGGGACCACCCCCGACAAGCCCCGCCAGCACGAGCGGCACCAGCGTCGTCTTGCCGGTGCCGGGCGGCGCCACGAGTACGGCGGTGCCGTCTCCCTCCAGGGCGTCGGTCAGGGCGGGCAGCGCGGAGCGCACGGGCAGCGCGTCCAGGGCGTCGTAACGGATCACGCCTCCAGTGTCGTACGACGGCGAAGACGACTCCTACGCGCGCGTGCCCACGCGTACACAGGCACGCGTGGGCACGGGTGGAGGGGGTACGCGCGTGCGCCCGCGGGCCACGGCTGGTTCAGTCCCGCTCGCACACGAAGATCGCCGTCCCCGGGATCAGGTTCCCGCGCAGGGGGGACCAGCCGCCCCACTCCGAGGTGTTCCAGGAGGGCCACTCCGGCTCCACCAGGTCCACCAGCCGGAAGCCCGAGGCCACGATGTCCCGGACCCGGTCGCCGACCGTCCTGTGGTGCTCCACGTAGACCGCGCGGCCCTCCTCGTCCTGCTCGACGTAGGGCGTGCGGTCGAAGTAGGAGGAGGACACCGACAGGCCCTCGGGGCCCGGCTCGTCGGGGAAGGCCCAGCGGATGGGATGCGTGACCGAGAAGACGAACCGGCCGCCCGGCCGCAGTACCCGGCGCACCTCGCGCAGCACCAGCCGCGGGTCGGCCACGAACGGCAGCGCACCGTAAGCGGAGCACGCCACGTCGAAGGAGCCGTCCGTGAAGGGCAGCGCGCCGGCGTCGGCACAGACAAGGGGAAACGATCCGCCGATCCGCAGCGAGTGCTGCAGCTGGCGGTGCGAGAGGTCCAGGGCCACCGGGCGGGCGCCCTTGGCGGCCAGCCAGCGCGAGCACTGCGCCGCACCCGCGCCGATCTCCAGCACGTCCTTGCCCGTCAGGTCCTCCGGCGGCCCCAGCAGCTCCGCCTCCACCTCGTCCAGGCCCTCCGGGCCCCACACGAAGCGGTCGTCACCGAGGAAGGTGCCGTGCTCGATCTGGTACTCGTCCGCGTTGCGGTCCCACCAGCCCCGGTTGGCCCGTGCGCTCTCCGCGACGTCGGCGTCACGCCGGGTGGCTTCCGGTTCGGATCCCTCGGGCCCTTCGGGTTCGTACGTTTCCGGCTCTTGGATGATGGGCTCCCTCGTCGTACTCTTCCGTCCAACCAGCCGGGGGCGGTCACGGAAGCGATCCCGCAGGCCTGTGTGGCCCCCTGGGACGTTTCTTCTGCCGGAAATGCGGCGATCCGCCCCGGGTGTGCGCCTTCGCGCATTGACCCTGTCCGGCTGCCCCCGTATGCTACAAGTTGCGCTGCGGGCCTGCGCACCTCAGACGTAGCAGGCTGCGCTCGCATCTGTTGTATGTCCCCTCGGTTGTCGAGGCGCCATCACCAGTTCATTGGTGGGGCGCTTCCTTGGCTGTCCGGCTTCTGCAGAGCGAAACGGGCTCCCGGCGTAAGCAGTACCTACGACTTCAATGTCCGTACCGGAGCCCTTTCCCACATGACGAGCAGCACCGAGACCACCGCCACCACCCCGCAGGTTGCGGTCAACGACATCGGTAACGAGGAAGCTTTCCTCGCCGCGATCGACGAGACGATCAAGTACTTCAACGACGGCGACATCGTCGACGGCGTCATCGTGAAGGTCGACCGGGACGAGGTCCTGCTCGACATCGGTTACAAGACCGAAGGTGTCATCCCGAGCCGTGAGCTCTCGATCAAGCACGACGTCGACCCGAACGAGGTCGTCAAGGTCGGCGACGAGATCGAGGCCCTTGTTCTCCAGAAGGAGGACAAGGAAGGCCGCCTGATCCTCTCGAAGAAGCGCGCCCAGTACGAGCGTGCCTGGGGCACCATCGAGAAGATCAAGGAAGAGGACGGGATCGTCACCGGTACCGTCATCGAGGTCGTCAAGGGTGGTCTCATCCTCGACATCGGCCTCCGCGGCTTCCTCCCGGCCTCCCTGGTCGAGATGCGCCGTGTCCGCGACCTCCAGCCCTACGTGGGCAAGGAGCTCGAGGCCAAGATCATCGAGCTGGACAAGAACCGCAACAACGTGGTCCTGTCCCGCCGTGCCTGGCTGGAGCAGACGCAGTCCGAGGTCCGCCAGACGTTCCTCACGACCCTTCAGAAGGGTCAGGTCCGTTCCGGTGTGGTCTCCTCGATCGTCAACTTCGGTGCCTTCGTGGACCTGGGTGGCGTCGACGGCCTGGTCCACGTCTCCGAGCTGTCCTGGAAGCACATCGACCACCCGTCCGAGGTTGTCGAGGTCGGCCAGGAGGTCACCGTCGAGGTTCTCGACGTCGACATGGACCGCGAGCGTGTCTCCCTGTCGCTGAAGGCGACCCAGGAAGACCCGTGGCAGCAGTTCGCCCGCACCCACCAGATCGGCCAGGTCGTGCCCGGTAAGGTCACGAAGCTGGTTCCGTTCGGTGCGTTCGTCCGCGTGGACGAGGGCATCGAGGGTCTGGTCCACATCTCCGAGCTGGCCGAGCGCCACGTGGAGATCCCGGAGCAGGTCGTCCAGGTCAACGACGAGATCTTCGTCAAGGTCATCGACATCGACCTCGAGCGTCGTCGCATCAGCCTCTCGCTGAAGCAGGCCAACGAGTCGTTCGGTTCCGACCCGGCCTCGGTCGAGTTCGACCCGACCCTGTACGGCATGGCCGCGTCCTACGACGACCAGGGCAACTACATCTACCCCGAGGGCTTCGACCCCGAGACCAACGACTGGCTCGAGGGTTACGAGAAGCAGCGCGAGGAGTGGGAGCGCCAGTACGCCGAGGCGCAGTCCCGCTTCGAGCAGCACCAGCAGCAGGTCATCAAGTCCCGCGAGGCCGACGAGGCTGCTGCGGCCGAGGGTGGCGAGGCTGCGGCTCCGGCCGCGTCCGCCGGCGGCGGCGGCGGTTCGTACTCCTCCGAGGGCGCGGACACCTCTGGTGCCCTGGCCTCGGACGAGGCGCTGGCCGCGCTTCGCGAGAAGCTGGCCGGTGGTCAGAGCTGAACACTGCCGCTGAGGCTTAGCCGATAGCGACAGTGCTGAGGGGCCGTACCTTTCGGGGTGCGGCCCCTCAGAGTTTTCGGGAACTGAACGTCGTCCCTGGTCAGGAAGTCACCGGGATGTTCGTCAGGCCCCTGCCGCCCGTCACCGTGTTGCTGCCGTAGACCGTCGTCCTGCACCCGGCGCTGTAGTTGGTGACGTTGATCGCCAGACGAGTCGAGCCGGTCGCGCTCGTCAAAGTTGACGTGTTGCCCTTGAAGACCGTGCCGCAGCCCCAGCCGGACTGCTGGGTGTGGGTCTGGTAGCCGTCGTTCGTGGTGTTCCCGCCGATGTTGTCCTGGACGAGGACGTCGTTGCCCTTCACGTCGACCCACGAGTCGTCGTAGTTGGCGCCGGTCAGCCCGCTGCCGTCAAAGGTGTTCCCGACGATCCGCGCGCCGGTCGTGCCCTCCTTGATGTCGACGTTCTCGCCGCCCACGTCCGGGCCGATCGTGTTGTTCAGGATCTGGATGCGGTCGCTCTTGTCGGACAGCGTGTTCGCGGTCCCCACGTAGACGCCCTCGCCCATGCCTCTGCCGTCGTTCCCGGTGTCGTAGATCCGCGAGTTCCTGATCACGCCGTCCGTGCTGGAGTTGCGGAAGTGCACGCCCTCCATGTCCAGGCCGTGCACCGTGACCCCGTCCACGACCACACCCCCGGCCGCGTCGATCATGATGCCCTTCTGTCCGCCGGTCACGGTCAGCCCGCTGACCGTCCAGTAGGAGGCGCCGCTCAGCTGGAGGCCGTAGCCGCCGCTTGCGGTGAGGACGGCCTTCGGGGAGCCGGTGAGGGTGATGCGGGCGGTGGCGCCGGCCGGTGCGGTCGCCTTGAAGTTGCCGGCGTACGTGCCGTCCGCCAGGTGGATCGTGTCGCCGGGCTTCGCACTGGCGAGCGCGGTCTTCAGCTGGGCGGCGGTGCCGACCTCGATGGACGAGGCCGCAGGGGCGGGGCCCGCGGAGAGGAGCAGGCCGCCGGTGGCGGTGGTCACGGCGAGCAGGGAGGTGAGCAGCGTGCGCGTGCGCATGGGGGGGTGCCTTCCTGTCGTACGAATGCGAATGAATGCGATCTCATGTGTGAACAGTGATCCAGTACATGAACACCCTTGTCGTGAAGGTACGGACCAGTTGACGGGCCGTCAAGGCTCCCTGCACGAGATGCCTGATCAGCGACGTGGTCCGGGAATGTCCACGCTCCAGGGCACGTTGTCCATGAGGAACACGAGGAGGAGCGGTCACAGTGCTTGATCCGCAGGGTTTGTACGCATGGGAGCCGAAGGGCCTCGCCGTTGTCGACATGGCGCTCGCCCAGGAGTCGGCCGGCCTTGTCATGCTCTACCACTTCGACGGATACATCGACGCGGGTGAGACCGGCGACCAGATCGTCGACCGGCTGCTCGATTCACTGCCCCACCAGGTCGTGGCCCGTTTCGACCACGACCGGCTCGTCGACTACCGGGCCCGCAGGCCCCTGCTGACCTTCAAGCGGGACCGCTGGGACGACTACGAGGTCCCGGCCATCGAGGTCCGCCTCGTCCAGGACGCCACGGGCGCCCCCTTCCTGCTGCTGTCCGGTCCCGAACCGGACGTGGAGTGGGAGCGGTTCGCGGCCGCCATACGGCAGATCGTGGAGCGGCTGGGCGTGCGCCTGTCCGTGAACTTCCACGGCATCCCCATGGGCGTCCCGCACACCCGCCCCGTGGGACTGACCCCGCACGGCAACCGCACCGATCTCGTCCCCGGTCACCGCAGCCCCTTCGAGGAGGCCCAGGTGCCCGGCAGCGCCGAGTCGCTGGTCGAGTACCGCCTCATGGAGGCCGGGCACGACGTCCTGGGTGTCGCCGCGCACGTCCCGCACTACATCGCGCGTTCCCCGTACCCGGACGCCGCCCTGACCGTCCTGGAGGCCATCACGGGCGCCACCGGACTGGTCCTGCCCGGTGTCGCGCACTCCCTGCGCACGGACGCGCACCGCACGCAGACGGAGATCGACCGGCAGATCCAGGAGGGCGACGAGGAACTGACCGCACTCGTCCAGGGTCTCGAGCATCAGTACGACGCAGCGGCGGGCGCCGAGACCCGCGGCAACATGCTCGCCGAGCCCGTGGAGATCCCGTCGGCCGACGAGATCGGGCAGGAGTTCGAGCGGTTCCTGGCGGAACGCGAAGGGGACAACTAGCGACGCGTCCCGTGCGGGGGCGGGGCGAGTTACCTGTGGAGGCTGAGGGCGGTGGCCCGGATGCCGGGGGTGCTGTCGGCGTGTCCGGGGCCGGGGGCGGTAATGGCCGGGGGCGGGGTGTCCGGAGCCGGGGGCGGTAATGCCCGGGGGCGGGGTGGTCCTGTCAGTGGCGGGGCCTAAGCTTCCGCTCATGCTGAAAGTGGGCCTGACCGGTGGCATCGGTGCCGGCAAGAGCGAGGTGTCGCGGCTGCTCGTCGAGCACGGGGCCGTGCTGATCGACGCGGACCGCATCGCGCGCGAGGTCGTGGCGCCCGGCACCCCCGGCCTCGCCGCCGTGGCCGAGGCCTTCGGCGAGGACGTCCTCGCCGCCGACGGCACCCTGGACCGGCCCCGGCTCGGTTCGATCGTCTTCGCCGACCCCGGCAAGCTCGCCGTCCTCAACTCGATCGTCCATCCCCTGGTGGGCGCCCGCTCCCGCGAACTGGAGACCGCCGCGGCCGACGACGCCGTGGTGATCCACGACGTCCCGCTCCTCACCGAGAACGGCCTCGCGCCGCTCTACGATCTCGTGGTCGTCGTGGACGCGAGCCCCGAGACCCAGCTCGACCGGCTGGTCCGGCTCCGCGGGATGACCGAGGAGGACGCACGCGCGCGCATGGCCGCACAGGCGACGCGCGAGCAGCGCCGCGAGATCGCGGACATCCTGATCGACAACGACGTACCGCTGGACGCGCTGAGAAAACGCGTGGCCGAGGTGTGGGGCGACCTCGTGCGACGGGCACGCGAAGGCGGGGAGCAGCCCGGCGGCGGACGGCCGTAAGACGGCGGCGCGGAATAACGGGCCTGGCCGCGGGCGTTGAACCGCCGTAGTGAGGGAAGGACTTTGCCGTGCCCGAGACCAACGGTTCCGCCGGACGTACTCCGGAGACGCATGTCATCGACTTCCGTGCCGCCGAGCACCTGCTCAATGCGCGGGACCCGCAGGGCGCGGTGAAGCTGCTCGACGGAGTCATCGCCGCGTACCCGGAGAACACCGCCGCGCGTCTGCTCCGCGCGCGTGCCTTCTTCGCCGCCGCTCAACTGCGGCCCGCCGAGCTGGAGTTCACCATCGTGCTGGAGCGCGAGCCGGACAACGCGTTCGCGCACTTCGCGCTCGCCCGCACCTATGAGCGTCAGGGCCGCCCGGACCAGGCCAAGCGCCACTTCCGGCTGGCGGCCGCGCTCGACCCCAACCCGCAGTATCTGAAGGCGGCCCACTTCGACGACTGAGCGTCGTCACGCACCGTTGGCCGGGTGACGTCGCCCTGTCCTTGACCGAGCCGTCGCGGTGCCTTTGATCGAGCCCTGCCAAACTTCGCCGGCCGGGCAGTCTTGGCTGCGGTCCACGCCCTCGTCACGGATGCCGGTGCCTGGACGGGTAGGGCGGTCCGTCGTCCGGCGGCCGGTAGGGCGGTACGTCGTGGCCCGGCTGGTAGTGCGGGCCCTGTCGGATGTGCCTGAGGATCATGGTCATGTCGACGGTGACCACCAGCCACAGCACCCCGCAGGCGGCCGCCCAGCCGGGGCGCCCGGCGAGCGCGAACGCCGCCGTGCCGAAGACCGCCCAGACCATCCCCCACACGCTCAGCCAGAAGCGCGCCCGCAGCGCACTGCGCGCGGTCCCCGGTTCACTGCCCGTACGCATCGGATCACCACTCCTCCTTGCAACGTACTCTTCGGGGACTGCATGCATCAACGCTCGACGGCGACGTGCGTCGGTGCTGCATGCCGATGGGTGTCAGTCTCGATCCCGAAGGACGTCAGGGCGCGATGCCGACGCGCGTCAGGGCGCGATGTCAGCGGAGCCAGTGCCCTGGTGCTGATGTCGGTGGCGTCGGTCCCGGATGCCGTGCCGTTCGTCGAAGGGACCCACTGTGCTGCCGGACGCCGACGACCTGCCCGAACTGCTCCTCGACCTGTCCGTGCCGCACGAGGACATCAACGCGCTGGTGGCCCTGCGCGGCAGGGTGGCCGGTGACCCGGGCACGGTGAGGCTCCTGGAGGCGTGCGTGGAGGAACTGTTCCGGGATCCGGGGCACCTGGGCCGCACCCCCGGCCTCGGTGACCTCTTCGCCTCGGCACCGGCCGGACTCACCGACGCCTTCGCCGTGTACGTCTTCCTCGCCGCGCTCCCGCACACCCGTGCCCAGTACCGGGCACGCGGGATCCCGGCCGGGGTTACCCGGCGCACCCTGGCCGACCTGGGCCGCCACATGGCGGAGCACCGCCGGCGGCACGGCAGGGTAGGGGTCCGGTCACGGCGCTGGCTGGTCCGTCACTTCCGCGGCGAGCTGTACCAGTTGGGGCGGCTGCAGTTCGAGCGGGCCCGGATCGGACAGCGCACGGCGCCGGTGCTCGCGGCCGCCGGACTGGACTGGGTGCCGGGCACGCCCTGCCTGAAGCTGCACATCCCCGACTTCCACGGACCGCTGACCCCGTCGGCCTGCGACCGCTCCCTGACACTGGCCGTGGAGCGGGCGGTGGCGGACCACCTGCGATCGGGCGGCAACTGGTACGTCGGGCACGGGTGGTTCCCTTTCCTGGCCGAATAACTCGAACGGGTGAACCGTGATCGAACGGGAACGGCCTTGCTGCGATGGGCCGTTGTTCGGGCATGACGGTCGAAATGCGTGAGGGATACGAGGGCACGGGTCCCGGTGCGATCACCCCGGACGGCTGCGCGGTCGAGCTGTACGAGCGGCTGCCGGTGGGCGACGAGCCGGACATCATCGCCGCGGCGGTACCGGCCGGGGCGCACATCCTGGAGCTGGGCAGTGGAGTGGGCCGGGTGACCCGTGCCCTGCTGGAACGCGGCTTCACGGTCACGGCGGTGGACGAGTCCGCCGACATGCTGGCCCGGGTGCGTGGGGCGCGCACGATACGCAGCTCCATCGAGGACCTGGATCTGGGTGAGAAGTTCGACGTGGTGATGCTCGCGTCGTTCCTGGTGCACACCGGTGACGAGGAGGTGCGCAGGGGCCTGCTGCGCACCAGTGCCCAGCACGTCGCGAAGGGCGGCTGCGTGGTCATCCAGCGGGAGGGCGAGGACTATCACACGAAAGTCCCCAGAGAACGAGTCGACCCGAGCGGCTTCACCGTTCGGATCGTGTCGGCGGAGCCCGTCGGAGACGGGGTGAACTCGGTACGAGCCGAGTATGTGTTCCCGGACGCGGTCTGGACGCAGACCTTCCTGTCCCGGCCCCTGACGAAGGAGCAGTTCGAGTCGGCGCTGGCGAAGGCGGGACTGGAGGTGGACACCTATCTGACACCGGACGGGATATGGGTGAGGGCGATACCGGCGGCATAGACGACCGGCGACAAAGACGCAGCGCAGAGGCGGGACCATCGCCGGCATCGAGGCGTCGGGGCTTGCGGCGATGAGTTCACGGACCGCGGCCGGTCTACCTCGGTGACAGCAATCGGAATCGCTTCACCAGGAGACCCTCATGCCCGAGACCACCGCTCCCGTCAGCTCCAGCACAGCCGCAGCGTCCACGGTGTCCGCGACGGCTTCGGCGCCCTCCGCCGGGTCGACCACCGGCCGGGCGCGGTGGGCCCGGACAGCGCTGCGCTCCGTGCAGGTGCTGCTCGCCCTCTTCTACGGCATCGCGAGCGCGCTGCCCAAGCTCATCGCGCACCCCTCGGCGGTCGAGGCCTTCGACCGGATCGGGTGGGGCAGCGGGGCGATGTACTCCATCGGCGCGCTCGAACTCGCCGGAGCGGTAGCGCTGTTGGTCCCTGTCCTGCAGTCCGTCGCGGCGACGGCACTCGGCGCGCTCATGGTGGGGGCGTTCATCGTCCAGCTCACCGCGTTCGACGGCCAGAACGCGGCGACCCCGCTCATCCTGATCGTGCCGCTCGCACTGATCGCCTGGGCCCGGCGCGGGCACAACAGGGAACTGCTGCGCCTGGTCCGGCGGCGGTGACCCCGCCCGGCGACCACCGGCGCCCCCGGCCGGCGGCACGTCGTTTGGTGAACGGTGCCGGCTGATGTGCGGCAGCCGCTGTCGCTGGGGGCCTCCTGCCGACCTGGGGCAGCGGGCGTTGCGCTCGGGTGTCGGGTGTCGGACTGAGGCCTCGGGGCCGGGGCGTCGGACCGGGGCGTGATGACCCGGCGTCGGAGCGGGACGTCGGGCGTAGGAACGGGGCGTCGGAGCGGGACGTCGGGCGCGTAGGAACGGGGCGTCGGGCGTAGGTACTGGATCACCGCCCCCCGGATCGTCCACCGGATCCACGGGAGCTACCCGGCCCACCGGATCGACGGGGCCCACCGGATCCACGGGGCCCACCGGATCCACGGGAGCCACGTGGCCCACCCGGTCCGCCCGGTCCGCTCGGTCCACCGAGTCCCGCGAAGCCGAATCCGCCGGGGCCGGCCGGGTCGGGGAGACCACGGAGACGTTCCATTTCACGGCGGTCGCGCTTGGTGGGGCGCCCGGCACCTGGGTCGCGGAGACCGGCGGGGGCGATGGCCTCGCGGGGCGGGGGCGGAGGGGAGTTGTCGATGTAGCACTGGGCGGCCACGGGCGCACCGACCCGCTTGCGGATCAGGCGCTTGACGATCACGACCCGTTCCCGGCCCTCTTGCCGCAGGCGCACCTCATCCCCGACGCGCACGGAGTAAGCGGGCTTCACCCGCTCACCGTTCACGTGCACGTGCCCGCCACGGCATGCGGTGGCGCCCAGGGAACGCGTCTTGATCAGACGTACGGCCCAGATCCAGCTGTCGATCCGGACCGTCTCGCCGTTGGCAGGCCCCGCGGCCTCGGCGGCGGCCACCGCGGCGGCGATCTTCGGATCGAGCGGCTGGTCGGCGGAGGTGTCGGAGCCGCCGGCCTCCTGGGCGGTATTCGTTCCGCCCGGCCCGCCGGTCCCACGGTTCACGTTCTCGTCCGCATCCTCGGAAGCCATGCTTCGACCCTAACTCCCGAGGCGGGACAGCCGGACGCATTTTTTCGGCGCCGCAGACAGCGCCCCTCCGCAGACCAGCACCCTCGGAGGCCGGCACCCTGACACCACCGGCACCGGCACCGGCACCGGCACCGGCACCGGCACCCCCGGGACCGCCGGGCCCCCCGGACCGCCGGCACCCCCGGGACCGGGACCCCCGGGCCCCCGGCACCCCCGGGACCGGGACCCCCGGGCCCCCGGCACCCCCGGGACCGGGACCCCCGGGCCCCCGGCACCCCCGGGACCGGAACCCCCGGGCCCCCGGCACCCCCGGGACCGGAACCCCCGGGCCCCCGGCACCCCCGGGACCGGAACCCCCGGGCCCCCGGCACTCGCAGCACCCCTCGCGCCCAGACGCCCCGCCATCCCACCCTCGCGCGCCTCCGGCCACCCCTGCGCCTGCCTCCCTGCACCTTCCCCAGGCACCGTCCCTGCATCTGTCCCCCCGCGCCTGCCCCCCGGCAGCACCCGCATCCCCTCGCCCCCACCCACCTCGTCCACCCACCTGGTCCACCCACCCCGCCCCCGTGTCTCCCCTCGCCCTGGGACGCTCATGGGTCGGTCGCACGCGGGACGCATCGGCCCGCGGCGCCGGGGCATACGGTGGCGGTATGGACGACAGCAGCGCACTCGCCCGGCTCGATGGGCGCGTCGCGGACTGCCGGGCCTGTCCGCGGCTGGTCGACTGGCGTGAGGAGGTGGCCCGGACCAAGCGGGCCGCGTTCGCCGACTGGACGTACTGGGGGCGGCCGGTGCCCGGCTTCGGCCCGGCCGATGCCCGGCTGGTGATCGTCGGGCTGGCCCCGGCCGCGCACGGCGGCAACCGCACCGGACGGATGTTCACCGGTGACCGCTCCGGGGACGTGCTCTACCAGGCGTTGTACGACGTGGGGCTCGCCTCGCAGCCCACCTCGGTCAGCATCGACGACGGTCTGGAGCTGTACGGCGTCCGCGTCACCGCGCCCGTGCACTGCGCTCCCCCCGCCAACAAACCGACCCCCGGCGAACGCGACACCTGCCGGGCCTGGCTGATCCAGGAGCTGAAGCTGCTGCGCCCGACGCTGAAGGCCGCGGTCGTCCTCGGCGCCTTCGGCTGGCAGGCCGCGCTGCCCGCGTTCACCGAGGCGGGCTGGACCGTGCCCCGCCCCCGCCCGCCCTTCGCCCACGGCACCCGGGTCGCCCTGGACGGCCTGGACCTCTTCGGCTGCTTCCACGTCAGCCAGCGCAACACGTTCACCGGCCGGCTCACCGCCGAGATGCTGCGTGAGGTGCTGCGCACGGCGGCGGACGCGGCCGGACTGCCGTAGACCGCCGCCGAAGCGGTCCCTCGGTCGGCGGTGGACGCGGCGAGCTGCCGAAGCCGTACCTGAGTCGGCCGCGGACATGGACGGCTACCGTAGGCGTCCCTCAGCCGGTGTCCGCGGGCCCGGTCCGGGTCGCCGGAGGCGATCGCCTCACGCACGTTGCCGTGTTCGGTGAGGAGTTGAGGCCACTCCTCGTTCCGCCGGGCAAGCCCGCTACGGCGTCGTCCCCACCCTCGGCCGTTCCCGCGCGGCGTCGCCGATGCCCTCAGGGTCGCCAGACGTAGCGCACATCCGGTTCCCGCTCCTCGTTGCCGCTGCCGTCGGTGAACTCGACGGCGGCGAAACCGTGCCGCTCGTAGAAGCGGTGGGCGGGCTTGTTGACCTGGAAGGTCCACAGGGCCAGCCCGCCGGGGCTGCGCTCCTTGGCCAGTGCGACGAACCGGTCCCCGAGGCCCCGCCCCCGCCACTCGGGGTCCAGATACAGCTGGGACAGCCACTCCCCGTCGAGAATCATCAGGCCGACGATCCCCGCCCCGGCCGCCTCCGCCACCCAGGTCTCCCGCAACGGCACCACGACGTCCCGGATGTACTCCCGTACGTCGTCGTCGGTGCGTGGCCGGACGACCGTGGGCAGCGCGGCGGCGAACGACCGCAGCCAGACGTCGGCGGCGGCACGTGCGTCGGCGGCCACGGCCCGGCGCAGTTGGACCGTGGCCGTCACCGGTCGCCGTCGTCCCGCTCCGGCACCACGGCCGTCGCCGTGATCTCCACGAGTTGCCCGGTGTACCCGAGGCAGGCGACGCCGAGCAGCGTGGAGGAGTGCGGCCCCTTGCTCAGACCCGAGGACTCCACGACTTCCCACACCGCGGACAGCACTGCGGGCTCGCCGCTCACGACGTACACGTCCGTCGCGACCACGTGCTCCAAGTCGCTGCCCACCGCGTGCAGTTGCTCCCGCAGGTTGGTGATCACCCGCTCGGCCTGTCGCACGGGGTCCCCCGGAGAGACGATGTCCCCCTTCTCGTCGAGCGGCACGGCCCCGGCGAGGAACGCGAGTTTCGTGCCCGCCTCGACGACGGAGACGTGGGAGTACGTGGGCGGCGGGAAGAGTCCGGGCGCGGTCACTCGCCGGATCATGGCGGCTCCATGGGGTCGGAGGTCGGGGCATCAACCTGCCGATCATCCGTGGCCCGCACGGCCTCGCGCATCCCGATTTCCGGCCCTGCGGTGCGCAGCGCCCCTGGAGCGGGCCGGGCTGCGAGGGATTGACGCCGTGATGGGGTGCCCCGCGGGCCACGCCGAGGCATTGCGTTCATAAAGAAACCGGCCGCCCGGACACCTTTCACCTCCCTGAAACGTGATCGTCCAGTTTGCTCGGGGAACGTGTCCTACCGTGGGAACGGATCCACCGGCACCACCGTGGGAATCGCATCCCCTCGGCATCACTGTGGGAACACAGCCCGGCCACCGTCGTCCGAAGGCCCTCCCCGCCCTCGTATGAACAGGAGCCCCGTGTCCCGGCCCGCCGCACCTCCCTGGCTCGCTCACGCCCTCCGTGCCCAGCGCGGTCCCGTTCCCTGGAGCGCGATGACCCGCGGTGCGCTCGCCGCCGGGCCGCTGCTGCTCGCCGGCGTGCTCGGCGGGCGGACGTCCGTCGGGGTGCTCGCCGCCATCGCCGCGATGCTCGCCGGGATCAACGACCGGCCCGGCAGCCGGCGCGCCTCCGTCAAGCGGCTCGGGGTGCCCGCGCTCGCCGGGTCCCTCGGGCTGCTCGTGGGCAGCTACGCCGGGCAGGGGATGGCCGCCGTGCCGCTGGCCCTGGCGCTCACCGTGCTCGGGCTGGTCGCCGGCGGCATCAGTGCCGTCGGGCCTGTCGCCTCCGCCGCCGGCACGCAACTGCTCGTCGCCGCCGCCATCGGAGCCGGGATGCCGGCGGCCGAGAACGGCTGGCAGCGGGCCCTCGCCTTCCTCGCCGGCGCCGGCTGGCTGATCCTGCTGCGGCTCGCCCTGCCCACGCCCGGTTCGCCCGGTGACTTCCGGTTCGACGGGGAGCGGGAGGCGGTGGCCGACGTGTACGACGCGATCGCCGGGCTCCTCGACGCCGTGGGCGGTGCGCACGCCACCGCCCGGCGGGCCGCGCTCACCGCCGCCCTCGACCATGCGCAGGACGCCCTCGCCGGGCCCCGGCTGCGCCGGTACGCCAGTTCCGCCGCCGAGCGCCGGCTGCACGCCCGGTACGCGGCCGCGCTGCCCCTCGCCGAGGCCGCCACCGCCCTGTACTGGGCGGGGGAGCCCGTCACCGCGCGGGCGGCGGAAGGGTCCCGGCGGCTCGCCGCCGCCGTCCGCGGCAACACCGGCACCGGCCCGCTGCCCGCCCCGCAGCGGTCCGCCCCCGCGCTGCGCGCCCTCGACGACGCCCTGCTGCGCGCCGCCGAGGCCTTCGACCGGGCCGAGGGCGCCCACCACCGGCTGCTCGCCCGGCGCCGGAGCGTCCAGGACGCGGCGCGGGCCGCGTTCGGCTCCGGCGGACGCGAGTACGGGCTGCGGGTCGCGCTCTGCTTCGGCGGCAGCGCGGCCATCGCCCAGGCGCTGCACCACGCCCGCTGGTACGGCCAGCACCAGCACTGGTACTGGCTGCCCGCCACCGCCGTCTTCCTCGTCAAGCCCGACCTCGGGCCGCTCGCCAGCCGGGTGCTGTGCCGGGCCGCCGGAACCGTGCTGGGCGCCTTGGTCTTCGCGGGTTTCGCCGCGCTGCTGCCCCGCCCGGCGGGGCTGATCGCGCTGGTCGCGGTGTGCGGGGCGCTCGTCCCGGTCGCCACCCGGCACTTCGCCGCCCTGACCGCCGTCGTCACGGTCCTCGTGCTCGCCCTGGTCATGGCCGGCGGGGAACCACAGGCTTCCGTCAGCCGGATCGGCGAGACGCTGCTGGCCTGCGCGCTCGTGCTGGTCGTCGGGCATCTGCCGATGCCGGGGCAGCGCGGCGGCGGGGTACGGGCCCGGCTCGCCGCGGCCGAAAACGCCGCCCACGCCTATCTCCTGCACGTCCTCGGCGAGTCCGGCGACCGCGCCGAGCGGTGGGCGCTGCGCCGCGAGGCCTACCGCACCCTCGCCGAGGCCCGTACCGCCATCGCGCTCGCCGCCGCCGAACTTCCCGCGCTCGCCCGGCACACCGAGGGCACGGGCGCCGTCGCGGACGCCCTGGAACGACTCGTGGACACGACCACGGCCTGCGCCGTCCACCTCGACGACACCGGACGGCTCACGCCCCGGCATCTCAGTCGACTGCGCGAGCCGTTGCGGGAGCTGGAACTGCCGGGAGTGCGGGTGCCGTTGCCCGCAGCGGCATAGCCGCGCCTGGCACCCAGCCCGTCCATCATCTCGCCGCCACCCCCGTGCGCGGCGTCCGCTTCACCGGCGTCCGCACCACCAGGGCAGGGACGGCCGCGTGCTGATGCGGCCACCGGAAGCGAGCCGGACCGCCAGGGGATCTCCCGCCACGCGACTCCCCGATGCCGGAAAAAGTGTCGGAAAAAATTCTGCGTCCGCAGCGATGAGTTCCGTATCCGACGACGGTCACCACCCCGAAACCGATCGTCGTACAGGAGGGCCCATGTCGCTTCCGGAGATCGTCTCGCGCGAGCAGTGGCGCGCGGCGCGCGAGGAATTGCTGCGCAAGGAGGAGGCGGTCAGACGGGCGCGCGAGGTACTGGGCGCCGAGCGCCGGAGGCTGCCCATGGTCGAGGTCGACCCGGCGTACGTCTTCGAGGGCGGCGACGGCAAGGCCACCCTTCTCGACCTGTTCGAGGGACGGGGCCAGCTCGTCGTCCACCATTTCATGTTCGCGCCGGATTGGGAGACGGGCTGCCCCTGCTGCGCGGCCTTCCTGGACCAGGTCGGCCACCTCGCCCACCTGCGCGCCCGGAGCACCTCGTTCGCGGCCGTGTCCCGGGCACCGTTCACCCGCATCCTGCCGTTCAAGGCGCGGATGGGCTGGGTGGTGCCCTGGTACTCCTCGGATGACAGCGACTTCAACCCCGACTTCGAGGCCACCGTCGAATCCGGCGGGAAACTGGTCGAGCGGCCGGGCCTCAGCTGCTTCCTGCGCGACCACGACCGGGTCTTCCACACCTACTCGGTGTACGACGACGCGCTCGACGGACTCGGCACCATCGCCGGCCTCCTCGACCTGACCGCGCTCGGCCGCAGTCCCGCGGGGAGCGACCATCTCCGCCTTCACGATGAGTACGAATACTGACACGGACGGTGCCATTCGTGTCACGAAGTGAACGGATCCTCACGGTCCGCGCCGAACGGGTGTCGACAATGTCTCAGTCCCGTCACTGAGCGAGGCTTTTCCCTCCTCCAGGGCGTTAACTCCTACAAGCACGACGCTTTCTGGAGGTGCGAGATGGTGAACGGGCGAACAGTGCTCGAACGCTTTCCCGCCGGTGGTCCGCGGGGATCCCGGCCCGCGGAGGAGTTCGCGCACGCGCGGCGTCTGGAAGGCCTGCCCGCCGAGGTCGTCATGGACCTCGCGTCGGACACGTTCCTGGTGATCGTGCGCGGGGGCGACGCCGTCGAGTGAGGCGGCCGGCGCCGCCGAGCCGGCTCAGGCCGGCTTCGGCGCCGGGATCCTCGCGGTGAACTGCTGCGCCTGGAGCGCGTACAGCTCCGCGTAGACACCGCCCCTCGCCAGCAGCTCCTCCGGGGCGCCGGACTCCACCAGCCGCCCTTGCTCCAGCACGTGCACCAGGTCCGCGTGCCGGACCGACGCCAGCCGGTGGGTGATCAGGACCACCGTCTGCCCGCTGCCGGCCAGCGCCCGGATCTTCTCGAACACCTCCAGCTCGGCCCGCGCGTCCAGCGCCGCGGTCGGCTCGTCCACGATCAGGATGTGCCCGCGGCGGTACGCGGCCCGGGCGATGCCGAGCCGCTGCCACTGGCCGCCCGACAGCTCGTGCCCGCCGCTGAAGACGCGGGCCAGCAGCGTGTCCAGACCGCGCGGCAGGTCCGCCACCACCTCCTCGGCCCCCGCGTCGGCGATCGACGACGCCAGCCGCTCCTCGGTCATCGGCGCGGCGGAGCGGCCGACGGTCACGTTCACCCGGGCGGTGAACGGCCATCTCTTGAAGTCCTGCGCCACCATCGCGACGCGCTCGGCGAGCAGCCTTCGGTCGGCCCGCCCGGCGTCGACCCCGTCCCACAGGATCCGGCCCCGGTCCGGTATGTACAGGCCCGCGAGCAGCTTGACCAGCGTGGTCTTGCCCGAGCCGTTCTCACCGACGAGCGCGATGATCCGGCCCAGGGGAAGCGTCAGGGTGACATCGTCGAGGGCCGGCCGGGTCGCGTCGCCCGGATAGCTGAACGTGACGTTCTCGAACCGGATCTCCTTCGGATTCTCCGGAAGGGCCTCCCCGCCCGCCGGGATGGCCCGTGCGGCCGCCTCGACGTACAGCCGTTCCAGGTCCCCCACGAACAGGGCTTCCTCGTGCAACTGGTTGATCTGCAGCACGAGCGTGTCCAGGCTCGCGGCGCCCGTACGGATCGCGAGCACCGCCGTACCGGCCACGGGCAGGGCCATCGCGCCGGCCAGCAGCAGCGCGCCCAGCGTGGCGTACGTCCCGAGCGTGGCGAGGCCCGTCCAGGCCGCCGCGATCAGGCCGGTGCGAGCGGCCAGCCGGGACAGCCGGGCCTGTTCCGCCTCCGCCGTCTCCGACATGGCCCGGAAATGCCGCAGCAGGAACGGGCCCATCCCGTGCACCCGGATCTCCGGGGCCGCGCCCGGCTCGGTGAGCAGGCTGCTGAGCAGTTGCCCGGCGCGGGCGTGCTGCACCCAGGTGTGGAAGGACTCGTAGTGGCGCCGGGCGTTGGTCAGCGCGCTCCAGGCGCTGGGCAGGGTCATGGTGACCAGCAGCGGCAGCAGCGCCGGGTGCAGCACGGTCAGCACGCCCGCCGCCGCGACCAGCGAGATCATCGCGTTGATCACCTGGGTGCCGAACCCGATCATGCGCCGGGCGGACCGGGCGCCGTACTGCGCCGTGTCCAGCAGCTTGTGGAAGGCGTGGTCCTCGATCGCGGCCAGTTCCACGTTCGCCGCGCGCTCCAGATACAGCTCGGTCGCCACCCGTTCCACCTTGGGTTCCAGCCGCCCGGTGGCGTACACGGAGGCGGCCCGCAGCAGCGCGGCCACCAGCGTGACGGCGGCCACGACGACCAGGGCGGGCGCGGCCGTGTGCAGCCGTTGCGCGATGTCCGGGCCGGTGAGCAGCTTTCCGAGCGCGCTGTTCACGGCCAGCAGGCTCACCGCCTGGGCCGCGCCCCGGCCCACCTCGGCGACCAGCACGATCCATGCGGCCCGCGGGTCGGCCTGCCGGGCCAGCCGGAGGCTGGACGCCAGCATGCCGGGCAACCGGACCAGCATCGCGCGGAAGTTCAGCTGCAGAAAGGCGTCCGCGTGCTTGTTCCAGCCCGTGTCGTACCGCAGCGGACCCCCGAACAGCAGCCGCTCCGACTCCGACAGCGCGGGCTCGGCCGCCCCCCGCCTCTTCCTCACTTGACCTCCCGAATCGTGACGGAACGGCCACTATCCCGGGCACGCGCAGCACCTGGACAGGGCGCGAGAGGCCGTAATGAGGGGCGCGGAGGGGGCGCGGGTCGCGGGAGGTGGGGGCGACGGGGCGCGGCTCGGAGGGTGGGGCTGACGGGGCTCGGGAGGTGGCGGGAGGACACCGGCCGGTCGGTAGCCCTTCGCGAGCCCTCACCTCCCCAAGGCTCCCGTCCGGCGGTGGTTCACCACGCGGCCGAGCGGGACTCTCGGCGCCTGAACGGCAGCTGCGACCGGCCCCTGCCGGAGCACCGCCAGGGTCCCGCGGCCGAGGGTGCAACACGGCCGAGGCAGGCGCAGTCGTTACGCCGGCACGGCCCTCGACCAGTCCGGGCTCGTCCCCGTCACCCGGCACAGGGCCAGATACAGCGGGATCGGCGGGGTGTACGGGACCGTGCCCTCCGCGCGGTGGATGAGCCGGGCGGTGCCGGTGACCAGGGCGCCGGAGACGTAGTGGGCCGGGGACGGCCAGCGCAGGGCGTAGTCCGAGTCCGCCGGAACGATCAACCACCAGTGGGTTCCGTCGGCGTACACACAGCCCAGCCGGGGCAGCAGCGTGACGACGAGGGGACCGAGGTGGTCGGGTACGGCCACGGCGTCACAACCGAGCGGGACGGTCATGCCGTCCGGCACGGGAAGCCGGCGGGCCGCTTCCGGAGCCGGTCGGCGGCGCTGCAGACGTACCAGGGTGTCCAGACCGATCGGCCCCTCGGCGCCGGCGGACCGCCCCTGGCCGGAACCGGCCGTCTCATAGGGAGAGGAGCCGGTGCCGCCGTGCCGGTCGGGGCGGGGCGCGGCACATCGGTCGGAGCCGGTGGCGCCGTGCCGGTCGGGGCCGGTCCCGCCGTACCGGTCGGAGCCGCTGGTGCCGGTCACGGCCGCTCCCCGGCGGGGTGCTGCTCCGGGACCGGGTGCAGGGGCTGGGCCGGGGTGCGATGCATGGGCCGGGGCTGGGCGGCGGCGCGGTGCCGGTGTTGCTCCGGGGGCCGGCGGTGGGCCTCGGTCGGGTCGTCGCCGGAGTCGTCCGGGCGGCCCGGCTTGGGGCGGGCGCCCCAACCCAGGTCGTTGCGCGGCCCGGCGGTGTCGTGGGCCGCGTCCGCCTCGCGGGCCAGCTCGGCCCAGACCAGCAACCCCGGGCCGTGCTCCTGCGCACCCCAGGACCGGCACAGGGCGTCGACGAGAAGCAATCCCCTCCCGTGCTCCTCATCGGGCCGCTGCGGGGACGGGTGGGGTTCGCCGGGCGCACAGCCCTCGTCACGTACGGCTATGCGCACCGTGTCGTCGTGGTCGTGCAGCTCGCACACGACGCGACCGCTCGCGGTGTGCACGATCGCGTTGGTGACCAGCTCGGATATGACCAGGGCCGCGCTGTCGCAGGTGTCCGCGCACACCGCCCAGCCGGTCAGCCGGGCATGCGCCAGGCGTCTCGCCCGGGCGACGGAACCCGGATGTGCGGCCAGCTCGAAACGGAACCGGCGCTGGGCGGCAGCCGCCTGAGGGGTCGCTCCCTCCGCCACTCCCGACCGTGCTCGAGCGGCGGGAACCCCACCGGCACCGAGACCGGAACGGTCTGCGGCGGCGTCTGTTCCTAAGGGCGCGGACGGAATCACGCTTGCCACTATCTCCCCGCCATGAACACTTGGCAAGTGTCACTCTGAAAAATGCAGAGTGCTGTGTGACTCGGTCGGAGGGCGTGGCACACTGCTCGCAACAGCACCTCGAGCGGCGCCAATTGGGGTCATCGGAGATCCGACTCGGTCTTCGAATGAGTCTTCGAATGGCGCCGCAGGGCTGTCAGGAAACTTTCGGGGAGCTTTCGGTGGAGGTGGGAGCGTGAGCGAACCGCGGTCCGCGCCGACCGTGGGCCAGGTCGTCCTCGGCCGGCGCCTGCTGGACCTGCGGGAACGCGCCGGACTCAAGCGCGAGGAGGCCGCCCGCGTCCTCCGCGTCGCCCCCGCCACCATCCGCCGCATGGAGATGGCCGAGGTCGCCCTCAAAATCCCGTACCTGCAACTGCTGCTGGCGGCCTACGGCGTCCCCGTCGACGAGGCCGAGGTCTTCGTCCAACTGGCCGAGGAGGCCAACAGGCCCGGCTGGTGGCAGCGGTTCCACGACATCCTGCCGGGCTGGTTCTCGATGTACGTCAGCCTGGAGGGCGCGGCCGGCCTCATCCGCTCCTATGAGCCGCACTTCGTCCCCGGCCTGCTGCAGACCGAGGACTACGCGCGCGGGGTGCTCAAGTCCGGTGCCATCGGCCAGACGAGCCCGGACGAGATCGAGCGCCACGTTGCGCTGCGCATGCAACGCCAGAAACTGCTCACGCGTCCCGATGCCCCCCGCTTCTGGGCGGTGATGGACGAGACCGCCCTGCGCCGCCCCGTCGGCGGCCCGGAGGTGATGCGCGCGCAGATCGACAAGTTGCTCGAGGCCACGAAGCTGCCCCATGTGACGCTCCAGGTCGCCCCGTTCGCCAACGGGCCGCACCCGGGGACGTACGGGCCCTTCGTTCTGTTCCGATTTGCCATGTCAGAACTGCCGGACATGGTCTACAGCGAGTACCTGACCGGCGCCGTCTACCTGGACGCGCGCGCCGAGGTGGCGACCCACCTGGAGGTCATGGACCGCATGGCGGCACAGGCCGCTACGGCACAACGCACGAAGGAGATCCTCCAGGATCTCCGCGAGGAGCTGTGAATGGATGGCATCAAGCCGCGCGGACACGTCTACAACGGCATGCCCGCGCGGGAGTTGGGCAGCGAGGGGTGGCACAAGCCCTGGAGCGGCGGCAACGGGGGCAACTGCCTGGAGGCGATGAAGCTGGCCGACGGCCGGATAGCCGTACGCCAGTCGACCGACCCGGACGGGCCGGCGCTGATCTACACCGCGGACGAGATCACCGCGTTCATCGAGGGCGCGAAGGCGGGGGAGGCCGACTTCCTGCTGTCCTGAACCGGCGACGGTGGCACCGCCCAACTGCTCCCCTCTCGCCGCTTTCTCCCTTCCCGCCGCCCGTGCCGTCCCGCTGCTATCACCGTCCCGTTACTCCCGCAGTCCCGCTGCTCCCGTGGTCCCGCAGTCCCGCAGTCCCGCCGTCCCGCCGCCTACGTCGTCACTCGGGCGGCAGCACCCCGCACAGCGCCTCCAACGCTGCCTCATAGGCGTGTTCGGCGGCGGCCGCGTATCCCACCACCAGGCCCTCGTCCGCGGTCGTGGGCGACTGTGGATGCCGGAACGCGGCGAGACCGTCGAGGGCGATGCCCTGCCAGGCGGCGGCCTTCACCGTGGACCGCTCGGTGCCGGGCGGCAGCCGCAGCACCGCGTGCAGCCCGGCCGCGATCCCCGTCACCTCCATATGCGGCGCGTGCGTGGCGAGCGCGGCGACGAGCCGGTCACGGCGACGCCGGTACCGCTGCCGCATGCGCCGCACATGACGGTCGTACGACCCCGAGACCACGAAGTCCGCGAGCGCGAGCTGGTCCGGCACGCTCACCCATGCCTCCCGCTCGCCCTTCGCCGCGAGCACGGGCCCGACGTACCGCTCCGGCAGGACCATCCAGCCCAGCCGCAGCGCCGGTGACAGGCTTTTGCTCACCGAGCCGATGTGGATCACCCGCTCCGGATCGAGGCCCTGGAGCGCGCCGACGGGCCGGCGGTCGTACCGGAACTCGCCGTCGTAGTCGTCCTCCAGCACCACCGCGCCCCGCGCGCGGGCCCAGTCGATCACCGCAGCGCGGCGCTCCGGGTGCAGCGGGCCGCCGGTCGGGAACTGGTGCGCCGGTGTGAGCAGCACCGCCCGCTCCCGCCCGAGCGCCGCCACCCGCGCGCCGTGCTCGTCCAGCGGCAGCGGCACCGTCCGCGCGCCGGCCGCCGCGAGCAGCCCCCGGTGGAAGTCCAGCCCGTACGCCTCCACGCCCAGCGGACCGCGCAGCACGCCGCCCGCACCCTCGCCGAACAGCAGCCGCAGCGCGTGCGCGAACCCTGAGCAGACGACGATCCGGTCCGGCTCGGTACGCACTCCACGCGCGCGTGCCAGGTAATCCGTCAGCGCCTCGCGCAACTCCCGGCGACCGGCCGGATCCCCCGGCCCGAACGCCTCGCTCGGCGCCGCCTGCAGCGCCCGCCGGTACGAGGCCGACCAGGCCGCACGCGGGAACGCCGACGCGTCCGGCGCACCCTGCCGCAGATCGTGCCGCGGCCCACGCGCGCGTGGAGGTGCTTTCACCGGCGTCCGTACGGTGCGCCGCAGCGGCTCGGCCCGCTCCGCGACCCGTGTCCCCGAGCCCTGACGAGCGGTCAGCCAGCCCTCCGCGACCAGTTCCGCGTACGCGTCGGCCACCGTGTTGCGGGCCACGCCCAGGTCGGCCGCGAGCGACCGGTACGGCGGCAGCCGGGTGCCCGGGGCCAGGCGTCCGCCGCGCACGGCCTCCCGCAGCGCCCGGGTCAGCGCCGCCCGCCGCCCGCCCGGCCCGGACAGCTCCAGGTGCAGATCCGCACCGATCCGCTCCGCGGAATTGACCCACGATTCCGTCATGGAAGTGCACCCTACAGCCGGTCTTTGCGCACCCTAGATTGAAGACATGACGACGAACACGAATGCAACTCTCCCGAACGCCACGACCGTTGACACCGCCTCCGGAATCGCCGCGGCAGAGGGCGCCCGCACCCGCGTGGACTTCGCGAAGACCGCTCCCAAGGCCTTCCGCGCCCTCATCGGCTTCGACGCCGCCGCCCGCACGGGCCTCGACCCCGCGCTGGTCGAACTGATCCAGATCCGCGCCTCGCACCTCAACCACTGCGCCTACTGCCTGCACATGCACACCAACGACGCCCGCAAGGCCGGTGAGAGCGAGGACCGGCTCCACCTGGTCGCCGTCTGGCGGGAGGCCCGGCACTTCTTCACGCCGAAGGAGCAGGCGGCCCTCGCGCTGACCGAGGCGGTGACCCTGGTCGCCGACGCGGGCGTCCCCGACGCCGTCTACGCCCAGGCCGCCGCCCACTTCGAGGAGGAGGAACTGGCCCACGTCCTCGCCCTGATCCTGGCCATCAACACCTGGAACCGGGTGGCCCTGGCGACGGGGAAGGTGGCCGGGACGGACGAGCGGCGCGGCTGACCTCGCACCCTACCGACGTGGCTCGCGCCCTCCCGGCGCGGGTCACCTGCTCGCCGGTCATGCGATCCGGCGGTGTCCGATCCGGCCTGGCGGTGGCCCTGGTACCGCTCTCACACCCGCATCGGCCGATC
Organism: Streptomyces sp. NPDC045022; assembly: GCF_056432605.1. Lineage (NCBI taxonomy): Bacteria > Bacillati > Actinomycetota > Actinomycetes > Kitasatosporales > Streptomycetaceae > Streptomyces > Streptomyces sp. NPDC045022. The sequence continues at coordinate 98,537 of NZ_JBWKIR010000010.1, forward strand.
CCGCGGAGACACCGGCGCCGGCAGTCGTGAACTCCCCGTGAGATACCGGTCGACGGCCGCGGCCACCGCCCGTCCCTCCGCGATCGCCCACACGATGAGCGACTGTCCGCGCGCCGCGTCCCCGGCGGCGAAAACCCCGGGAACGTTGGTCGCGAAGCCGTCGTCCCGGGCGATCGTGCCGCGCGGCTGGAGCGCCAGCCCCAACTGCTCGACCAGCCCGTCCTCCTGATCGGGCCCGGAGAACCCGAGCGCGAGCAGCACCAGGTCGGCGGGGAGCATCCGCTCGGTGCCCGGCACCGGCAGTCGCCGGGCGTCGACCTCCACGAGATGCAGGGAGCGTACGTGCCCGCTGTCGTCCCCGGTGAAGCGGAGCGTGGACGCCGCGAACAGCCGCGCGTCCGCGTCCGCCGCCGGCGCCGTACGCAGGTCGCGCGCCTCCTCGTGCGCGGCCGACAAGCGGTAGATCTTCGGGTACGTCGGCCACGGCTCGGTGTCCTCGTCGCGCTCGGCATCCGGCTGGGCGTAGATGTCCAGCTGGCTCACGGACGCGGCTCCCTCGCGCACCGCCGTCCCGAGACAGTCCGCCCCGGTGTCCCCGCCGCCGATGATCACGACGTGCCGGCCGGCCGCGGACAGCGGTGAGACCTCCAGATCTCCCGCACACACCCGATTGGACAGCGGCAGATACTCCATCGCCTGGTGTATCCCGTTCAACTCCCGACCCGGCACCGGAAGTTCCCGCCACGCCGTCGCCCCCGTGGCGATCACCACCGCGTCGTACCGCGCCCGCAGCTCCGCCGCCGGAACGTCCCGCCCGACGGCCGTCGACGGACGGAACTTCGTCCCCTCCGCCCGCATCTGCTCGATCCGGCGCTCCAGATGCCGCTTCTCCATCTTGAACTCGGGGATCCCATACCGCATCAGCCCACCGATCCGGTCGTCCTTCTCGAACACGGCGACCGTGTGCCCCGCCCGGGTCAGCTGCTGGGCCGCCGCGAGCCCGGTGGGCCCCGAGCCGATGACGGCGATCGTCTTCCCCGACAGCCGCTCGGGAGACCGCGCGGGGGTGAAACCCTCCTCCCACGCCCGGTCGGCGATCGCGCACTCGACGTTCTTGATCGTGACGGCCGGCTGGTTGATCGCCAGCACGCACCCCGCCTCGCACGGCGCCGGGCACAGCCGCCCGGTGAACTCGGGGAAGTTGTTGGTGGCGTGCAGCCGGTCGCTCGCGGCGCGCCAGTCCTCCCGCGAGACCAGGTCGTTCCATTCCGGGATGAGATTGCCCAGCGGGCAGGCGTCATGGCAGAACGGGACACCGCAGTCCATGCAACGGTCGGCCTGCTTGCTGATGATGGGCAGCAGCGCTCCCGGGACGTACACCTCGTCCCAGTCCCGCACCCGCTCCTCGACGGGCCGCCGCGGCCACTCCTGGCGCGGTGTGGTCATGAACCCCTTGGGATCGGCCATGGTCGTCTTCCTCGCGTACGGGTACCGGAGGCACCGGTGTACGACGGGCCGTGCGTCATCGGGCGGCACTCTTGCGGCCACGATACGTCTCCGCCGACAGCCGCGCAGAGTGGCGGACAGCGCTTTCTGCCGGGATCAGGGCAGGCTCCGGGGGGAGGAGGAGGGCGGGTCAGGGCAGGACCCGGAGGGGGGCAGGAGGGTGGCGGAACAGGGGGCTGGACGACCAGGCCGGTCGAGGGGGGAATCAGGTGAGCGCCAGCAGGTAGACGAGGGCGGCCGCTGCGGAGGCGACGGTACGGACGTGGTTCCAGAACGTCCACTCGCGCACGTACGCCGGCCAGTACACGGCCGCCTCCGAAGCGCCCGCGGTCAGCCGGGCCAGTCTGTCGTTGCGGGGCACGTTCGCCGCCAGCGTCAGCCCGAACGAGCCGAACAGGTACAGCGCGCTGCCCAGCAGCAGCTCCACCTTCCCGTCGTCCGGCCACACCACGAACGTCACCACCGCGATCAGTGCGCTCAGCACCGCCGAACCGGTGAACACGGCCATGAAGGCAGGGCGCACCGCGGCCACGTTGATCGCGTTCATCGCCGCGACGCCCTGCGCGGGCGGCAGTGCGGCCAGGCCCCGCATCACGAACGTCGAGAACCCGCAGAAGACCCCGGCCACCAGCCCGGTCCCGAGAATCCCCAGCATCACCACGACGAAGAACGGCCCGTCGATCATCTCCACGCCCTCTTCTCGTTCCACCCGGGCCAGGACCCGGCCTCCACCTCACGTCCAGTGAATGCCCGGGACGGCCGCCCGGCCATGGCCGAGGGACGCGACGGCATACGCGAGCGTCCAGGGAGGGCAGCCGGCGCTTCCCGCGAGCTCTTCTCACGAGGGCTTCCCACGGACGCTGCCTACAGGAAACCGGCATACCTCCCCGGCGTCCCTCCCCTGATCTTCACCCCGCCCCGTCAGCCCACGTCCTCTCCTACCCCCTGCCATGCCCGCAGCACGCTCTCCACGGCCGGGGCGATCCGGCGCCGTGCGTCGGAGCGCGACACGCCGCTCATCAGCAGCTGGTCGTACGGCGTGTCCACATGCCGTACGGCCGCCACGACCGCCGGAATCACCGCCCGCTCGGACAGCGCCCGCCCGGCCGCGCTGCGTCCGACCCGGCCGCTGCCCCGCACGGAAGCGTGCGCGGCGACGACCCGCGCCCGTTCAGCCGGGCAGCCGGGAAAAAGCCGGAGGATTTCCGCGGCGAACGCGGCCACGAACTGCTCGTCCTCCACCGCCCGGCGCCGCGCGTCCCGCGCCCGCCGCCGGCGCCGGGCCTCCGCGTCCGCCAGGCAGCGTTCCTCGGCCCGGCCCAGCGCCGCCTCCTCGACGAGGACGCCTTGCCGTTCGTAGCGGCTCTTGCGCCGGTTGAACCGGACGACCACCACCGACAGCGTGCTCTCCTCCCGCGATCTGCGGGTCAGCGCCGTGTCGCCGCGCGGCAGGAGGACCAGGTGTCCGAGATCGGCGCAGTCCAGGCAGTACGGCACCCCGTCCTCCAGCACGAGCAACGACAGCGGACCGCGTCGGCAACCGGCACACCGCTTGTGCTTCAGAGGCTGGATGGCCACAAGCCGACCGGGGGAGTGGGGAGTTGTGGGAAACGCCATACGCGGTACTTTCCCCGTCACCACCCGCGCCTCCCACCCCGGCCCACACCATCCCCTCCCAGCCGGGGGCCCGCCCCCAACCCTCTCTCGCAGCAGGCACCGGCCGTTCGGTCCACCCGGCATCATGGGCCCTGTGCGACTCGAAGCGATCACCTGGGACCGGCTCGCCGAACTGCTCGCCGACCGGATGACCGGCCTGGAGCCGGCCGACGGAGGCACCTGGCCGCGCGTCGGCTTCGACGGAGCGCCGGCCGCCCGTCCCGGAGACCTCGCCGAGCGGGTCGGGGAAGCGCTGCGTGTGCGCGGCCGCCCCTCCCTCGTGGTCGGCGCCGAGGGTTTCCTGCGGCCCGCCTCGCTGCGCCTGGAACACGGGCGGCGGGACGCGGAGTCGTACTACAGCGGATGGTTCGACACCGGCGCCCTGTGGCGCGAGGTCTTCGGGCCGCTCGACCCCGGGGGCAGCGGCCGGATCCTGCCCGACCTGTGGGACCCGGCCACCGACCGGGCCACCCGCAGCCCCTACGCCCACCTCCCGCCCGGCGGATTCCTGCTGCTCCATGGCCCCCTCCTGCTGCGCCATTGGTTCCCGTTCGACCTGACCGTGCACGTCCTCCTCTCCCCGGGCGCCCTGCGCCGCCGGACCCCCGAGGCCGACCACTGGACGCTCCCTGCCTTCGAGCGCTACGAGTCCGAGACGGACCCGGCCCGGTCGGCGGACGTCCTGGTGCGCGCCGACGACCCGCGTCATCCGGCCTGGGGTGGCTGATGGGGTCGGGCAGGAGATCCGGCAAAGCCCCACTTTCCGTTACCTCCGACGACGCGCTCCGCGCCCACTGGACACAAGTGCCTCGGGATCGACCCGCCGGCGGAAGCGGCGAGGACCGGCGAACGGAACGGCGTGCCCGTCAGAGCCAGCCGTTGCGCCGGAAGCCCCGGTACAACGCCAGGCACGCCCCCGCCATCACGGCCATGACCAGCGGATAGCCGAACCGCCAGCGCAACTCCGGCATGTGGTCGAAATTCATGCCGTACACACCGCACACCATCGTCGGCACGGCGACCACCGCGGCCCAGGCCGTGATCTTCCGCATGTCCTCGTTCTGCGCGACGGTCACCTGCGCGAGGTGGGCCTGCAGGATGGAGTTGAGCAGCTCGTCGAACGCGGCGATCTGTTCCTTGGCCCGTATCAGGTGGTCGAGCACGTCGCGGAAGTAGGCCTGTATCTCCGGGGCCACGACTCGTATGGGCCGGGTGGCCAGGTCCTCCACCGGGCGGCCCAGCGGCACCACCGCCCGCTTGAGTTCCAGCAGTTCACGCTTCATCTGGTAGATGCGGCCCGGGTCGAGCCGTGCGCCGGCCTCCGAGAACACCTCCGTCTCGACCTGGTCGATGTCGGCCTGCACCGCGTCCGTGACGTTCAGGTAGTCGTCGACGACGTGGTCGGCGATCGCGTGCAGCACCGCCGCCGGACCCTTGGCGAGCTGCCCCGGTTCCCCCTCCAGCTCCTCGCGCAGCGGCCCCAGCGAGCCGTGCCGGCCATGGCGCACCGTGATGACGAAGTCCTCACCGACGAACGCCATGATCTCGCCGGTGTTCACCACCTCGCTGGTCGCCGTCAGCCGTTCGTGCTCCACGTAGCAGACGGTCTTGAACACCGCGAAGAGCGTGTCCCCGTAGTGCTCCAGCTTCGGGCGCTGGTGCGCCTCGACCGCGTCCTCCACCGCCAGCGGATGCAGGGCGAACAGCTCGGCGATGCCCGCGAACTCGCGGTCCGTCGGCTCGTGCAGCCCCAGCCAGACGAACCCCTCACCGCTCTTGCGTACCTGCCGCACGGCATCGACCAGATCGGCGCACTCCGGTACGCGGACGCCGTCCTGGTACATCACGCAGTTCACCACCGACGAGCCCAGCGGTGACCTGGCGGGATGACTCAGGTCCACCCGCGGCCGCCGCCGGGCCAGCCGCGCCACCTTGCGCAGGCCGCCGACCCTGCCCAGCCCCGTGACCTTCCGCAGATTCCCTGCCATGGACATCTGGATCTCCTCGCGTGGATCTCCTCGCACAACGCTTTCGCGCCTTGCCGGGCAAGTCTGCCAGTCGAGCGGCACAGTGCGGGGAAGCCTGTGGGAACAGGGAGTTCCGCTTGGTTCCCCCCTGTGGACGCGGCGTCGATCCGGCGCTCACCTCGGCCCCGCCCGCGAACGGAGGGTCGGCCGATCCGGGCAAGCCGGGTGACTGGGAGGATCACGGAATGACGCAATCCGACGGGTATCTCCTGGGCAACCGGCAGAGCGAGGCGGGCCGGCGCTTCGACGCCTTCGCCACCCTCTTCGATCCCACGACCTTCCGGCACATCGAGGGGTTGGGCATCGGACCCGGCTGGCGCTGCTGGGAGGTGGGGGCGGGCGGCACCTCCGTGGTGTCCTGGCTCGCGGCGAAGGTGGGCCCCACCGGCATGGTCGTCGCCACCGACATCGACACCTCGCGGCTCGCCCCCGTGGCCGGTCCGCCGGTGGACGTCCGCGTCCATGACGTGGGCGCCGGACAACCTCCGGGAGAGGGCTTCGACCTGGTCCACGCCCGGCTCGTCCTGGTCCACGTCCCGGACCGGGACCGAGCGTTGCGGTGCATGATCGAGGCCCTGCGGCCGGGCGGGCGGCTGCTGATCGAGGACGCCGACCCCGCTCTGCAGCCCCTGATCTGTCCCGACGAGTACGGCCCCGAGCAGCGGCTCGCCAACCGGCTTCGCCAGGGGTTTCGCACACTGCTCGCCGAACGCGGCGCCGATCTGTCGTACGGCCGTAAGCTCCCGCGGCTGCTCCGCGAGGCCGGGCTGCACGAGGTGGAGGCCGACGCGTACTTCCCCATGACCTCACCCGCCTGCACCGAGCTGGAGGCCGCGACGGTCCGTCAGATCCGTGACCGGCTCGTCGCCGCGGGGCTGGCCACCGACGAGGAGATCGACCGGCACCTGGCCAACGTCGAGGCCGGTCACATGGACCTGACCACCGCCCCTCTGATCTCTGCGTGGGGCAGAAAGGCGTAGACAGCGGTCATCCGCCCGCTCAGCTGTCTCGGTCCGGGCGTTCGTGCCGGCCGCCTGCGCCCGCGTGCCCGCCGCCCCCCTCTAGCCACCAGCCCCCGGGTGCGGCGGTCTTCCGCCCACCCGTCGCACCGCCTCCGCCCCCGCCCGGCACCCGCGTGCCGCCGCCTCCTCCGGGTCCGCGCCCGAGACCAGGGCGGCGAGGAACGCGCCGGTGAAGGCGTCACCGGCGCCGGTGGTGTCCCGAGGAGTCGCCGTCGCAGCCGGAATCCGGGCCCCGACGGCGCCGGCACGGGCCACCAGCGCCCCGTCCGCTCCCGCCTTGGCCACCACCAGCGGCACGAGACGGCTCAACTTGGCCGCCGCGTCGGCCGGGTCCGCCAGCCCCGTCAGCAGACACGCCTCGTCCCGGCTGGGCAGCAGCACGTCCAGCCCCTGCGCGAACGCCAGGAAACGGTTTACGCCCAGCTCCACCAGGAAGCCCGCCGACGCCGGATCCAGGCTGACCGGCACACCACGCACACGTGCCGCCGCGAGCGCCACCTCGGCGAGAGCCCGGCTGGACTCCGTGAACAGCAGATAGCCCGACAGGTGCAACCGGGCGACCCCGTCCAGCAACGCGTCCGACCAGTCGGCGGGCTCGAGTCGCAAAGACGCCCCGCTGTCCGTCAGGAACGTGCGCTCGGCCGACGCCGCCGTGTCGACGAGGCAGAGCACCGTCCCGGTCGCCGCTTCCGGATCGACCACCAGCCGGGGCCGCACCCCGGCCGCCACCAGTTCCCGCTCGTGCCACGCGGCCGCGTCCGCGCCCACCCGCCCCAGCAGCCGCACCTCCGCACAGCCCGCGTAGGCGGCCCAGCAGGCCACGTTGGCACCCGCGCCGCCCGGCAGCGTCCGGATCACGGCGGCCGTGTCGGTGCCGGCCGCGAGCGGCCCCCGGTGCCGGGCGACCACATCCGTCACCACGTCCCCGACGACCAGCAGCGCCCCCCTCCGGCGTCCCGCGGTCATCCCCTGGTCCACGCCGCGGCGATCCGTGCCGCCAGCCGTACGTTCCCGCGTACGGCCGCCAGATTGGCGTTCAGGGAGGCGCCGTCCGTGTGCCGGACCAGGTGGTCCAGCAGGAACGGGGTCACCGCCTGTCCGGTGACGCCCTGCTCCGCACAGGCGGCGAGCGCGTCGGCGAGCACGCGTGCGTGCAGCTCGGGATCGAGCTGTTCCGCCTCCGGTACCGGATTGGCGACGATCAGCGCCGACTCCGGCGCGCCGAGCGCGTCCTGGGCCCGCATGACGTCGGCGACCTCATCCGGACTGCTCAGCGTCCAGTCGACCGCATGGCCCGAGTCGGACAGGTAGAAGCCGGGGAAGCGGTCCGTGCCGTACCCGGCGACGGCCACGCCCAGCGTCTCCAGCCGCTGCAGGGTCGCCGGCACGTCCAGGATCGACTTCACGCCCGCGCACACCACCGTCATCCGCGTGCGCGCCAGCAGCCCGAGGTCGGCCGACTCGTCCTGCGTCACCGTCCACTCCCGGTGCACACCGCCCAGACCACCCGTCGCGAACACCCTGACACCCGCCAGGGCGGCCAGCTGCGCCGTCGCCGACACCGTGGTCGCCCCGCTCACCCCCGCCGCCACGGCGAGGGGCAGGTCCCGGTGGCCCAGCTTTCGGATGGCCTCCTCGTTCGCGACCCGCTCCAGCTGCTCCTTGTCCAGGCCGACCCGCGGACGCCCGTCGAGCACGGCGACGGTCGCCGGGACGGCGCCCTCCCGCCGCAGCACGTCCTCCAGCTCCAGCGCCACCCGCAGATTGCGCGGACGCGGCAGGCCGTGCGCGATGATCGTGGACTCCAGGGCCACCACCGGCCGCCGCGCGTAGATCGCCTCCCGGACTTCTTCCGACACCACCAGTACCACGCGCGCCTCCTGTCCGTCGGTCCTTCCTCATCTCTGGCGGGCGCCGGCCCCCGCTAAACGCTTGCGGCCTGTGGGGGACGCCACCAGCCTGGTGGCATGAAGAGCAAGAGCGCGCGCCTCGACCATGTGGTCCTGTGGGTGGCCGATCCGGTCGCCGCCGCCGGCTTCTACGAGGAGGCCGTCGGTCTGGAACCCATGAGGGTCGCCGAGTTCGCCGAGGGGAAGGTGACGTTTCCCTCCGTGCGCGTCAACGAGGAGACGATTCTGGACCTCGCGCCGCACAGCGTCGCGGACCGCATGAGGATGCTGCCCGGCTCGGCCGACAGCGCGGGCCACCCCGTCAACCATGTCTGCCTGTCCCTGCCGGCCGAAGCCTTCGACGCCCTGCGGACCCGCCTGCGGGAACACGGCGTGCCCCTGAGCGACATCGGTCACGACGCCTTCGGCGCCCGCGGCAAGGCCACGCGCAACTTCTACTTCAGGGACCCCGACGGCAACGTCTTCGAGGTCCGGCACTACGGCGTGTAGCCGGCTCCGGGCCGGTCAGAACAGCGGCTCGGGCAGCACGCCCTCCAGCGCGAGCAGCTTCCGCTTGGTCTCCAGCCCGCCCCCGAACCCGCCGATACCGCCGTCGCTCTCCACCACCCGGTGGCACGGCACGACCACCGGCAGCGGGTTGGCTCCCATCGCCGCGCCGACCGCCTGCGCCCCGCCGGGCTGCCCGACCCGGCCGGCCAGATCGCCGTACCCCACCACGCTGCCGTACGGCACACCGGACGCCAGCTCACGCAGTACCTGCCGGTTGAACCCGGAGATCAGCGACCAGTCCAGCGGCAGGTCGAAGTCGTGCCGCTCGCCCGCGAAGTACGCCCGCAGCTGGCCTGTCGCCTCGGCGAGCAGCGGCGCGTCCGGGGCCTCCACGGGCTCGCCGCCCAGCCGGGCCGCCAGCCGCTCCACGGCCCGGTCGCGCACCGCGTCCGTGGCGTGGAAGACGACGTTGACCAGGCCGTCACGGGTCGCCGCCAGCATCAGTGGGCCGATGTCACTGCCGACGACGGCCCACACGACCCGCTGCTCGTCCTGCCCAAGGCTGTCCATGCGCCCACGGTACGACCCGCCACTGACAACGCCCGCCCGGCTCAGTCCGAGCGCACCGCCGACCGCACCACGTCGGGCTTGTTGCTGATGATCCCGTCGACGCCGTACCCGGCGACCTTGCGGGCGGCGGCCGCGTCGTCCACCGTCCAGGCGAACACGCCGAGCGGCCTGTCGTGCGGCCCGTCCAAGGCGTGCGCGGCCGAGACGTACCTTAGGGAGAGCTTCCCGTACGAGGGATTGATCAGATCGGCGAACCGGGCGTACTGATGCAGCTGAGCCGTTGCGGGCATACCGAGGTAGCCGGTGGTGACCGCGGGCTTCAGCTCATGGACCGTCCGCACACTGCCGGCGCTGAAGCTCTGCACGATGAGCCGCCCGAGGTGGCCGTGGTCCAGCCAGCCCTCGCGGCCGAGCAGCTTGAGGGTCTGCTGCTCGATGCCCGGGTACAGCTCCGGGTTCTTGATCTCCAGGAGGAGTTTCTCGCGGTTGTGCTCGACCCGGCGCATGTACTGCTTGAGAGTCGGCACACGCGTGCCCGCGTACGCGGGGGAGAACCAGCTGCCCGCGTCCAGCCGGGCGATCTCGGCGGCGGTGAAGTCCTTCACCTTCCACGGTGCCCGGCCCGGGAAAAGCTCCTCGACGTTCGTGGTGCGCCGCAGGCTGTCGTCGTGGACGACGACCAGCTCTCCGTCCTTCGTCCGCTGGACGTCGTTCTCGACCCAGGAGAAGCCCAGCTTCGCCGCCTTGTCGATCGAGGCGAGCGTGTTCTCGGGAGCGTAGGCCGAGGCCCCCCGGTGGGCGATCACCGTGGGGGCGCCGACCGCGCTGACCGCTCCCACCTCGGTGACCTCGCCGGCCAGGGCGCCGGAGGGGGGGCCCAGCAGGGCCGCCGCCGTCCCCAGGACCGCGGTGGCCGCGGTGGCCAGTACGCGCGCGTGCATGCAGACTCCTCGCGTCGAGCGAATACGGACAGCACCAGACTGACAGCACAGAGTCAACGGCACGCGGGCGCACGATGGCCACACATTGAACGGAGAGGTCCAAGTCCGCTCACCGGTGCCGCACAAGTGCGGCAAGGCCGTGTTTCTTTGCCGGAAAATCGTTCGACCATTCCGGTGGGGGTCATACTCTCTGCGACAACCCTGACCGCCCGAGCGGTCCTGGGACGGGGGCACATCGCAGACATTTCCGGGACGCAAGAAGGCGGAAGGGCAGCCGCGGATGCAAGGCACGGTCGACGGATTCAGTTATGGGGCCGTCACCCCATTGGTGGCCTATGTGATGGCCTGCCTCGGCAGTGCCCTCGGCCTGCGCTGCACCACCCGTTCCCTGCTGGTCACGCACTCCTGGCGCCCCGCCTGGCTGGCCGCCGGCGCCGCAGCGATCGGCTCCGGCATATGGACGATGCACTTCGTCGCGATGATGGGCTTCACCATCGAGGAGACGTCGATCCACTACGACAAGCCGATCACCTATGCGAGCCTCGCCCTCGCCATCGTCATGGTCGGCGTCGGGATCTTCATCGTCGGCTACCGGGGCGCCACCGGCACCGCCCTCTTCACCGGAGGCACGATCACCGGTCTGGGCGTCGCCTCGATGCACTACCTCGGCATGGCCGGCATGCACTTCCACGGCCGGTTCACGTACAACACGTTCACCGTCGCCGCCTCCGTCGTCATAGCGGTCGTGGCGGCCACCGCCGCCCTCTGGGCCGCCGGACGCGTCCGGGGCCTCCTGTGGAGCGTGGGGGCGAGCCTCGTCATGGGACTCGCGGTCAGCGGCATGCACTACACCGGCATGGCCGCCCTCGACGTCCAGCTCGACGGCACCTCCCACACCGGCGGGGGCGGCCCGGCCGCGTCCGTGCTCGCGCCGATGCTGATCGGCCCGCTCGCCTTCCTGCTCCTCGCGGGCCTGGTCGTGGTCTTCGATCCGCTGATGCTCATGGGCCGGCCGGCCCGCACGCCCGTCGAGCAGAAACCGGGTGTCCCGGCCCCCGCCGTCGCCGCCCTCCCCGACCGCCACCCCGCCCCCCAGGAGGACCGCGGGCCGGTCCGCCGGCCCGAGCACCACGGCTCCCGGACGCCGCAGAACCGCTGATCCGGGCCCGTTGTCAGTGCGGGGTCGTACGGTGGATGCCATGCGGCCCGTTTCCCACATCGAACGCACGGTGGCGCCCTTCGAGGTCGTCAGCCCCTACCAGCCCAGCGGCGACCAGCCGGCGGCCATCGCCGACCTGGCCAAGCGCATCGAGGCCGGTGAGAAGGACGTCGTCCTGCTCGGCGCGACCGGCACCGGCAAATCCGCCACCACGGCGTGGATGATCGAGAAGCTCCAGCGCCCCACCCTCGTGATGGCGCCGAACAAGACGCTGGCCGCCCAGCTGGCCAACGAGTTCCGCGAGCTCCTGCCCAACAACGCGGTCGAGTACTTCGTCTCGTACTACGACTACTACCAGCCCGAGGCCTACGTCCCGCAGTCGGACACCTACATCGAGAAGGACTCCTCGATCAACGAGGAGGTCGAGCGCCTGCGCCACTCGGCGACGAACTCGCTGCTCACCCGCCGCGACGTCATCGTCGTCGCCTCGGTGTCCTGCATCTACGGCCTCGGTACTCCGCAGGAGTACGTCGACCGGATGGTCCCCCTCCGGGTCGGCGACGAGATCGACCGCGACGAGCTGCTGCGCCGCTTCGTCGACATCCAGTACACACGCAACGACATGGCCTTCAGCCGGGGCACCTTCCGGGTCCGCGGCGACACCATCGAGATCTTCCCGGTCTACGAGGAGCTGGCCGTCCGCATCGAGATGTTCGGCGACGAGATCGAGGCGCTGTCGACACTGCACCCGCTCACCGGCGAGATCATCAGCGACGACCAGCACCTGTACGTCTTCCCCGCCTCCCACTACGTCGCCGGTCCCGAGCGCATGGAGCGGGCCGTCAACGACATAGAGAAGGAGCTGGGCGAGCGCCTGGCCGAGCTGGAGAAGCAGGGCAAGCTCCTGGAGGCCCAGCGCCTGAGGATGCGCACCACGTACGACCTCGAGATGCTCCGCCAGATCGGCACCTGCTCCGGCGTGGAGAACTACTCGATGCACTTCGACGGCCGCTCGCCCGGCTCCCCGCCCAACACCCTGCTGGACTACTTCCCGGACGACTTCCTGCTCGTCATCGACGAGTCGCACGTCACGGTCCCGCAGATCGGCGCCATGTACGAGGGCGACGCCTCCCGCAAGCGCACCCTGGTCGACCACGGCTTCCGGCTGCCCTCGGCCCTGGACAACCGTCCGCTGAAGTGGGAGGAGTTCCAGGAGCGCATCGGGCAGACCGTCTACCTGTCGGCGACCCCGGGCACCTACGAACTGTCCCGTGGCGACGGCGTCGTGGAGCAGATCATCCGTCCGACGGGCCTGGTCGACCCGGAGGTCGTGGTCAAACCGACCGAGGGCCAGATCGACGACCTGGTGCACGAGATCCGCAAGCGCACCGAGAAGGACGAGCGCGTCCTGGTCACCACGCTCACCAAGAAGATGGCCGAGGACCTCACCGACTACTTCCTGGAACTCGGCATCCAGGTGCGCTACCTGCACAGCGATGTCGACACCCTGCGCCGCGTCGAGCTGCTGCGCGAGCTGCGCTCCGGAGAGTTCGACGTCCTGGTCGGCATCAACCTGCTGCGCGAGGGTCTCGACCTCCCCGAGGTGTCCCTGGTGGCCATCCTCGACGCCGACAAGGAGGGCTTCCTGCGCTCCGGAACCTCGCTGATCCAGACCATCGGCCGAGCGGCGCGCAACGTCTCCGGCCAGGTCCACATGTACGCCGACAAGATCACCCCGGCGATGGAGAAGGCCATCGAGGAGACCAACCGCCGCCGGGAGAAGCAGGTCGCGTACAACAAGGCCCGCGGCATCGACCCGCAGCCGCTGCGCAAGAAGATCAACGACATCGTCGCGCAGATCGCCCGGGAAGAGGTCGACACCGAGCAGCTGCTCGGCTCCGGCTACCGCAAGCTCAAGGACGGGAAGGGCGCCAAGGCTCCCGTACCGTCGCTCGGCGACAAGGCGGCCAAGGGGGCGAAGGCCGGAAAAGCCGCCAAGTCCGCCAAGGGCAAGGCGGGGGCCACGGTGCCCACGGACCGCCCGGCGGCCGAACTCGCCGAGCAGATCGAGGAGATGACCGAACGCATGCGCGCCGCCGCCGCCGAGCTGCAGTTCGAGATCGCCGCCCGGCTGCGCGACGAGGTCTCCGAGATGAAGAAGGAACTGCGCCAGATGCGCGAGGCAGGCATCGCCTGAGTCCGCCGCCACCGTGCCGGACCTCGGCATATGCGCCAAGTGTTGCAACACCGACACAAAGCGCGGGCCGGGGTTCGGCACTGTCGGTGCCCCTGCGTAGGGTTCTGGACAACCGCGCGATGCGCGGCAACAGGGGACGTCGAGAGGGGAACCAGCCGTGTCCGTCAACTTGACCAAGGGTCAGGCCATCAGTCTGGAGAAGAACGACGGGGCAACCCTGACCGCGGTCCGCATGGGGCTCGGCTGGCAGGCGGCGAAGCGGCGCGGCCTGTTCGGTTCCCGCACGCGTGAGATCGACCTGGACGCCTCGGCGGTCCTCTTCGCCGAGAAGCAGCCGGTCGACGTGGTCTTCTTCCGCCACTTGGTGAGCGATGACGGTTCCGTGCGCCACACCGGCGACAACCTCGTGGGTGGTGTCGGCCAGGGCGGGGACGACGAGGCGATCCTGGTGGACCTGCAGCGCGTTCCGGTCCACATCGACCAGATCGTCTTCACCGTGAACTCCTTCACGGGCCAGACCTTCCAAGAGGTGGAGAACGCGTTCTGCCGCCTCGTGGACGAGACCAACGGCCAGGAACTCGCCCGCTACACGCTGGCCGGCGGCGGCCAGTACACCGCCCAGATCATGGCCAAGGTGCACCGGTCGGGCGCCAGTTGGACGATGACCGCCCTGGGCACCCCGGCAAACGGCCGCACCTTCCAGGACCTGATGCCGGCGATCCTGCCGCATCTGTAGGCCGGGACCCGGACCGCCCGCACCCACGGGCGGGTGCACGACAACACGACACAGGGGGCGACGGCGATGACGGCCGAGCTGGTGAGGGGGCAGAACCACCCGCTGTCCCAGGTCCGGCTGACGATCCGGATCTCGGCCGGAGTGCCGGTCCTCGCCGGAGCCGCACTCGGCGACGAGAACGGCACGGTGCACGGCCCACAGTGGGTGGCCCACCCCGGTGCGCCCGCGCTGCCCGGCGTCGAGGTGGCCCGGCAGGCCGCCGCCGAACATCGCCTGGCCGTCGACCTGACCGCCCTGCCCGAGGCCGTGCACCGCGTCGGTGTGTTCCTCGTCCTGCCCGCCGGGACCGCGGGACCGCTCCGGTTCGGTGCCGTGCCCGCCCCGCACACCTCGGTAGAGGGTCCTGACGGCACCGAACTGGCCTGCTACACCCTCACCGGACTGGACGCCGAGGCCGCCGTCATCGCCCTGGAGCTCTACCGCCGCCAGGGCGCCTGGAAGCTGCGCGCGATGGGCCAGGGCTACGCGGACGGTCTCCCCGCGCTCCTGGCCGACCAGGGGCTGCGCGAGGCCGGTGAGCTCGCGGCCGCCGTCCAGGAGGCGGCGGCCCAGAGCCTGGCCCGCGTGATCCCCGCCCCGTCCTCCACGCCCGCGCCTCAGGACGTCTCCGCCCCGCCGCGTGAGGTCTCCGCGCCTCAGGACGCCTCCGTGTCAGGGACGACAGAGGCGACGCCCTCGTACGATCCCCGGCACACGTCCCACGACGGCCGGAACCCGTACGAGGTCCAGGCCCCCGGAGCCGGACCCCGACCGCTGGGCCTCGGCGGCCCGGTCGACTACACGCACTCCCGCCGCCACAGCGCCACTCCGCCGCCAACGCCCTCCGCGGCCCCGGCGACCGACGGTCAGCCCGCGCAGCCCGTCGCCGGTGACGCCGTGGGCTGGTCGATGGAGGAACGGCTGTACAACCAGGTCTGGGGCATGTTCGAGGACCTGGCCCGGACCACGGCCGCCTATCGCAGCGCCGTCGACTTCGCCGATTCCCGCATGGAGAGGGAAGTCGACCAGGCCCTCGCCGACCCTCGGGGCCGGCTCGGCACATCTGGAGAGACCGCGCGGGAGACCGCGCACGCCCGTCGGGCCCACCTGGTCGACCAGGCGCGCGCGGCCCTCGACCGCGACCTCGCCCAGCTCACCGCAGAGGCGGAGGTGGTCGAGCCCGCGCTCCCGCCCGCGTACGCCGGCTGGGACAGCCCTGTCTGGCACGGCTACCGCGTGCCTGCAGAGCCGCCGATGGCTCTGCGACTCGGCGATCTCCACCTTCCCGAAAGCGTGCCGCTGCGCATCCCGATGCTGGTCAGGCTGCCACTGGAGCGAGGTCTGTGGATTGACAGCGGTCCGACGGCAGCGCTCGATGACTCCCTCCCGGACTCCGCCGAGCTGCGGCACCTGGCCATGGCCGCGGCCGTCGCGCTCGCGGCCCGGCTGCTCGCCGTGCACCCCGCGGGGGAGTTCGCCGTGCACGTCATCGACCCGGCCGGTGCCGGGGCGGCGGCGCTTCTGCCGCTGGCGGGAGCCGGAGTGCTCGCCACTGCGCCCGAGACCGGGGCGGCGGGGGTGACGCGGGTGCTGGAGACGCTCACCCGGCGGGTCGACCTGCTGCAGATGGCGGTGCGGGCCGGCGCGGCCGCGTCGCTGCCGGCCGATGTCGACACCGCGCAGCAGCTGCTGATCGTCAACGACTTCCCGCACGGGTTCGACGACCGGGCGGTCACCCGGCTGCGTTACGTCGCCGACGAGGGCCCGGCGGTCGGCGTCCACCTGCTGATGGTCGCGGACCGCCGGGACGCCGCCGCCTACGGCCCCCTGCTCGACCCGCTGTGGCGTTCGCTGATGCGACTCACCCCCGTGCCCGACGACCACCTCGCGGATCCTTGGGTCGGCCACGCATGGACGTACGAACCCTCGCTCGTGCCGGCCGGTAGCCAGATAGTCCAGCGGGTGCTCGCCGAGGTGGCGAGAGCGCTGGCCAAGCGCAGGTAAAGATGCGTTGGCCAGGCAATTTGGTCATTCTTTTACTTATCCCTTTACCTTTCCTTGGTGATTGGGGTACTGTTCTTCGTGCGGAGGGGAGTACTCCCTGACTGCGGCGCACCCGTCAGTACGGACCGGTTCCGGTCCCGGGGCGTCGGCCCCGCGCGGGTGGAAGAGACCTCCGGCAGTGACACCGCTCATGTGTTTGCCGTTCCGTAATCCGGAGGTGCAGTGGAAGTCTCCATGACCCTGTGGGTCCTTACCGTCCTGGGTCTCGCCGCCCTGATCGCCGTCGACTTCTTCATCGGTCGCAAGCCCCATGAGGTGTCGATCAAGGAAGCCGGCATCTGGACCGTCGTCTGGATCGCCCTGGCCGGGCTGTTCGGCCTGGGTCTCCTCGCCTTCGGTGGCGGACACCCGGCCGGTGAGTTCTTCGCCGGCTTCATCACCGAGAAATCGCTGAGCGTCGACAACCTCTTCGTCTTCGTCCTGATCATGGCGAAGTTCGCGGTACCCACCCGGTACCAGCAGCGTGTGCTGCTCGTCGGTGTCCTCATAGCCCTGGTTCTGCGTGCCGTCTTCATCGCCGCGGGAGCCGCGATCCTGGGCAGCTTCTCCTGGGTGTTCTACCTGTTCGGTGCCTTCCTGATCTGGACCGCCTGGAAGCTCGTCAAGGAGGCCCGCGCCGAGGAGGAGGACGAGGAGTACGAGGAGAACAAGGTGCTGAAGGCCGCGGAACGCAGGTTCGGCGTGGCCGACCGGTACCACGGCACCAAGCTGTGGATCCAGCAGAACGGCAAGCGGGTCATGACGCCGATGCTTGTCGTGATGCTCGCCATCGGCACCACGGACGTCCTGTTCGCCCTGGACTCCATCCCCGCGATCTTCGGTCTGACCCAGGACCCGTACATCGTGTTCACCGCCAACGCCTTCGCCCTGATGGGTCTGCGTCAGCTGTACTTCCTCATCGGCGGTCTGCTGAAGAAGCTGGTCCACCTCTCCTACGGCCTGTCGATCATCCTCGGCTTCATCGGCGTCAAGCTGGTGCTGCACGCACTGCACGAGTCCGGTGTCCATGTGCCCGAGATCAGCATCCCGGTCTCGCTCGGCGTGATCTGCGCCGTGCTGGTCGTCACCACGATCACCAGCCTGATGGCCACCCGGAGACAGGTGGCCGTCGAGGCGGAGCGCACCGGCGGCCAAGCCGCTCCGAAGGACAGGGCCGACGCCTGACCGCGCCGACGGGGCGAGAGGTCTCCGAAAAGGGCGGACTGCGAATCTTGTACCTCTCTGCGACCATCGCGGCATGATCACTCGGCTGCGGTCGCTCACCAGCCAATGGACGCTCCTCGTGCCGGTGCTCGCGGTCGTCCTGCTGGTCTTCAGCTGGGGCCGTCACCTGCCCGGCCCGGTCGTCGCCCTGGTGACCCTGGTGCTCGCCGGCTCCGTCCTGGCGGCGGTGCACCACGCCGAGGTGGTCGCCCACCGGGTCGGCGAGCCTTTCGGCTCCCTGGTGCTCGCCCTCGCCGTCACGGTCATCGAGGTGGCACTGATCGTGACCCTCATGGCCGACGGCGGCGGCAAGAGTTCCACTCTGGCGCGGGACACCGTCTTCGCCGCCGTGATGATCACCTGCAACGGCATCGTCGGGATCTGTCTGCTCGTCGCCTCGCTGCGGCACGGCACCGCGGTCTTCAACCCGGAGGGCACCGGCGCCGCCCTGGCGACCGTGGCGACCCTGGCCACGCTCAGCCTGGTCCTGCCGACGTTCACGACCAGCACGCCCGGACCCGAGTTCTCCACCGTGCAGCTGACGTTCGCAGCCGTGTCCTCGCTGATCCTCTACGGCCTGTTCGTGGCCACCCAGACCGTACGCCACCGGGACTACTTCCTGCCGATCACCCGGCAGGGCGAGGTCATCACCACCGACAACCACGCCGAGCCCCCGTCCGGGCGCACCGCGTGGATCAGCCTCGGCCTGCTCGGGCTGGCCCTGATCGGCGTCGTCGGCCTGGCCAAGGGTGTGTCGCCCACCATCGAGTCGGGCGTGGGGGCGGCGGGACTGGACCAGGCCGTCGTCGGTGTCATCATCGCCCTGCTGGTCCTGCTTCCCGAGACGATCGCCGCGCTGCGCTCGGCCCGCCGTGACCGGGTGCAGACGAGCCTCAACCTCGCGCTCGGCTCCGCGATGGCCAGCATCGGCCTGACGATCCCGGCGGTGGCGCTCGCCTCCGTCTGGCTGTCCGGGCCCCTCGTCCTGGGCCTCGGCTCGACCGGCATGCTGCTGCTCGCACTGACCGTCGTCGTCGCCTCCCTGACGGTCGTGCCCGGACGGGCCACCCCCTTGCAGGGCGGTGTCCACCTGGTGCTGTTCGCGGCCTACCTGGAGCTGGCGATCAACCCCTGACGCACGGCGGGACGACCGGCCTGCCGCGGTCATGGGCCCCGGTGCACACGCGTGGGGGCGGCGCCACCGCGGTCATCCCGTGGCCGGCTCGGCCGCCGGCACGGGGACCGGCCGTGTCTCCGGCAGCAGCGCGAAGCACCCCAGGCTGAGCAGCGCGATGCCCGTCAGATACGCGCCCACGCCCCACGGGACGCGCCCGCCGTGTTCCGCGAGCGCCGTGGCCACGATCGGGGTGAGGGCGCCGCCGAGGACCCCACCGAGGTTGTAGCCGACCGCCGCCCCCGTGCAGCGCACCCGCGCCTCGTAGAGCTCCGGCAAGTAGGCGGCGATCACCGCGAACATGGTGACGAAGGCGAGCAGGGCGCCCAGGATGCCGACGAACATCAGCAGGGGTTCACCGGTGGCCAGCAACGCGACCATCGGGAACATCCACAGGGCACAGGCGGCGCAGCCTGCCAGACACATCGGCCGGCGCCCGTAGCGGTCACCGCACAGCGCCATGACGGGCGTGAGTGCTCCCTTCACCACCACCGCGGCCATGACACAGGTCAGCATGACCGTCCGACTCACGCCGAGCCGTTCCGTGGCATACGCCAGCGACCAGGTCGTCACCGCGTAGAACACCGCGTAGCCGGCGGCCAGCGCCCCGGCGGTCAGCAGCACCAGCCGCCCGTGGTGCCGTACGACCTCGACGAGTGGCACGCGCGCGTGGTCGTCGATTTCCAGGAACCGGGGGCTCTCGGCGAGCGACGAGCGCAACCACAGCCCCGCCAGTGCCAGCGCACCGGCCGCCCAGAACGGCACGCGCCACCCCCAGCGCGCGAACTCCGCGTCGGACAGCCCGGCCGACAGTGCGAGCATCACCCCGTTGGCGAGCACGAAGCCGACTGCGGGCCCCACTTGGGGAAAGCACGACCACAGGGCGCGCCGCCCCGCGGGGGCGTGCTCGGCGGTCAGCAGCACGGCCCCGCCCCACTCCCCGCCGAGCCCCAGCCCTTGCAGGAAACGCAGGACCAGCAACAGCACGGGTGCGGCGATGCCGATCGTTTCGTACGACGGCACGCAGCCCACCGCGACCGTCGAGGCACCGGTCAGCAGCAGCGAGACGACGAGCACCGGCCGCCGCCCGCGCCGGTCGCCGAAGTGCCCGAACGCCACCGCGCCCAGCGGCCGGGCCAGGAAGCCCACCCCGAACGTCCCGAATGCCGCCAGCGTCCCCGCGAGCGGCGAGAACGTCGGGAAGAACAGCGGCCCCAGGACCAGGGCGGCCGCGGTCCCGTAGACGAAGAAGTCGTAGAACTCGATCGCGGTCCCGGCGAGTGAGGCGGCGGCGAGCCGCGACATGGACGGTGCGCTCACGGCGCGTACATCGTGCATGCCGCGACAACTACCCGGGGTGATCACCGGTTACGGGAGCGTGCGGTGGTGATCACCGATGCCGGAGCGTGCGCCGAGGCGGCGGCGCCCGCGGCCGGCCGCCCGCTCGGTCCGGCGTGATAGACCGGGTGCGAGCAGCGGTCGTCGACACACCGCCCGAACGGACCGGAGGAACCGTGCCCCGCACCCTGGCCAATGCCCCGATCATGATCCTCAACGGGCCCAATCTGAACCTGCTCGGCCAGCGTCAGCCCGAGATCTACGGCAAGGACACGCTGGCCGACGTGGCGGCGCTGTGCGCCAAGGCGGCGGCCGCGCACGGCGGCACGGTGGACTTCCGGCAGTCCAACCACGAGGGCGAACTGGTCGACTGGATCCACGAGGCGCGCCTCAGTCACTGCGGCATCGTCATCAACCCCGGTGCCTACTCGCACACGTCGGTCGCCATCCTGGACGCACTCAACACGTGCGACGGGATGCCCGTGCTGGAGGTGCACATCTCCAACATCCACCAGCGCGAATCGTTCCGGCACCACTCCTACGTCTCCCTGCGCGCCGACGGCGTGATCGCGGGCTGCGGGGTGCAGGGCTACGTGTTCGGCGTCGAGCGGGTCGCGGCTCTGGTGGGGACGGCGCGGGCCGACGCATAGCCCTGACTCCTACAGGCGGCCGGCCTCCACGATCCGCCGCAGGAAGCGCCGGGTGCGCTCCTGCTGCGGGTGACCGAAGAGCTGCTCGGCGGTGCCCCGCTCCAGCACGACGCCATCGTCCAGAAAACAAACCTGGTCGGCGACGTCCCGGGCGAACCCCATCTCGTGCGTCGCCAGCACCATGGTCATGCCCTCGTCCTTCAGGCCCCGGACCACTTCCAGTACCTCACCCACGAGTTCGGGGTCGAGCGCGGCCGTGATCTCGTCCAGCAGCAACAGCCGGGGCCGTACGGCAAGGGCCCGTAGGATCGCCACACGCTGCTGCTGGCCGCCGCTGAGCCGGTCCGGGTAGGCGTCGGCCTTTCCGGCGAGGCCCAGACGCTCCAGCAGCTCCCTGGCCCGCTCCTCGGCCTCGGCGCGCGGGACGCCGTGCACCCGGCGCGGGGCGAGCGTGATGTTGTCCAGCACGGTCATGTGCGGGAAGAGGTTGTACGCCTGGAAGACCACGCCGATCCGGCGCCGTACCGCGTCCTGGTCGGCCCGTGGATCGGTGATCTCCTCGCCGTCCAGCCAGATCGCGCCGTCGTCGATCTCCTCCAGAAGGTTGGCGCAGCGCAGCAGCGTGGACTTGCCGGAGCCGGAGGCACCGATCAGCGCGGTCACCGTGCGCGGGGCGACCTCCAGATCGACGTCCCGCAGCACGACGGAGCCGCCGAACGTCTTGCGGACGGACTCCAGACGCAGGACAGGTGCGTCGCTCATAGGGATCCTCCCTGGGCCCGCTGACGGTCCATCCGGGCCGTCACCCAGTCCGTGAAGCGGGTCATCGGGATGGTCAGGGCCACGAACACCAGCCCCGCGACGATGTACGGCGTGTAGTTCAGACTGCGGCCCACGATGATGTCGGCCGCCCGTACGGCGTCCACCGCGCCGCCGATCGACACCAGACCGGTGTCCTTCTGCAGCGACACCAGGTCGTTGAGCAGCGGCGGCACCTGCCGGCGCACCGCCTGCGGCAGCACCACATGGCGCAGGGCCTGCCGGTTCGTCAGGCCCAGCGAGCGGGCCGCCGCCCGCTGGGAGGGGTGGATGGACTCGATGCCGGCCCGGAAGACCTCCGCCACGTAGGCCGAGTACGTCAGCGTCAGCGCCGTACCGCCGAGCAGCACCGGATCGACCGTGACGCCCTGCAGGCGCAGCGCGGGCACGCCCAGAACCACGATCATCAGGTTGATGATCAGCGGCAGGCCGCGGAAGAAGTCGGTGTACGCCGCCGCCAGCACCCGCAGCGGGAAGAACGCCGGGCCGCGCAGGGTCCGGGCGACGGCGATCAACATGCCGAGGACCAGGACGGCGACGCCGCAGATCAGGAGCAGACGGACGTTCAGCCACAGCCCTTCGAGAACCTTGGGGAACGCCTCGCGCGCGTACTCCGCGCTGAAGAAGGTCTCCTTGGTGCGCGGCCAGCCCGGCGCGTTGACGACGACCAGGTAGAGCACGACCGCCGTGACGAGGGTCGAGAGCGCCGCGACGGCCGCGGCGCGGCGGGCACGCGCGCGTTTGTAGCGCTCGCGGCCCAGGCGCCGCTCGGAGGGTACGTACCCGTCGGCGGCGGCACCGTCGCCGGCGCCGCCCGTCGTGTCACCCTTGTCGTCCGCCCCCTCCCGGGCCGACTCGCCCTTGGTGACGGTCACTTGAGTACCGGGGCGTCGACGGCGTCGGAGAGCCACTGCTTCTCGAGCTTCGCCAGGGTGCCGTCCTTGCGCAGGGCGTCGACGGCGCCGCTCACGCACGAGGTGAGCGAGCTGCCCTTGTCCAGCACGAGCCCGAACTGCTCGGGCGTACCGCCCTGGTTCTCGAACTGGCCGACGATCTTCGCGTTCGTCACCTCGGCAGCGGTGATGTAGAACGCGGTCGGCAGGTCGGTGACGACGGCGTCCACCTGACCGTTCTTCAGCGCCGACTTGGCCTGGTCGTTCTTCGCGTAGGCGGCGGGCTGCTGCTTCGGCTTCACCACGTCGTCGATGTAGTCGAGGCTCGTCGTGCCCACCTGCGCACCCAGCTTGAGGTCCTTCAGGTCCTCGACGCTCGCCGCCTTGGCGGCCTTGCTGCCCTTGAGCGCGATGACGGCCTGGCGCACGTCGTAGTAGCCGGAGGAGAAGTCCACGGCCTTCTTGCGCTCGGTGCTGATCGACACCTGGTTGATGTCGAAGTCGAAGGTCTTCACGCCGGGGGCGAACGCCTTGTTGAACGGCACGCTCTGCCACACGACCGCGCTCTTGTCGTACCCCAGTCGCTTCGCCACGGCGTAGGCCACCGCCGACTCGAAGCCCTTGCCGTCGGCGGGCTTGCCGTCCTTGAACCACGGCTCGTACGCCGGCTCGTCGGTCGCGATCGTCAGCTTTCCGGACGTCTTGGTGGCCAACTTGCCCTGGACGCAGCTCTTCGCGGTCGACCCGGACGGGGTGGCCGACGCCTTCTCCTCGGGCTGCGGAGCACAGCCGACAGCGGTGGCGAGCAGGGCTACGGTGGCGGCGGCTACCGCACGGCGCAGGGCGCGAGGGGCAGGGTGCATGGCGGGAGAGTGGCAGCGAACGCCGCGTTTGTCGAGGTCACGGCGGTGTTTGTCCGCATACTGGGAACGGGTGTTGCGGTCGTGTGAACGGCGGCTGTGGCCTGCGCCCTGGCCTGGGCCGCCGGCCGAGGGCGGGGTGGGAAGACCGGCGGCCCCTACCGCTCAGGAGCCGTCATCCTGTGCGGGGCTGCTACCAGTTGACCGCGCGACACCGGCCTACGGGAGCGCGCACGCGCGCCGGGGTCGTGCGAAGTGTTCACACGGGGCGCGCGGTGCGGTACGGGCCGGGCGCACAGCTCCGCCGTGTGGGCGTACACCACGAGGAACCCACGGACGCCCCCGCACCAGGCCCTTGGAGTCATTGGGCACTCGGCCCCCTCACCACCCGCGCGCGTGCCACTCCGGAAGATGCGGCCGTTCCGCGCCCAGCGTGGTGTCGTTGCCATGGCCGGGGTAGACCCAGGTCTCGTCCGGCAGCACGCCGAAGATCTTCGTCTCCACGTCGTGGATCAGGCTGGCGAACGCCTTCGGGTCCTTGCGCGTGTTGCCGACGCCGCCCGGGAAGAGGCAGTCGCCGGTGAAGACGTGGGGATGGCCGTGCGGGTCGTCGTAGACGAGCGCGATCGAACCCGGGGTGTGCCCGACGAGGTGGCGCGCGGTGAGTTCCACGCGCCCCACCTTGATGACGTCGCCGTCGTCGACGAGGACGTCGGTCGGTACGGGGATTGCGGGGGCGTCCTCGCGGCCGGCGTAGGTACGCGCGCCCGTGCCGGCGACGACCGCGGCGAGCGCCTGCCAGTGGTCGCCGTGCTGGTGCGTGGTGACGACGGACGCGATGCCGTCGTCACCGATCATGCCGAGGAGTACCTCCGCCTCGTTGGCGGCGTCGATCAGAAGCTGCTCGTCGGTGGCCCGGCAGCGCAGCAGATAGGCGTTGTTGTCCATCGGGCCGACCGCGATCTTGGTGATCATCAGGTCTTTCAGCTCGTGCACGTCCGCCGGTCCGCCGACCTTGACCTCTCCGGTGTACGTCATGGCGGCCAGCCTATAGCGGGGAAGCCCCGGCGTACGGCCCTCGTGCTACAGCGGGGGCAACTTCGGGAGGGTCCCGCCCCGCACGTCCAGCGCCGCACCGTCGCGGCGCCCGGCGAGCCAGCCCAGCAGGTGCGCCGGCCGGCCGCTGATCGTGACCTCGGGCTCGTCCGCCGTGCGACCGGTGCGCCACGCGAGCGTGCCGTCCGTGACGCGGGTCGCCGGGACCTCGGCGTGCCCGGAGAACCGCTGCGCGAGGAAGTCGATCTCCCGCTCCGTGAACTCGTCCGGAAGGTCCTCCAGCTCGTAGCCGATCCCGAGGTCCACGTGATGCAGCTCCACCTCGACCCACCGCCGGAACGGCACCCGGGACGCGGAGTCGGTGACCCCGTTGCGCAGCTCCACCGTGCGTGTCCAGTCGGCAGGAGCGTCCCCTGCCGCCTGGAAGCGGGCCCCGCTCTCGCGCAGGTCGGCGAGCTGGACGTCGAGGGGGCGGGGGGCGTCGCGCTCGATGTCGGCGTTTCGCGCCTCGGCGCCGGGGTACATGGGGCGGCCCTGCAGGACGTTCACGAGCGCGTCCGCGTTTCGGGCGAGGTGAGCGAGCACATGCCCCCGGCTCCAGCCGGGGAGCCGTGACGGCTCGGCGAGCGAGACGTTGTCCAGTTCGGCGACCGCGCTCAGGAGCCGTTCGGTCGCGTCACGTACACATGCCAGGTCATGAGCGTGATCAATCATGGTGCTGACCCTAGCCCCGCCACACCTTCGGGTGAAGGCGGTGAACGTTGTCCATGATTCGAATGCGCGTGCTATATGGTCGAGAGCGGCGTCGGGCATGCTGGATGGTCGGGGGTTGTTATGCAACCGGGCAATCCGACCGGCGTTGTCAGTGGCTCCCCCTAGTCTGAAGAAGCACGGGGGCCCCGCCCCTGTCACTTCTCTCAAGAAAGGTGCGGACCGGCGTGGCCGACCGTCTCATCGTCCGTGGCGCGCGCGAGCACAACCTGAAGAATGTCTCGCTCGACCTGCCTCGTGACTCGCTCATCGTCTTCACGGGCCTGTCCGGGTCGGGCAAGTCCTCCCTGGCCTTCGACACGATCTTCGCCGAGGGTCAGCGCCGCTACGTGGAGTCGCTCTCCTCGTACGCCCGGCAGTTCCTCGGCCAGATGGACAAGCCGGACGTCGACTTCATCGAGGGCCTGTCCCCGGCGGTCTCCATCGACCAGAAGTCGACCTCGCGCAACCCGCGCTCGACGGTCGGCACCATCACCGAGGTCTACGACTACCTGCGTCTGCTCTTCGCGCGCATCGGCAAGCCGCACTGTCCCGAGTGCGGCCGCCCGATCTCGCGGCAGTCGCCGCAGGCCATCGTGGACAGGGTCCTGGAGCTGCCGGAGGGGAGCCGCTTCCAGGTGCTGTCGCCGCTGGTGCGCGAACGCAAGGGCGAGTTCGTCGACCTCTTCGCGGACCTGCAGACCAAGGGCTACTCCCGCGCCCGCGTGGACGGCCAGACCATCCAGCTCTCCGAGCCGCCGACGCTGAAGAAGCAGGAGAAGCACACCATCGAGGTGGTCGTGGACCGCCTCACGGTGAAGGACTCCGCCAAGCGCCGCCTCACCGACTCCGTGGAGACCGCCCTCGGCCTGTCCGGCGGCATGGTCGTGCTCGACTTCGTCGACCTGCCCGAGGACGACCCCGAGCGCGAGCGCATGTACTCGGAGCACCTCTACTGCCCGTACGACGACCTGTCCTTCGAGGAGCTGGAGCCCCGCTCCTTCTCCTTCAACTCTCCTTTCGGCGCCTGCCCCGAGTGCACTGGCATCGGCACGCGCATGGAGGTGGACCCCGAGCTGATCGTCCCGGACCCGGACAAGTCCCTGGACGAGGGCGCCATCCACCCCTGGTCGCACGGGCACACCAAGGACTATTTCGGCCGCCTGATCGGCGCCCTCGCCGAGGCGCTGGGCTTCCGCACGGACATCCCCTTCGCGGGCCTGCCCCAGCGCGCCAAGAAGGCCCTGCTCCACGGCCACAGGACCCAGATCGAGGTCCGGTACCGCAACCGGTACGGCCGCGAGCGCGTGTACACCACGCCCTTCGAGGGCGCGGTGCCCTTCGTGAAGCGCCGGCACAGCGAGGCGGAGAGCGACGCCAGCCGCGAGCGCTTCGAGGGCTACATGCGCGAGGTGCCCTGTCCCTCCTGTGAAGGCACCCGCCTGAAGCCGATCGTCCTCGCGGTCACGATCATGGAGAAGTCGATCGCCGAGGTCTCCGCCATGTCGATCAGCGACTGCGCGGACTTCCTGGGCCGGCTGAAGCTGAACGCGCGCGACAAGAAGATCGCCGAGCGGGTGCTGAAGGAGGTCAACGAGCGGCTGCGCTTCCTGGTCGACGTCGGCCTGGACTACCTCTCGCTGAACCGCGCGGCCGGCACCCTCTCCGGCGGCGAGGCCCAGCGCATCCGCCTCGCCACGCAGATCGGCTCCGGCCTCGTCGGCGTCCTGTACGTCCTGGACGAGCCGTCCATCGGCCTGCACCAGCGCGACAACCACCGGCTGATCGAAACCCTGGTCCGGCTGCGCGACATGGGCAACACGCTCATCGTCGTGGAGCACGACGAGGACACCATCAAGGTTGCCGACTGGGTCGTCGACATCGGTCCGGGCGCCGGCGAGCACGGCGGCAAGGTCGTGCACAGCGGCTCCCTGAAGGAACTGCTCGCCAACACCGAGTCGCAGACCGGCGCCTATCTCTCCGGCCGCAAGTCGATCCCGCTTCCGGACGTGCGCCGTCCCCGCGACCCGTCCCGGCGACTCACCGTGCACGGCGCCCGCGAGAACAACCTGCAGGACATCGACGTGTCCTTCCCGCTGGGCGTGTTCACGGCCGTCACGGGCGTCTCCGGCTCCGGCAAGTCGACGCTGGTCAACGACATCCTGTACACGCACCTGGCCCGTGAGCTGAACGGCGCGCGGAACGTCCCCGGGCGGCACACGCGCGTGGACGGCGACGACCTGGTCGACAAGGTCGTCCACGTCGACCAGTCGCCGATCGGCCGCACCCCGCGGTCCAACCCGGCGACCTACACGGGCGTCTTCGACCACATCCGCAAGCTGTTCGCCGAGACCACCGAGGCGAAGGTCCGCGGCTACCTGCCCGGCCGTTTCTCCTTCAACGTCAAGGGCGGCCGCTGCGAGAACTGCGCGGGCGACGGCACGATCAAGATCGAGATGAACTTCCTCCCGGACGTCTACGTCCCGTGCGAGGTCTGCCATGGTGCCCGGTACAACCGGGAGACCCTGGAGGTCCACTACAAGGGCAAGTCCATCGCCGACGTGCTGAACATGCCGATCGAGGAGGCCACCGACTTCTTCGAGGCCGTCCCGGCCATCTCCCGGCACCTGAGGACGCTGAAGGACGTCGGCCTCGGCTACGTCCGGCTCGGCCAGTCCGCGACGACCCTGTCCGGTGGCGAGGCGCAGCGGGTGAAGCTCGCCAGCGAACTGCAGAAGCGCTCCACCGGACGCACGGTCTACGTCCTGGACGAGCCGACCACCGGTCTGCACTTCGAGGACATCAGCAAGCTGCTGACGGTTCTCGGCGGCCTGGTCGACAAGGGCAACACGGTCATCGTCATCGAGCACAACCTCGACGTGATCAAGACGGCCGACTGGATCGTGGACATGGGGCCCGAAGGAGGCGCCGGCGGTGGCCTGGTGGTCGCCGAGGGCACGCCCGAGGAGGTCGCCGGAGTCCCGGCGAGCCACACCGGCAAGTTCCTGCGCGAGGTCCTCGGCGCCGACCGCATCAGCGACGCGGAGCCCGTGAAGGCACCGCGCGGCACAGCGGCGAGGAAGACGGCTGCGGCGAAGTCGGTGGCGAAGAAGACGGTGACGGCCAAGGCCGACGGCACGGCGACGAAGAAGGCCGCCGCGGCCACGAAGAAGGCGGCGCCCGCGAAGAAGACGACACGGGCCCGCAAGGCCTGAGGCGACCGGTACCGGCCGGCGCGCCACCCGTCACAGGCATCGACACCGGCCGAAGGCCTGCCGGGCACCGGCCGAAGCCCGTGCCCGACGCAATGCCTGACACAACATCAAAGAATCGGCGCCCCGCGGGAACTCCCCGCGGGGCGCCGCTCGTTCCACAATCAGCCAGCCCGGCCCGGCGGTTCGGCAGGTCCCCCGACCGCGTGTCCGGCCGCACCTTGACAAGACCACAGGGAAATCAGACCGCTCACCACTCACCCAGCTCGGCCGCGTACGGCGGCTCGGCTCCCGCCCGCGAGCAGGTGATCGCCGCCGCGCGCGCCGCGAAGCGCAGCAAACGCGTCCAGCCCTCCGTCCCGAGGGCCGCGAGCGCCCGCGGAGAGAGCGCGTCCCGGACGGACAGAGCGTGCAGCAAGGCCGCGTTCACCGTGTCACCGGCGCCGATGGTGTCCACGACGTCGACCTTCTCACCAGGCACGGAGTGTTCCCCGCCGTCCCGGGTGAACACGGTCAGGCCGTCGCCGCCCCGGGTGACCACGACGGCCGAGGGGCCGGCGGCCAGCCACTCGCCGGGGGTGCCACCCAGCCACGCGGCGTCCTCAGCGGAGAGCTTCAGCAACGTCACCGAGGGCAGCCAGCTCTTGAAGCGCGCCCTGTAGGCGTCCGCGTCCGGAATCAGTCCCGCCCGGACATTCGGGTCCAGCGCGGTGAACAGTCCCTGTCCGGCCGCCGTCCGCATCAGTTCCTCATAGGCGCTCGCCCCCGGTTCCAGGACGAGTGAGCAGGTGCCGAAGGACACCGCGCGCGTGCCGGCGGGGAGAGCGGCCGGGGCGGTGAACAGGCGGTCCGCGGTGCCGTCGACGTAGAAGGAATAGGCGGCCGAGCCACCGGCATCGACCGTTGCCACCGCAAGGGTCGTAGGCTCCGGTCCACGCGCCACTCCCGACACGTCGACCCCGGCCCGCCGCAGCCCGTCGAGCAAAGCATCACCGAAGGCGTCGGACGACGCCCGGGAGCAGAAGGCGGTGGGGGAGCCGAGTCGGCCGAGGGCCACGGCGGTGTTGTACGGGCCGCCGCCGAGCGCCGGCTTCAGGTCCGCGAGGGCGCCGGGGCCCTGCGGTACCAGGTCGATCAGTGCCTCTCCGGCGACGACGATCACGAGGCGGTTCCCTTCTCGGACAGCGTGGATGATGTGGTCGGCCCGGCCCCATCGGTCCTGGCCGGGTCCTCCGGGCACCCGCACGAGGTGCGGTGCACGAACGCGCTCGGCAGCCGCACCGTGCGGGCCGGCCGGTCCGGTTCGGCCAGGCGGTCCAGCAGAACCCGGACGGCCGTGGCGCCGAGTTCCCTGCTGGGCTGGGCGATGGCGGTGAGCCGGGGCGAGAACAGGTCGGCCCAGGCGAAGTCGTCGAAGCAGCACAGGGCGATGTCGGCCGGCACGGACAGGCCGTGTCGGCGCAGGGCGCGCAGGGCGCCGATGGTCATCGCGTTGTTGGCGGTGACGAGTGCCGTGGGCGGATCGGCCAGGGAGAGCAGTGCGGCCGTGGCCTGCTCGGCACCGGTGGACTCGGAATTGCCGGAGACGATGAGCCGTTCGTCGTACCCGAGGCCGACGGCGGCCAGACCGGCCCGGTAACCGGTGATGCGCTCACTGGTCGTACTGAGCCCGGACAGGCCCGCTACCAGGCCGATCCGGCGGTGGCCCAGCCCGGCGAGATGGGCGACCAGCAGGGCCGTCGGTTCGGCGCTCTCGGCACACACCTGATCGAAGCCCGCCGCGCCCGCGGCGGGGCCGCCATCCCCTCCGGCGCCGACAGCCACTCCACCATCGGTGTCCGCCCCACCGTCCGCCCCACCGTCCGCCGCGGGGGAGTCCAGCACCCGCGCGTCGACCACCCGGTCCAGGAACACCGCCGGTACGGCGTGGCGGCGCAGGTAGCCGACGAGGTCCTGCGGGTGCGCGGAAGGGGCGACGATCATGCCGTCCACCCGGCGCTCGTGAAGAAGCTGTACGACCTTGCGCTCGTGCTGGGGATCGTCGTGCGGATCGGCGATGAGCAGGCTGTACCCCGCTTCCAGGGCGGCGGCTTCGACGCCCTGGAGGATTTCCGTGAAATACGGGTTGCTGATCGCCGACACCGCGAGGCCGATGGAGCGGGTGCGGGAGGTCACCAGGGAGCGGGCCAGGGTGTTGGGCGTGTAATCGAGGGCGTCGACGGCGTCCAGCACGGCTTGACGGGTGTGCGACAGCACGGGGCGCGTGCCGTTGAGCACATGGGAGACGGTCGCCACTGAGACACCGGCGCACCGGGCGACGTCCGCCATGGTGGGCATCCTGTCCTCCTGCCTGGGGCGTCCGGGCCGTTTGTCCCGGCCGGGAAGATAACCCATCGACCCGCCCAGCGTAAACGCTTGCGTAAACGTTTACGTCGCCCTCCCGGGAACTCGGCCCCGCACGCACACCTTCACCGCCCCCGCCACCGGACCACCCCGCCGCCCGGGTATCGTCGCCCTGCACCGCCCTTGACCTGTGGAGTCCCAGATGGCCGCCCGACCGTCCACCAGCCGCCGCACCGTCCTTCGAGGGGCCGCCGCGACCCCGGTCGCCGGGCTCGGCCTGGCCGCGTGCTCGGCTCCGGGCAACGGCGACTCGGTTGCGGCCACCCCGACCGCACCGGTCGACCTCGGCGATGAGAACGAGGTCTCGAAGGGGGGTGCCAAGCTCTACCGGGACCACAACGTGGTCGTCAGCCGGGACGGAAACGGCACCCTGAAGGCGTACAGCACGATCTGCACACACGCGGGGTGCCCGATCAACAAGCTGCAGGGGACGACCCTGATCTGCCCCTGCCACGGCAGCCGGTTCGACGCCGTGACGGGCAAAGTGGTCCAGGCACCGGCCACCGAGCCCTTGAACGAGCTGTCGGTGAAGGCCGCCAACGGCAGGATCGTCGCCGGTCCCGCCGCCTGACCGGAGCGGGGGGACATCAAGAAGCTCACATCAAGGGGCTCTCACTCCCATCCCCAGGCGATGCCCACGATGCCCGGCCGTATCCGCGGCTCGACCACGTGGACGCAGTGGTGCGGCCACGTGACGGACAGTTCCTGCCGGCCGCTGCGCGGCGCCGCCGGCGAGTGCTGGGTGAAGCGGTGGCAGTGCGCCGGCAGCGCGGCCGCGTCGAAACGCACCTGCAGGGCGTACTGCCCGCCGGGGAAGCCGGAATGGTGGACGTACTCGCCGGAAGGCCCGGCCGTTCCGTCGTCGACGCCGTACCGGAAGAGGAAGGTGTCGCCGGAGCGGAGCCGGGTGCCGAAGAGCAGCTCGGCCACCAGCACCCCCGTCTCCTGGTCCCAGCGGACACGACCCGTACGGCAGTTCTCCAGGGCCCGTACCCGCATGTCGCGCGGGCTGCTGCCGGGATCGCCGTGGTGCACGGCGACGAAACGGTCGACGCCGTCGTGGTGGGCCCGCACGATGTGGTGGGCCTCGCGTCCCGCCAGCTCGCGCCGGGCGCCGATCCGGACGCGTTCGTGGTGGCCCAGGGTGTGCAGCCCGCCGTCTTGGGACCAGCTCAGCTCGGCCCGGAGCCGGTCCAGGACTTCCGAGGCCTCGACCAGGGAACGGTACGAGCGGCCCGCCGGACGACCGGCCGCCGCGTGCTCGTCGGACCCGGCGAGCAGCCGGATCAGTGACTCGTCCGGCAGCTGGAGGATCTCCTCCAGCGCCCGGACGGCGCGCAGCGACTCCGGGCGCTGCGGGCGGCGTGCACCCTGCTGCCAGTAACTCAGGCTGGTCACACCGACCTTGACCCCGTGCCGCGACAGATGATGCTGGACACGCTGGAGCGGCAGCCCGCGTGCGGCGATGGCGGCGCGCAGCGCCACGTGGAAGGGGCCGCCCCGCAGGGCCGTGTCCAGTTCCGCGGTGGGGACGTCCGCGTGCTCTGTGGCATGCCGCATGCCGAGGGGCCTTCCTGTGAGGTGTTACTACGGCTGGTCAGACCGTCTGCGCGGGTGTACGGGGCCACCCCCGTGGGCGCTGTGGACGCCCGTGGCTGCGCACGCCGCGCCCGTCCGCGTGCGTGCACGGCCCCGAGTTCCCGTGCATTGAAGCGTGTTGACCAGACCCCGACAACACCTCTGACTCGGCCGCAGCACACTCCTGGCCGGACCATGCCCTCACGCGCTGGGCGGCGAAGGCGGTACGGGCTCCGCTGGGCCGTGCCCACAGGGCCGCACCGAGAGGTGGCGCGGGCGGCAACCAAGGCCGGGCACGGCCGGGACGGCTGGGCATGGCCGGGATGGCCGGAACGCGCCGGGCGCGGCAGGGGCAGGCAGCCGTCCGGACGGGCGGCGGGCTGACCGGGCGGCGGGCCGGTGAGTGCCCCGGGCCCCGGGCCCCGGGCCCAGCACCCGGCCCCGGGCCCACCCCCCCCAATCCCGACCGCCGGCCACAGCCACAGCCACGGCCGCGTCATCGCCGAAGTCGCCGGCGCCGCCGATGTCGCCGCCGACAGCCGTCCCCGTGGAAAGGCGAGCGGGGTCAGTCGTCCGTGCGCGGGTCCCGGGTGGTGGACCGTGCGGGTGCGGGCGTTGTCCACAGGCCCGACGCGGTGTCGGTGCTCGCCAGTAGGGTGTGAGACATGGCCGACCCCTCCAGCTACCGCCCCAGGCCGGGTGAGATCCCGGACTCTCCCGGGGTGTACAGGTTCCGTGACGAGCACCGCCGGGTGATCTACGTCGGAAAGGCGAAAAGCCTGCGCCAGCGCCTGGCCAACTACTTCCAGGACCTGGCGAACCTGCACCCGCGCACCCGGACGATGGTGACCACCGCCGCATCCGTGGAGTGGACCGTGGTGTCCACGGAGGTCGAGGCGCTGCAGCTGGAGTACTCCTGGATCAAGGAGTACGACCCCCGGTTCAACGTCAAGTACCGCGACGACAAGAGCTACCCGTACCTCGCGGTGACGATGAACGAGGAGTTCCCGCGCGTGCAGGTGATGCGCGGTCACAAGAAGAAGGGCGTCCGCTACTTCGGTCCGTACGGGCACGCGTGGGCCATCCGGGACACCGTCGACCTGCTGCTGCGCGTCTTCCCGGTGCGTACCTGCTCGGCCGGCGTCTTCAAGAACGCCGCCCGCACCGGCCGCCCCTGCCTGCTCGGCTACATCGGCAAGTGCTCCGCCCCCTGCGTCGGCCGGATCACCCCCGAGGACCACTGGGAGCTGGCCGACGAGTTCTGCGACTTCATGGCGGGCCGCACCGGCACCTACCTCCGCCGTCTGGAGAAGCAGATGGCGGAGGCCGCCGAGGAGATGGAGTACGAGCGGGCCGCCCGCCTGCGCGACGACATCCAGGCCCTGAAGAAGGCCATGGAGAAGAACGCCGTCGTGCTCGCCGACGCGACCGACGCCGACCTCATCGCCGTCGCCGAGGACGAGCTGGAAGCGGCCGTGCAGATCTTCCACGTGCGCGGCGGCCGGGTGCGCGGCCAGCGTGGCTGGGTGACCGACAAGGTCGAGGAGGTCACCACGGGCGCCCTGGTCGAGCACGCCCTGCAGCAGCTGTACGGCGAGGAGACCGGGGACGCGGTCCCCAAGGAGGTCCTGGTCCCGGCGTTGCCCGAGCCGGTCGAGCCGGTCCAGGAGTGGCTGACCGGCCGCCGCGGGTCGAATGTCTCGCTGCGCATCCCGCAGCGGGGCGACAAGAAGGCGCTGATGGAGACCGTGCAGCGCAACGCCCAGCAGGCCCTCGCACTGCACAAGACCAAGCGCGCCTCCGACCTGACCACGCGCTCGCGCGCGCTGGAGGAGATCGCCGACGCCCTCGACCTGGACAGCGCCCCGCTCCGGATCGAGTGCTACGACATCTCGCATCTCCAGGGTGACGACGTGGTGGCCTCCATGGTCGTCTTCGAGGACGGCCTGCAGCGCAAGGGCGAGTACCGGCGCTTCCAGATCAAGGGTTTCGCGGGGCAGGACGACGTCCGCTCCATGCACGAGGTGATCTCCCGCCGCTTCAGGCGCTACCTCGCCGACAAGGAGAAGACGGGGGAGTGGGCCGACGGGTCCGGCGCGGAGGACACCCTCACCGGTGGCGACAGCGCGCTGACCGGCCCGGACGCGATGACCGGTGGTCTCAAGGACGACGGGATCACCGGCGCCCTCAAGGACGAGGACGGCCGCCCCAAGAAGTTCGCCTACCCGCCCCAGCTCGTCGTCGTCGACGGCGGTCAGCCGCAGGTCGCGGCGGCCCGGCGCGCCCTGGACGAGCTGGGCATCGACGACATCGCCGTCTGCGGTCTCGCCAAGCGGCTGGAAGAGGTCTGGGTGCCGGGGGAGGACGACCCGGTGGTCCTGCCGCGCACCAGCGAGGGGCTCTACCTGCTCCAGCGGGTCCGGGACGAGGCCCACCGCTTCGCCATCACCTACCAGCGCGCCAAGCGCGCCAAGCGCTTCCGGTCCAGTCCGCTCGACGACGTCCCCGGCCTCGGCGAAACCCGCAAACAGGCGCTCATCAAGCATTTCGGCTCGGTGAAGAGGCTGCGGTCCGCGACAATCGAGCAGATCCAGGAGGTGCCCGGGATAGGCCGGAAGACGGCCGAGACCATCGCCGCGGCCCTCGCCCTGGCGGCCCCGGCCGCACCCGCCGTGAACACGGCGACCGGAGAGATCATTGAGGACGGGGAACCCGATACGACGGGGGGTTCCTCGGGGGAGCCCGTGACCGCGGGCGTCCCGGACGAACGACGGGGGCAGGAGACATGACCGAGCACGACGCACAGCCCACAGCGCGGCGAGATCAGACACACAGCGACACGGGCGACGATGTCGTCCGGCACGACGCCGGCCAGGACGCGGGCCAGGACAACGGAGCACAGGTGAGTACGGGCAGCGAGACAGCCGGGGTCCCCGAGGCGGCCATCCCCGAGCTGGTGATCATCTCCGGCATGTCCGGAGCGGGCCGGTCGACGGCCGCGAAGTGTCTGGAGGACCTCGGCTGGTTCGTCGTGGACAACCTTCCGCCCGCGCTCATCCCCACCATGGTGGAGCTGGGTGCCCGCTCGCAGGGCAACGTGGCGCGGATCGCGGTCGTCGTGGACGTACGCGGCCGTCGCTTCTTCGACAACCTGCGCGAGTCCCTCGCGGACCTGGAGGCGAAGAACGTCACCCGGCGGATCGTCTTCCTGGAGTCCTCCGACGAGGCACTGGTGCGCCGCTTCGAGTCGGTGCGCCGCCCGCACCCCCTCCAGGGCGACGGCCGCATCGTCGACGGCATCGCCGCCGAGCGCGAGCTGCTGCGCGAGCTGCGCGGCGACGCCGACCTGGTGATCGACACCTCCAGCCTCAACGTGCACGAGCTGCGCGCCAAGATGGACGCCCAGTTCGCCGGCGAGGAGGAGCCCGAGCTGCGGGCCACTGTGATGTCCTTCGGTTTCAAGTACGGCCTCCCGGTCGACGCCGACCTCGTGACGGACATGCGGTTCCTGCCCAACCCGCACTGGGTCCCGGAGCTGCGCCCGTACACCGGCCTCAACGAGGAGGTCGCCGCCTATGTCTTCAACCAGCCCGGCGCGAAGGAGTTCCTCGACCGGTACGCCGAACTGCTGCGGCTCATCGCCGCCGGCTACCGGCGCGAGGGCAAGCGGTATGTGACCATCGCCATCGGCTGTACCGGCGGCAAGCACCGCTCGGTCGCGATGTCGGAGAAGCTCGCCGCGCGCCTCGCGGCCGAGGGCGTGGAGACGGTGGTCGTACACCGGGACATGGGACGGGAATGACGGAACGTACACCGCGGCTGGGCAGGCTGCGCCGGGTGGTGCCGGAGGGCCGCATGGGCCGCGCCACGGCCGTGGCCCGCGGCGGGCGGGCCCGCCGCCGGGGCGCCCAGCCCAAGGTCGTCGCCCTCGGCGGCGGCATGGGGCTGTCCGCCTCGCTCGCCGCGCTGCGCCGGATCACCGGTGACCTCACCGCCGTCGTCACGGTGGCCGACGACGGCGGTTCCAGCGGTCGGCTGCGCGACGAGCTGGGCGTGCTGCCGCCCGGCGATCTGCGCAAGGCGCTGGCCGCGCTGTGCGGTGACGACGACTGGGGCCAGACCTGGGCCAGGGTCATCCAGCACCGTTTCCACTCCAAGGGCGACCTGCACGACCACGCGGTGGGGAACCTGCTGATCGTCGCCCTGTGGGAGCAGCTGGGCGACCACGTCCAGGCCCTGGACCTGGTCGGCAAGCTGCTGGGCGCGCACGGCCGCGTGCTGCCCATGTCCGCCGTGCCGCTGGAGCTGCAGGCCCTGGTCAAGGGGCACGACCCGGACCGCCCGGACGACGTGGACACCGTGCGCGGACAGGCGACCGTGGCCCTCACGCCCGGCGAGGTGCAGTCGGTGCATCTCGTGCCCCACGACCCGCCCGCCGTTCCCGAGGCCGTGGCCGCCGTCCTGGACGCGGACTGGGTGGTGCTCGGCCCCGGCTCCTGGTTCTCCTCGGTCATCCCGCACCTGCTCGTCCCCGAGCTGCTGGACGCCCTCACCGAGACCAAGGCGCGCAAGGTGCTGTCCCTGAACCTCGCCCCGCAGCCCGGAGAAACCGAGGGCTTCTCCCCGCAGCGTCATTTGGAGGTTTTGGGGCGACACGCCCCTAAACTCGCCCTGGACGTGGTGCTGGCCGACGAGGCCGCCGTGCCCGACCGCGACTCGCTCACCGAAGCCGCCAAGCGGCTGGGAGCCGCGGTCGAGCTGGCGCCGGTGGCCCGGACCGACGGAAGCCCCCGGCACGACCCGGAGCTGTTGGCCGCCGCGTACGACCGTATTTTTCGGATGCATGGAAGGATCGGCCCATGGCGATGACGGCAGCGGTGAAGGACGAGATCTCCCGGCTCCCCGTCACCCGGACCTGCTGCAGGAAGGCGGAGGTCTCCGCCATTCTGCGGTTCGCCGGCGGCCTCCACCTGGTGAGCGGGCGCATCGTGATCGAGGCGGAGCTGGACACCGCGATGGCGGCCCGCCGCCTCAAGCGGGACATCCTGGAGATCTTCGGCCACAGCTCCGAGCTGATCGTGATGGCTCCCGGCGGGCTGCGCCGCGGCTCGCGGTACGTCGTGCGGGTCGTGGCGGGCGGTGACCAGCTGGCCCGTCAGACGGGCCTGGTGGACGGCCGGGGACGGCCGATCCGCGGGCTGCCCCCGCAGGTGGTCTCCGGCGCCACATGTGACGCGGAGGCGGCCTGGCGCGGGGCTTTCCTGGCGCACGGCTCGCTGACCGAGCCGGGCCGCTCCTCCTCCCTGGAGGTGACCTGCCCGGGCCCCGAGGCCGCGCTGGCGCTGGTCGGTGCCGCCCGCCGGCTGTCGATCGCGGCGAAGGCCCGCGAGGTGCGCACGGTGGACCGGGTGGTCGTCCGTGACGGTGACGCGATCGGCGCGCTGCTGACGCGGCTCGGTGCACACGAGTCCGTGCTGGCCTGGGAGGAGCGGCGGATGCGCCGCGAGGTGCGGGCCACCGCCAACCGGCTCGCCAACTTCGACGACGCCAACCTGCGCCGCTCGGCCCGTGCCGCCGTGGCCGCGGGTGCCCGGGTGCAGCGCGCCCTGGAGATCCTCGGCGAGGAGGTCCCCGAGCACCTCGCCGCCGCCGGCCGCCTGCGCATGGAGCACAAGCAGGCGTCCCTGGAGGAGCTGGGCGCGCTCGCCGACCCGCCGCTGACGAAGGACGCGGTCGCCGGCCGTATCCGCCGTCTGCTGGCGATGGCCGACAAGCGCGCCTCCGACCTGGGCATCCCGGGGACAGAGGCCAACATCAGCGAGGAGCTGGCGGACAACCTGGCCGGGTGACCGGATGACGTGTCAACTCGCCGGTGCCGACTCCATTCGGGTGGTCGGCACCGGCGTTTGCGTGTCCATGAGGCGCTCTTGACTCGATCATGAAGTGACATGAGCCTGGCAACCTGTTCGCCGCTGTGGCGAACCACCGGTAGGGGGGTTCATGAGACACAGAGCGAGATCGATCCTCGCTGTCGCCGCGCTTCTCGTCGGGGGAGCGGCCCTTGCACCCATCGCCCAGGCGCAGAACGGAACTTCGGCCGCCTCCGACCCCGGTGAGATCAAGGTCTTCAACGCCGAGGTCACGCCGCAACAGATTCCCCTGCTCCTCGAGGCCGGACAGGACGGCCACGAACTCGGCGAGCGGGTGACCGGGAACGGGAAGACCACCGTCGAGGTCTACCTCACCGACAAGCAGGCCAGGAAGCTGGAGAAGCGGGGCGTCCACCTCACCGAGGACGCCCTGTCGGCCAGGGCCGAGGCGCGCGTCCAGGACGCCTCCCAGGGCGTGTTCCGGCCCTACAGCGGCAGCGGCGGCCTGAAGGAAGAAATCCTCCGCGCCGCCCAGACCAGTCCCAGCCTCACCAAGGTCGAGTCCATCGGCAAGACCATCAAGGGCCAGGACATCCTCGCGCTCAAACTGACCAAGAACGCGAAGAAGTCGGAAGACGGGTCCAAGCCGTCCGTGCTGTACGTGTCCAACCAGCACGCGCGCGAGTGGATCACGCCGGAGATGACCCGGCGGCTGCTGCACTACTACCTGGACCACTACCGGACCGACCGGCGCATCAAGAAGATCGTCGACTCGACCGAGCTGTGGTTCGTGCTCTCGGCCAACCCCGACGGCTACGACTACACCTTCCGGGACCCCGGCACCCGCCTGTGGCGCAAGAACCTGCGGGACGTCAACGGCGACGGCGTCATCAGCACGGGCGACGGTGTCGACCTCAACCGCAACTTCGCCTACAAGTGGGGCTACGACGACGAGGGTTCCTCCCCCAGTCCCACCAGCCAGACCTACCGCGGCGCGAGCCCCGCGTCCGAGCCCGAGACCCGGGCGCTGGACGGCTTCGAGAAGCGCGTCGGCTTCACGTACGGCGTCAACTACCACTCCGCCGCCGAACTCCTCCTCTACGGTGTCGGCTGGCAGGTGGCGACCCCGAGCCCGGACGACGTCCTGTCCAAGGCACTCGCCGGCACCCCCGGCAACTCGGCTGTCCCGGGCTACCACCCGCAGGTCTCCTCGGAGCTGTACACCACCAACGGCGAGGCGGACGGCCATGCGTCGAACGTCAACGGGATGGCGATGTTCACTCCCGAGATGTCGACCTGCGAGACCGCGTCGGACATCGATCCGAACGACGCCTGGAAGGCTTCGGACTGCCGGTCGGTCTTCAACTTCCCCGACGACGAGAAGCTGATCCAGCAGGAGTTCGAGAAGAACATCCCGTTCGCGCTCTCCGTCGCCGAGACCGCCGTACACCCGGACAAGCCGGCCTCCTCGGTCGGTCTGAACGCCGCCGACTTCACCCCGGCCGCGTTCTCCACGTCGTACTCCCGGGGCGCGGACCAGGAGGTCTCGGTCGTCGTCCGCAAGGCGATCCGGGACAAGGAGCTCAAGTACCGCGTCAACGGCGGCCGTACGCTCGACCAGGCACTGAAGTCCTGGAAGGGCGGACAGACCTACGGCGGTGAGGACGACCTCTACTTCGACGAGTACCGGGCCAAGGTGCGGGACGGTGAGCCGGGCGACAAGGTCGAGGTGTGGTTCACCGGCGAGACGAGGAGCGGCAAGAAGGTCTCCAGCTCCCACTTCCGCTACACCGTCGCC
Organism: Streptomyces sp. NPDC045022; assembly: GCF_056432605.1. Lineage (NCBI taxonomy): Bacteria > Bacillati > Actinomycetota > Actinomycetes > Kitasatosporales > Streptomycetaceae > Streptomyces > Streptomyces sp. NPDC045022. The sequence continues at coordinate 138,457 of NZ_JBWKIR010000010.1, forward strand.
GAGCGGCCCAGGGCCGACACGCTCGTCGTCGCCGAGGAGGACGCGGCCGCCGCACAGGCGCGGACGTACGTGGACGCGCTGAAGGCGAACGGCCACAAGGCGATCGTCTGGGACGTCGCCACGCAGGGCGCACCGGACGCGCTCGGCGTGCTCAAGCACTTCAGGACAGTCGTGCACTACTCGGGCGCGAGCGGACCGGGCAACCCCACCCAGCTCCGGCTGCGCGCCTACCTCAACGAGGGCGGCAGGCTGATCGAGGCCGGCGAGCTGGCCGGCGGCAGCGTCGATCTCGGTGACGGCACCTTGTCGGACGACTTCAGCCAGTACTACCTGGGCGCCTACAGCCGTACGTCGACCAAGGGAGCCACCGGCTTCACCGGCTCCGGTGCCCTCGACGGCTTCACCGGTGCCCTCGGCGACGCGCCCGGCAACCCGCTGGACAAGGCCGGCACCTACGGTGTCACCTCCGACGAGCTGCCGGTGTCGGCGTACCCGCAGTTCCAGAGCGCGGGCGCGGGCCGGTTCGCCGGCACCGTCAACCCGTACGGGCCGTACGCCGGCTCCGCCATGGCCGCCGCGGTGCACACCGACGACGCCTACAAGCGTCTGACCCGCACGATCGACCTCACCGATGTCGTCGCCGCCGACAAGCCGGCGCTGAGCACCCGGCTGCTGTGGGACACCGAACCCGGCTACGACCACGTGGTGGTCGAGGCGCACACCGTCGGCGCCGACGACTGGACGACCCTGCCGGAGGCATCGGGCGCCACGAGGACGACCGTGCCGGCCGAGTGCGGGGCCGGGTTCCTGATCGGCGAGCATCCATGGCTGAAGCACTATCTGACGGTCGCGGGCAACGCGTGCACCGCGTCCGGCACCACCGGCTCCTGGAACAGCCTCACCGGCGGCTCCGCCGGCTGGCAGCAGGTCGGCTTCGACCTGAGCGCCTACGCCGGGAAGTCGGTCGAGGTCTCGATCAGCTACATCACCGATCCGGGCAGCGGCGGGCACGGCGTGCTCGCCGACGACGCCTCGCTGGTGGTCGGTGGTACGGCGAAGGAGACCGAGGGCTTCGAGTCGTCCCTGGGTGCCTGGAAGCCGGCCGGACCCCCCGCCGGCAGTCCGGCGGTTCTGAAGGACTGGACGCGCAGCGGAACCCTGTTCCAGACATATGGAGCGGTCACCACGGACGACACCGTGCTGCTCGGTTTCGGCCTCGAACAGCTGCCGTCGGCGGGCGACCGGGCGGCTCTGCTGAGGAAGGCGTTCGCTTCTCTCGACAGGTGAGCGGAGCCCCCTCTCAACGGTGCAGAAATGGGTAGTCGACAGGTGAGCCGACCCGCTCACGAACGAGTGACAACGGCGTCAATAAGGGGCGGCATTCCGTAACAAATGCAAGTGAAACCACTGCCGATCCCTGGTGGTCCGTACCCCTACTGGCGGGTACGGACCGCCTGCCCTCTATGCGGCATCTCGATGTCACCTCGGGGGCCTCAGAGAGGTAGGGTCGGGGGTGGTCGGGGACATCCCAAATACAGCTCGCCGGCACCGCATGGCCGGCGTACCAACGAGGAGATCGGTTCGTGACGATCCGCGTAGGCATCAACGGCTTCGGCCGTATCGGCCGTAACTACTTCCGCGCGCTGCTGGAGCAGGGTGCAGACATCGAGGTTGTGGCTGTCAACGACCTGGGTGACACGGCGACCACCGCCCACCTGCTCAAGTACGACACGATCCTGGGCCGCCTCAAGCAGGAGGTCACCCACACCGCCGACACCATCACCGTCGACGGCCACACCATCAAGGTGCTCTCGGAGCGCAACCCGGCCGACATCCCGTGGGGCGAGCTGGGCGTCGACATCGTCATCGAGTCGACCGGCATCTTCACCAAGAAGGAAGACGCCGCGAAGCACATCGCCGGCGGCGCGAAGAAGGTCCTCATCTCGGCTCCCGCCAAGGACGAGGACATCACCATCGTGATGGGCGTCAACCAGGACAAGTACGAACCGGCGAACCACCACGTCATCTCCAACGCCTCCTGCACCACCAACTGTGTGGCCCCGATGGCGAAGGTCCTCGACGAGAACTTCGGCATCGTCAAGGGTCTGATGACCACGGTGCACGCGTACACGAACGACCAGCGCATCCTGGACTTCCCGCACAAGGACCTGCGCCGCGCCCGTGCCGCCGCGGAGAACATCATCCCGACCACCACGGGTGCCGCCAAGGCCACCGCCCTGGTCCTGCCGCAGCTCAAGGGCAAGCTGGACGGCATCGCGATGCGCGTCCCGGTGCCGACCGGCTCGGTCACCGACCTGGTCGTCGAACTCGGCCGCGAGGTCACCAAGGAAGAGGTCAACGCCGCCTTCCAGAAGGCCGCCGAGGGCGAGCTGAAGGGCCTGCTCGACTACACCGAGGACCCGATCGTCTCCTCGGACATCGTCAACGCCCCGGCGTCCTGCACCTTCGACTCCTCCCTGACCATGGTCCAGGAGGGCAAGAACGTGAAGATCATCGGTTGGTACGACAACGAGTGGGGCTACTCCAACCGCCTCGTCGACCTCACGGTCTTCGTCGGCAACCAGCTCTGATCGCCGAAGCAGGACCTTGAAGTGAGAGCAGGGCTCGGGCAGCGCACCGCCGCGCCGTCCGGGCCCTGTCCCACGCCCGGACCACGTCCTCTTACGATCAGGTGCACCACGAGCCCTCCTCAGGAGTCCACTCAATGAAGACGATCGACGAACTTCTCGCCGACGGCGTGAGCGGCAAGCGGGTCTTCGTCCGCGCCGACCTCAACGTGCCGCTGGCCGACGGGACGATCACCGACGACGGCCGCATCCGCGCCGTCCTGCCCACCATCAAGGCCCTCGTCGAGGCGGGCGCCAAGGTGGTCGTCGCCTCGCACCTGGGCCGCCCCAAGGGCGCCCCGGACCCCGCCTTCTCCCTCGCTCCGGCCGCCTCCCGCCTGGGTGAACTCCTCGGTTCGTCCGTGGCCTTCGCGGCCGACACCATCGGGCAGTCCGCCGTGGACACGGTCGCCGGTCTCGCCGACGGCCAGGTCGCCGTCCTGGAGAACCTGCGCTTCAACCCCGGCGAGACCTCCAAGGACGACGCCGAGCGCGGCGAGTTCGCCGACAAGCTCGCCCAGCTGGCCGACGCCTACGTCGGTGACGGTTTCGGCGCGGTCCACCGGCGGCACGCCTCCGTCTACGACCTCCCGGCCCGGCTGCCGCACTACGCCGGCTACCTCATCGCCACCGAGGTCGGCGTCCTGAAGAAGCTCACCGACGACGTCAAGCGCCCCTACGTCGTCGCACTCGGCGGCGCCAAGGTCTCCGACAAGCTGGCCGTCATCGACCAGCTGCTCGGCAAGGCCGACCGCCTGCTCGTCGGCGGCGGCATGGCCTACACCTTCCTCAAGGCCAAGGGCTACGAGGTCGGCATCTCCCTGCTCCAGGAGGACCAGGTCCCGGTCGTCCAGGAGTACATCCGGCGCGCCGAGGAGCAGGGCGTGGAGCTGCTGCTCCCCGTCGACGTCGTGGTCTCCCGGGAGTTCCCGGACCTGAAGGCCAAGGCGCCGACGGAGCACACCGTGGTCGACGCGGACAAGATCCCCGCCGACCAGGAGGGCCTGGACATCGGCCCGAAGACCCGAGAGCTGTACGCCTCGAAGCTCACCGACGCCGAGACCGTCTTCTGGAACGGTCCCATGGGCGTCTTCGAGCACCCCGACTACGCCGAGGGCACCAAGGCGGTCGCCCAGGCCCTCGTCGACTCGAACGGCTTCAGCGTCGTCGGCGGCGGTGACTCCGCCGCCGCTGTGCGTACGCTCGGCTTCGACGAGAACGCATTCGGCCACATCTCGACCGGTGGCGGCGCCTCCCTCGAATACCTCGAGGGCAAGACGCTCCCCGGCCTCGCCGCACTGGAGGACTGACCCTTGGCAGCATCGATTTCTTCTGGCCGCACGCCGATCATGGCGGGCAACTGGAAGATGAACCTCAACCACCTCGAGGCCATCGCGCACGTCCAGAAGCTCGCCTTCGCCCTGGCCGACAAGGACTACGAGGCCGTCGAGGTCGCCGTCCTGCCGCCCTTCACGGACCTGCGTTCCGTGCAGACCCTGGTCGACGGCGACAAGCTCAAGATCAAGTACGGCGCCCAGGACATCTCGCAGCACGACTCCGGCGCCTACACCGGCGAGATCTCCGGCCCGATGCTGGCCAAGCTGAAGTGCACCTTCGTGGTCATCGGCCACTCCGAGCGGCGCCAGTACCACCACGAGACCGACGAGCTGGTGAACGCCAAGGTCAAGGCCGCCCACCGGCACGGCCTGACCCCGATCCTGTGCGTCGGCGAGGAACTGGACGTCCGCGAGGCGGGCAACCACGTCACCCACACCCTCGCCCAGGTCGAGGGCGGTCTGAAGGACGTCCCGGCCGACCAGGCCGAGACCGTCGTGATCGCCTACGAGCCCGTCTGGGCCATCGGCACCGGCAAGGTCTGCGGCGCCGAGGACGCCCAGGAGGTCTGCGCCGCCATCCGCGGGAAGGTCGCCGAGCTGTACTCGCAGGACGTGGCCGACAAGGTCCGCATCCAGTACGGCGGCTCCGTGAAGTCGGGCAACGTCGCCGAGATCATGGCGCAGGCCGACATCGACGGCGCCCTGGTCGGCGGCGCTTCGCTGGACGCCGACGAGTTCGTCAAGATCGTGCGCTTCCGTGATCAGTGATCAGGGCCGTGAGTAGGCGGTAGCGGCGATACGTCGTACTCTTGCGGGGGCACGGCCGACGTGCTGTGCCCCCGTCGTCCATCCGAATCCGAGGAAGTTGGTCCAGCCGTGGTTTTGGGGTTCTCGATCGCCCTGATCGTCTTCAGCCTGCTGCTGATGCTGCTGGTGCTGATGCACAAGGGGAAGGGTGGCGGCCTCTCCGACATGTTCGGTGGCGGCATGCAGTCCTCCGTCGGTGGGTCCTCGGTCGCCGAGCGCAACCTCGACCGGATCACCATCGTGCTCGGCGTGCTGTGGTTCGCGTGCATCATCGTGCTCGGCATGCTGATGAAGTCGAACAGCTGACGCCCGAACGGCACGTACATCACGCACATTCCGTACGTAACGCCCCATGTTCGGTACGCGCTCCGGAGCGCGGCCTATCATGGGGCTTGCGTCTTGGTGTGGGGGCTTGTAACTCCAATCACTGGACGCGCGTTGGGCCTTACGTAGACTGAGGCGCTCGCAGCGAAGCGGAACGCCGACTCGCTTCGCGGCACCATCACGCAGGGAGTTACGACCGTGGCAAGTGGCAACGCGATCCGAGGAAGCCGGGTCGGGGCGGGGCCGATGGGCGAGGCCGAGCGCGGCGAGTCCGCGCCGCGTCTGCGCATCTCCTTCTGGTGCTCCAACGGGCATGAGACGCAGCCGAGCTTCGCCAGCGACGCTCAGGTCCCCGACACCTGGGACTGCCCGCGCTGCGGCTTCCCGGCCGGACAGGACCGGGACAACCCGCCGGACCCGCCGCGCACCGAGCCGTACAAGACGCACCTGGCGTATGTACGGGAGCGGCGCAGCGACGCGGACGGCGAGGCGATCCTCGCCGAGGCGCTCGCCAAACTGCGCGGCGAAATCTAGGACTCTCTCACCGGCCGGATGCCTGCGGGCGCCCGGCCGGAGCCGTATCCGCCGCTCGGGGCCGACCGATTGTCAGTGGTGCCCTCTACGCGGCCCGGCTGTCCGGCCTCAACGCGCCCGCCCTGCTCGCGGCCGTCCTCTTCGCCCTGAGCGTCGCCGCACCGATACCGGCAGGCAAGCCGGACGTACCTGATGTTGCCCATGAGGACAGCGTCGTGACCGCTCGTCCCGCGCTGATCAATTAGGTTGGGACCGGCAGCGGGGCAAGGTACGCAGCAGGACAGGTGCAGGAAAGAAGGCTGAAGTCGGAAATGAACGCAGACGGCCGTACCAGGCTCAACCAGACGCCCGAATGGACCGCTCTCGCCAAGCACCGCGAGGAGCTGGCCGGCACCCATCTGAGGGACCTGTTCGCCGCCGATCCGCAGCGCGGCGACGGATACACGCTCCAGGTCGGTGACCTGTACATCGACTACTCGAAGCACCTGGTCACCGATGAGACGCTGCGGCTACTGCGCGAGCTGGCCGCAGCGACCGACGTGTTCGGCCTCAGGGACGCCATGTTCCGCGGCGAGAAGATCAACGTCACCGAGAACCGGGCCGTGCTGCACACCGCGCTGCGCGCCCCGCGGGACGCCGTGATCGAGGTCGACGGCGAGAACGTGGTGCCGAAGGTGCACGCGGTCCTCGACAAGATGGCCCGCTTCGCCGACCGGGTCCGCTCCGGGGAGTGGACCGGCCACACCGGCAAGCGGATCCGTAACGTCGTCAACATCGGCATCGGCGGCTCCGATCTGGGCCCGGCGATGGCCTACGAGGCGCTGCGCGCCTTCACGGACCGCGAACTGACGGTCCGTTTCGTCTCCAACGTGGACGGCGCCGACCTGCACGAGGCCACCCGCGGCCTGGACCCGGCGGAGACGCTGTTCATCATCGCGTCCAAGACCTTCACCACCATCGAGACGATCACCAACGCGACCTCCGCGCGCACATGGCTGCTGGACGCGCTCGGCGACGAGTCCGCCGTGGCCAAGCACTTCGTGGCCCTGTCGACCAACGCCGAGAAGGTCGCCGGGTTCGGCATCGACACGGCCAACATGTTCGAGTTCTGGGACTGGGTCGGCGGCCGGTACTCGTACGACTCGGCCATCGGCCTCTCCCTGATGATCGCGATCGGACCCGACCGGTTCCGGGAGATGCTGGACGGATTCCGCCTGGTCGACGAACACTTCCGCACCGCGCCCGCCGAGGCCAACGTCCCGCTGCTGCTCGGCCTGCTGGGCATCTGGTACGGCAACTTCCACGACGCCCAGTCGCACGCCGTCCTGCCCTACAGCCACTACCTGTCCAAGTTCACCGCGTACCTCCAGCAGCTCGACATGGAGTCCAACGGCAAGTACGTGGCACGCGACGGCAAGCAGGTCGATTGGCAGACCGGGCCGGTGGTCTGGGGCACGCCCGGCACCAACGGGCAGCACGCCTACTACCAGTTGATCCACCAGGGCACCAAGCTGATCCCGGCGGACTTCATCGGCTTCGCCGAGCCGGTCGCCGAGCTGAGCGGTGAACTCAAGGCGCAGCACGACCTGTTGATGGCCAACTTCTTCGCCCAGACGCAGGCCCTCGCCTTCGGCAAGAGCGCCGAGGAGGTCCGCGCGGAGGGCGTGCCGGACGAGCTGGTCCCGCACAAGACCTTCCAGGGCAACCGGCCGACGACGACCATCCTGGCCAAGGAACTCACCCCGTCCGTCCTCGGCCAGCTGGTCGCCCTCTACGAACACAAGGTGTTCGTGCAGGGCGCGGTCTGGAACATCGACTCCTTCGACCAGTGGGGCGTGGAACTCGGCAAGGTCCTCGCGAAGCGCGTCGAGCCCGCCCTGACCGAGGGCGCGGAGGTCCCCGGCCTGGACGCCTCGACCAAGGCGCTGGTCGCCAAGTACCGGGAGCTGCGCGGCCGCGGCTGATCGGCCGACAGGCCCACCCGCCGGCCGCCGCGGAGGCCGTGGCGGTCAGGGTGGCCGCGTCGGTCAGGCGGTCACGGTGGCCGTGGTGGGGTTGTCGGCGGCGGGCCGAGGTGGGGCTGTCGGCGGCGGACCCCAGAAGTCCGGCGCCGAGGGCGGCCGGCCGCCACGGCGGAGGCCGAACGGGACCACGCCTCCGCCGAGGGCGGCCGGCCGCCACGGCGGAGGCCGAACGGGACCACGCCGGGCTGTCGGACGTGCCGGAGCGGCCGGCGGCGGACGGGACGACCGTCATGGTCGGCGACCCGGACGCCACGGTGACCGTGGTCCCGCCCACCGCACGGATACCCATGTGCGCGCTCGGGGCGCATCGACGGTCTGCTGCCCGATCCGGCGCTTTCCGGTCCGCGGGCGCCCTTCCGGTTCGCGTTCAGGCCACCGCGCTCAGGCCACCGCGCTCAGCGTGTCCGCGAGGCGTCTGCGGGCCGCGCGGGCCGCGGGCAGCGCGGCCAGCGCCGCCGCCCCCAGCACGGCCGCCGCGCCCAGCAGGAGCAGCGGCCCGGGGGAGGGGGACTCGGCGATCCCGGCGCCGATGCCGCTGGAACTGCCCTGGGCGTCGATCAGCCGGCGGGCCAGCGGCAGCCCCAGCGCCGTACCGGCGACGGCCGCCGTCAGGGCCGTACAGCTCATCGCCGTGACGGTGATCGCGGTGATCTGGCGTGGGGACATGCCGATCGCCCGGAGCGCCAGCACGTCCCGCTCGCCCTCGCGGACGCTGCCGCCGATCGCGCTGAGCAGTTCGACGAGGCCGATGAGGGCCAGGACGGCGATCAGCCCGGCGACGACCGCGCGCAGCGCGGACAGCCCGTCGGCGGGGTTCGTCACGGGGTGCACGTCCAGGTGTCCCCGGCCGGCCGTGGTGAGTGCGGCGGCCACGCGATGCGGGTCGGCGCCGGGGCGTAGGCGCAGCTCGTAGAAGGCCGGGGACAGCCCGGGGTCGTTCTCGCGGAGGGTGTCCAGGGAGGTCGTCACCACCCGGCCGGCGTTCTGCGGTTCGATGCTGCGGCCCACGATGTGCAGGATCTGCGGCCGGTCGCCCACCGTCATCCGCACCCAGTCGCCGACCCGCGCGTGCAGCAGGTCCAGCAGGCCCTGGCCGGCCACCGCCTCGTCCGCTCCGCGTGCGGCGCGGCCGTCGGCGAGCGCGTAGGGGTAGGGCTCGCCCCGGGTGCCGATGCCGCGCAGGGCGATGGTCCCGGTCTGGCCGGGGACCAGCGCGGCCACCTCGACACCGGGATAGGCTGCGGCGACCCGGGAGTCACGGGTCAGCAGGGTTCGCACGCCGGCCGTGTCCGCGCCGCCGTCCGAGCGGACGGTGAGGGCGGTCGGCAGACCCACCCGTTCGGGGCTGCTGTGGAACCGGTCGATCGTGGTCCACGCGCTGAGCGCCACCACGATCAGCACCAGCGGCAGCGTCAGCCGGGCCACGGTCGCCAGTGACCGACCGCGACCCGCGAACGCCTTGTGGCAGCCCAGGACCAGCGCGGCCGGCAACCGCAGCCCCAGCGCCCGCCGGGCCAGGCCGGTCAGTCGTCCGCCCGCCGGTGCGGCCGGCCGCGGCACCGGGACCGGCGGCACCCGCCCCGCCCGCCAGGCGGCGAGCCCCGTGGTCAGGCCGATGAACAGCACCGCGCCCACGGACACCACGCACAACGCCGGCGTGTGCCCGGGCAGCCCCTGCCACACGCCCACGGCGTCCCCGAGCCGTCCGGGCACCCGGCGCCCCAGGGCCTCGGTGAGCGCCGCCGCCGCCACGGAGCCGAGCAGGGCGTAAGCGAGGTGCTGGAGCAGGAAGATCCGCACCACCTGGCCGGGGGTGAAGCCGATCGCCTTGAGTACCGAGAGGTCCCGCAGATGACCGCGGATGCGGGTGGCGATCGCCCCGTGCACCGCGAACCCCGCGGCGATCAGTGCGCCCAGCCCGAACAGCCCGAGCACCTGCCCCAGCAGCCGGTTGTCGCCCTGTGCCTCGGAACGCGCCTGCTGCCAGGTGGAGACCTCGCCGACCGCGCCCGCGCCCAGCACGGTGACGGCACGCTGCACCGCGTAGTCCGTGTCGGCCGGATCGCCGAGCCGCAGCCCGGTCACCTGGCCGCCGGGGGCGCGTACGGCGGACGGCAGGGCCCAGACCAGACCCGGCTGCTCACCCGGGCTGTAGTGGGGTTCGGCGCTCTCGGCGATGCCCTCGACGGTGATGGTGCGGGCGGTGCCGGGCAGCGTGAGGGTGTCTCCGGGCTCGGCCAGCAGGGCCCGGGCCAGGCCGCTCTCCAGCACCACACCGTCCGGCTCGGCGGGGTCCAGCCAGTGTCCGGCCGTGAGCAGCGGTCGGCCCACGGAGGGCTGGCGCGGGGTGCCGCGCAGCTCCACGGCGGCGCGGACGCCGCGTGCGGAGACGGTGGCGGACTCGGTGCGGTAGGGGCCGGCGACGGACTCGACGCCGTCCAGCCGGGCGAGCTTGCCGGCGTCCGCGGACGCGACGGTGTGGATCCACACGTGCGCCCCGCGGGCCTGCGTGAAGACCCGCTGCCAGGGGTTCGTGGCATAGCCGAACAGGGCGGTGGCCAGCAGCAGCGAGGCGACGATGCCGGCGGTGGCCAGCACCAGGAACAGCGCCTCGCCGCGGTGCGTACGCAGATCGGAGTGCGCCCAGCGCAGGGTGGCCCGCACGTGTCTCAGCCCCTCGCCGCGCGAGGCACTGTCGGACGCACCCTCGGAGGCGTCGCCGGCCGCATCCTCAGCCGCGTCGTCATCCAGGTCGTCAGCCGTGTCGTCGGTCGCGCCATCAGTCCCTCAGCTCCAGCACGCCGGAGATACCACCACGGCGCGACGGCGTGCCGTCCAGGGCGGCGTCGTCGGCTATGCGGCCGTCGAAGAAGCTGATCACCCGGTCCGCGGCGCTCGCCAGCCGGGCGTCATGGGTGACCAGCACGATGGTCTGGCCGCGTCCGTGGAAGCGGGACAGCAGCCGCATCACCTCGCGGGTGCCCTTGCTGTCGAGGCTGCCGGCGGGCTCGTCCGCGAGCAGCAGCGGCGGATGGTTGACCAGGGCCCGGGCGAGCGCGACCCGCTGCTGCTCGCCGCCGGACAGCTCGCCGGGCATGCTGCGTTCCTTGCCCTGGAGGCCCAGCTCGGCGAGGAGGGCCTCACGCTCGGCGCGGGCCTTCTTCGGCGGGGCGCCGGCCAGCAGGGCGGGCAGCTCGACGTTGTCGGCGACGGACAGGTTCGACACCAGGTTGAAGAACTGGAAGACGATCCCGATGGCCTTGCGGCGCTCCACCGCCCAGCGCGCCTCGCTGAAGGAGTCCGTGCACCGCCCGTCGAGCCAGAGGCTGCCCTCGTCCGGCCGCTGCAGCCCGCCCAGCAGGTGCAGCAGCGTCGACTTCCCGGCCCCGGACGGGCCGGTGATCGCCAGGAATTCGCCACGCGCCACCGTGAGGTCGACCCCGCGCACGGCATGCGCGGGCGCGCCCTCGCCGTGGTGGGTCTTCACCAGCTTCTCGGCGCGCAGCAGGGGAGCGGCAGAGCCGTCGCTCATTCCAGCTCCTCCAGTTCCTCCTGGCACCGTTCCAGCCAGTCGAGGTCGGCCTGCAGGTGCAGCATCGCGCCCTCTATGAGCAGATGGGCGATTCGGTTGTCCCGGTTCTCGGCCGCGGCCAGTTTCGACAGATTGCGCATGGTGTTGAGGTACTGGCGCCGCTGCCTGTTGATGAGGGCGATCTGGTCGGCGAGACCGGCACGCGGGGCGACGGCGAGCTTCATGAAGAACTCGTCCCGCACCCGCGGCTCGTCCTCGGTCTCCTCGAACCAGGCGTGCAGCGCCTCGCGCCCGGCGTCGGTGAGGTGGTAGACCTTCTTGTTGGGCCGGCTGGACTGCTCGACGTCCTCGCCCTCGATCAGTCCCGACTTCTCGAGGCGGCCGAGGGTGACGTAGATCTGGCCGACGTTCGGCTGAGGGTACGCCGAGCCCAGCAGTTGCTCAAGGTCCTGTTTCAGCTCGTAGCCATGGGCCGGGCCGCGGGCGAGGAGTGCCAGGAGGGGCAGGCGCACTCGTGCTGTCCTCCTGTCTGCTCAATGTGCTCCAGGCCCTAGTATCGCCCATACCTAACAGGTATACATGGCCTCTGATCCCGGGCGAGGGTGCCCGCGGTGCCGGTGTACAGGGAGGAACCTATGCGGTGGATACACGCCGCCGGTAGGGGCCTTCTCGTTCTGTTCGTGATCATGGCAGGGTACGTCGCATCCGGTGCCCATGGCGACGAGGGGAACGCCCGGGGACGCGGCCCCCTCACCCTGGCCACCGCCGGTGACCTCACCGGCTATCTCGGTCCCCTCCTCCAGGGCTGGAACCGCACCCACCCCGGTGAGAAGGTCACTCTCGTCGAGCTGCCGGACTCCGCCGACGAGACCCACGCGCAGATGACCACCGACCTGCGCGGCGGCGACCGCGGCCGCTTCGACGTCCTGAACATCGACGTCAACTGGACCTCGGAGTTCGCGGCGGCCGGCTGGATCCGCCCGCTGCCCCGCGACCGCTTCCCGCTGAGGAGCCTCCTGCCGCCGGTCGTGGACACGGCAACCTACGAGGGACGTCTCTACGCCGTCCCGTACGTCACCAACGCCGGGCTGCTGCTGTACCGCAAGGACGTCCTCGCCGAGGAGGGTGTGCCGCCGCCGCGCACCTGGGCCGAGCTGGAGCACGACGCGAAGACCATCGCGCCGCGGCACGGGCTCGGCGGTTACGCGGGCCAGTTCCTGCCCTACGAGGGCCTCACCGTGAACGCGGCCGAGGCGGTGTACTCGGCGGGCGGGACGATCCTCGGCGCCGAGGGCACCCGCGTCACCGTAGACTCGGCCGCCGCCCGCGAGGGCATCGGCTTCCTCGCCCGCGGCATCCGCGAGGGCTGGATCCCGAAACAGGCGCTGACGTACAAGGAGGAGGAGTCCAAGCAGGCCTTCCAGGACGGCAGGCTGCTCTTCCTGCGCAACTGGCCCTACGCCTACGCCGTCGCCTCCGCCAGGGGATCCAGGGTCGCCGGGCGGATCGGTGCCGTACCGCTGCCCGGACCTCATGGGCCGGGGACGAGCGTCCTCGGCGGCTCCAACCTCGCGGTCAACGCCCACGCCCGGCACCCGGACTCCGCCGCGCGTCTGATCGCCTACCTCACCAGCGAGCCCGTGCAGCGCCAGGTGCTCACCCGGGGCGCGCTGCCTCCCGTACGCGCCGCGCTGTACGAAGATCCCGCGCTCGTACGGCGGTTCCCCTATCTGCCGACCCTGCGCACCGCCGTCCTCACCGCCGCGCCGCGCCCCAAGAGCGCGCACTACGACCAGGTCAGCCTGGCGGTGCAGGCGGTCGTCCAGGACGCGCTCACCAGGCGGGAGACGCCCGGGCAGGCCGTGCGCCGGCTGGCGCGCGAGCTCGACGCGATCGCCCGTCGCTAGTTACCTGTTAAGTAACGCCGCCATCACGACTGCAGTCTTCTTGGGGTGAAATGCCCTGATTTACCCGGCTGGTCAGCCAGGAGCCTCTGTTCATTTCATTGACACCCCTGCGTGACTTCTACCTAACATGCATGCATAACAGCCCCCCTTCAGAGACAGGTCCACAGGGTTGAACAGGCATCTTTGGTGGCGCGACGCGGTGATCTACCAGGTGTACGTCCGCAGCTTCCTGGACAGCACCGGCGACGGCATCGGCGATCTGGCCGGCGTCCGCGCCGGGCTGCCGTATCTGAAGAAGCTCGGCGTCGACGGCATCTGGCTGAGCCCGTTCTACCCCTCGCCGCAGCACGACCACGGGTACGACGTGGCCGACTACCGCGGCGTCGACCCGGTCTTCGGCGACCTCGCCGAGTTCGACCTGCTGATGGCGGCCGCCCGGCGGCTCGGCATCAAGGTGCTGCTCGACATCGTCCCCAACCACTGCTCCAGCGAGCACCCGTGGTTCCGCGAGGCGCTGGACAGCGCACCCGGCAGCCCGGCCCGCGCCCGCTTCCACTTCGCCGACGGCCGCGGTCCCGACGGCAGCGAGCCGCCCAACAACTGGCACGCCATGTTCGGCGGCCCGGCCTGGACCCGGATCACCGAGTCCGACGGCCGCCCGGGCCAGTGGTACCTGCACATGTTCACGCCCGAGCAGCCCGACTGGAACTGGCGCAACCCCGAGATCCCCGCCGAGTTCGACCGCGTCCTGCGCTTCTGGCTGGACCGGGGCGTGGACGGCTTCCGCATCGATGTGGCGGCCGGGCTGTACAAGCACCCGCGGCTGCCCGACTCGGACGACCCCGAGGCCGACGCCCGCACCCGCGACTCGGTCAACCCGCTGGCCTGGAACCAGCCCGAGGTGCACGACGTGTGGCGGCAATGGCGGGCCACCTGCGAGGAGTACACCGCCCACGACGGCCGCGACCGCCTCCTCGTCGGCGAGGTCTCCGTCCCCACCGCCCGCGAACACGCCCTCTACGTCCGCCCCGACGAACTCCACCAGGCCTTCTTCTTCGACCTGCTCGGCGCCCCCTGGAACGCCGACGCCTTCCGCAAGGTCATCTCCGAGGCCATGCAGGACATCGCCGGCACGGGCTCGACCGTCACCTGGGTCCTCAACAACCACGACCAGGTCCGCACCGTCACCCGCTACGGCGAACCCGCCACCGAGGGCAGCGGCCTCGGCCCCGCCCGCGCCCGCGCCGCCGCGCTGCTGATGCTCGCGCTGCCCGGAGCCGCGTACATCTACCAGGGCGAGGAACTGGGACTGCCAGAGGTCGTCGACCTGCCCGACGACGTGCTCACCGACCCGATCTTCCGCCGTACCGGAAGCCGCGCCCGCATCCGCGACGGCTGCCGGGTGCCGCTGCCCTGGTCCGGGCAGGCGTCCCCGTTCGGCTTCACCTCCGGCGTGGAGGGCGCCAAGCCGTGGCTGCCGCAGCCGGAGTACTTCGCCGAGTACGCCACCGACCGCGCCCTCGCCGACACCCGCTCCTTCTGGCACCTGTACCGCGACGGACTCCAGCTGCGCCACTCCCTGCCACAGCTGGGCGACGGCACGCTGCGCTGGCTGGACACCCCGCCCGGCGTCCTCGGCTTCGTCCGCGGCGACGGCCTGGTCTGCGCCGTCAACTTCGGTACGGCCCCCACGCCCGCGCCGGTCTCCGGCACCCCCCTGCTCTCCAGCAGCCCGTGCCCGCCAGGCGTCCTGCCCGGCTCCACGGCGGCCTGGTGGCTGAACGGCCTCTGATCCACCGTCAACTCCCACCTCCCGAAGGGACATCAATGATGATGCGACGTACCACCCTGCTCACCGGCTGCACCGCGCTCGCCCTCGCCCTCGGCGCCACCGCCTGTGGCGGCGGACCGGTCTCCGCGGGCGGCGGTGACAAGGCGCTCAGCGGCCAGACGGTCACCGTGGCCGGCGTCTGGTCCGGCAGCGAGCAGAAGAACTTCCAGAAGGTGCTGGACGCGTTCACCGAGAAGACCGGCGCCAAGACCCAGTTCGTGTCCACCGGTGACAACGTCTCCACGGTCGTCGGCAGCAAGATCGAGGGCGGCAACGCACCCGACGTCGTGATGGTCCCCCAGGTCGGCGTGCTGCAGCAGTTCGCGAAGAAGGGCTGGCTCAAGCCGCTCTCGGGGACCGCCCAGCAGACCATCGACGCCGACTACGCGCCCGTGTGGCGCAAGTACGGCAGCGTCGACGGCGCCCTCTACGGCCTGTACTTCAAGGCCGCCCACAAGTCCACCGTCTGGTACAGCCCCGACGCGCTCACCCAGGCCGGCGTCAAGCCGCCGAAGACGTACGACGAGCTGCTCAAGGCCGGGCACACCGTCTCCGACTCCGGTCTCGCCGCCTTCGCCGTGGCCGGACAGGACGGCTGGACCCTCACCGACTGGTTCGAGAACATCTACCTCTCCCAGGCCGGCCCCAAGAAGTACGACGCCCTCGCCGGCCACCAGCTGAAGTGGACCGACCCCAGCGTGGTGAAGGCGCTCACCACCCTCGGCAAGCTCTTCAAGGACAAGCAGCTGATCGCGGGCGGCCAGAAGGAGGCCCTGAACACCGACTTCCCGGGCTCGGTCGAGAAGGTGTTCGGGCCCAAGCCCAAGGCGGGCATGGTCTACGAGGGCGACTTCGTCGCCGGGGTCGCCCACGACCAGTACGGCAAGAGCATCGGCAAGGACGCGAACTTCTTCCCCTTCCCCGCGGTCGACGGCGGTGCCGCGCCGGTCGTCAGCGGTGGTGACGCGGCGGTCGTCCTCAAGGACGCCAAGAACAGCAAGGCCGGCATGAAGCTCCTGGAGTACCTGGCCACTCCCGAGGCCGCGGCCGTGTGGGCGAAGGCGGGCGGCTTCCTGTCCCCGAACAAGAAGCTCGACCTCGCCCAGTACGCCGACGACGTCACCCGCGCCACCGCCAAGTCCCTCGTGGGCGCCGGGGATTCGGTCCGCTTCGACATGTCCGACCAGGCCCCGGCGGCCTTCGGCGGCACCAAGGGCACCGGTGAGTGGAAGCTGCTCCAGGACTTCCTGCGCGACCCGGCGGACCCGAAGGGGACCGCGGCGAAGCTCGAAGCCGCGGCGGCCAAGGCCTACCAGGGCTGAGCGGCAGCACCATGACCGCCTCCACACTCGTGAAACAGCAGGCGGGCCCGCGGGCCGCCGGCGTGGCGCCCAGGCGCCGCAGCCGGCGGCGCGGCCGGCTGATCGCCCTGCTCTTCGTCCTCCCCGCGCTGCTCCTGCTCGGCGCCCTCGTCGTCTACCCGGTGCTGTTCTCCGTGGGCCGCAGCTTCTTCGACGCCTCCGGCACCCGGTTCGTCGGCGGCGACAACTACACCGAGATGTTCCGCGACCCGGCCACGCTGAAGGCCATCCGCAACACCACCATCTGGGTGGTGGTGGCCCCGGCCCTGCTCACCGGCCTCGGCCTGATCCTGGCCGTGCTGGTGGAGAAGGTCCGCTGGGCCACGGCGTTCAAGCTGCTGCTGTTCATGCCGATGGCGGTGTCGTTCCTCGCCGCCGGCATCATCTTCCGGCTCGCCTACGACGAGGACCCGGACAAGGGAGTCCTCAACGCGGCCGTGGTCTCCGTGCACGACGCCTTCAAGGACGCCTCGACCTATCCGACGGCCCGCGGCCGCCAGGGCCTGCTGACCCAAAACCCCGACGGCTCCTACGGCACGACCGCCGCGACGGGCCACTCGGTGACGCTGCCCATGGTCGGCGTCCTGCCCAAGGACCTGCCCGGGGACGCGGCGCCCGCGTACCCGGCGGCCGCGGCGAAGACCGCCGGCGATGAGCTGCGCGGTGTCGTCTACCTCGACTTCACCCCCGGCGGCGGAGGCAAGCAGGGCACGGTCGACCGGCGGGAGAGCGGGCTGCCCGGCATGAACGTCGAGGCGGTGCGGGACGGGAAGACGGTCGCGCGCACGACGACCGCCGCCGACGGGTCCTTCCGCTTCTCCGGGCTCGACGACGGCTCGTACACGGTGAAGCTGCCCGCCTCCAACTTCGCCGCGCCCTACCAGGGCATCTCCTGGCTCGGCCCGACCCTCGTCACACCGGCGATCATCGGCGCGTACCTGTGGATCTGGACGGGCTTCGCGATGGTGCTCATCGGCGCGGGGCTCGCCACGCTCCCACGGGACACGCTGGAGGCGGCCCGGATGGACGGCGCGAACGAGTGGCAGATCTTCCGCCGGATCACCGTCCCGCTGCTCGCGCCCGTACTCACCGTGGTCTTCGTGACCCTCGTGATCAACGTGATGAAGGTCTTCGACCTCGTCTACATCATCGCGCCCGGCCCGGTGCAGGAGGACGCCACCGTCCTCGCGACCCAGATGTGGCTCGTCTCCTTCGGCGGCGGCAACAACCAGGGTCTCGGCAGCGCCCTCGGTGTGCTCCTGCTGCTCCTGGTGGTCCCCGCGATGGTGTTCAACGTCCGCCGCTTCCGAAGGAGTCAGCGATGAACGCGATCAGGCGGGGCCTGGGCAACGGCCTGGTGCAGGCCTTCCTGGTGGTGATCGGCCTGGTCTGGCTGACCCCGCTGGCCGGACTGTTCCTGTCCTCGCTCCGGTCGGCACAGGACACCGCCAAGGGCGGCTGGTGGACGGCTCTGTCCAGCCCCGGTCAGCTGTCCTTCGACAACTACTCGGCACTGCTGAAGAACTCCGGCATCACCCAGGCCTTCTGGAACACCGTGCTGATCTCGGTGCCGACGACCACCCTGGTCGTCGTCATCGCGGCCCTCGCCGGTTACGCCTTCGCCTGGCTGGACTTCCCGTTCCGGGAGCCCCTTTTCCTGCTGGTGGTCGCCCTGTTGGTGGTGCCGGTGCAGATCGGCCTGTTGCCGGTGGCCAAACTCTTCGGCCAACTGGGTCTGTTCGGCACGATCCCCGGTGTCGTCCTCTTCCATGTGGCGTACGGGCTGCCGTTCGCGGTGTTCCTGCTGCGCAACTACTTCGCGGAGATGCCGAAGGAGATGCTGGAGGCGGCGCGGATGGACGGCGGCAGCGAGTGGCGCATCTTCACCCGGCTGGTGTTGCCGGTGGGCCGCCCGGCCATCGCCTCGCTCGCCATCTTCCAGTTCCTGTGGGTCTGGAACGACATGCTGGTCGCCCTGCTCTTCGCCGACAGCTCGTCCCAGCCGCTGACCGTGCAACTCCAGTCCCAGATCCGGCAGTTCGGCAGCAACATCGACGTCCTGGCGCCGGGCGCCTTCCTGTCCCTGATCGTGCCGGTGGTCGTGTTCTTCGCCTTCCAGCGGCACTTCGTCCAGGGCGTGATGGCCGGCTCGGTCAAGTGACCGAGCCGGTCCGGCGGCCGGCGCGGCGTCAGCCGTGGTAGGTGATGTAACCGTTGCCGTCCCGGTCGTCGCGGGACTTGGTGTAGGCGTGGGTGTCCGCGTGCGCCCCGGACGGCTTGTACAGGTAGATGGTGTCCTTGTCGTTGTTCCAGATGAAGTTGCAGTTCTGGCGGTAGACGACGTTGTCGGCGTCCGAGTCGGTGCCGTGGCCCCCGCGCAGCCTCACGTAGTCGCCGGGCTGGAGATAGTGGTTGGCGGTGAAGGTGAAGTGGTTGCCCGTGGCGTCTTCGACGGCGTAGCCCTTCAGGTTCACCGTGGCGGTCCGCGAGTAGTTCTTGATCGTCACGTACTCGCTCTTGCTGTTGCCCGTGGTGCAGTTGTTGGAGTCCCGTCCCGGGGCGTCGTACTGGACGCCCTTGACCTTCAGGGACGAGGAGTACTCGGTGGCCTGGGCCGGGGCCGCGACGACGACGGCGAGCGTCCCGGCGGTGACAGCGGTGGCCAGCGCGAAGCGTATGCGCATGAGGTCCCCCCTCAAGTGTGCGAATGGTGCGGCCAGGAGCTTACACAAAAGATGAGCGGTACATGTACGTACCGTGCAGAAAACGTGAAGAGCCCGGGCTGAGGGGGAGTCACCAAGACGGCGGGGGCGGCAGAGGAGTCATCCTCTGCCGCCCCCGTTCGTCACGGTGAGGGGTTCGTCAGGGCGAGGCCGGCGGATACAGCGACCGCGGCAACTGCGAAGCCGCCGCCGCGTCGAGCAGCCACAGCGTGCGCGAGCGCCCGTACGCCCCCGCCGCCGGTGCCTGGATCTCACCCGCGCCGGACAGCGCGATGGCCACCGCCTCCGCCTTGTCCGCACCGGCCGCGAGCAGCCAGACCTCGCGGGCCGAGCGGATCGCGGGAAGGGTCAGGCTGATCCGGGTCGGCGGCGGCTTGGGCGCGCCGTGGACACCGACCACCGTGCGCTCGGTCTCCCGCACGGCCGGCAACTCCGGGAAGAGCGAGGCCACATGGGTGTCCGGGCCGACGCCCAGCATCAGGACGTCGAAGGTCGGCACCGGGCCGTGGTTCTCCGGCCCGGCCGCCTTCGCCAGCTCCGCCGCGTACGCCTCCGCCGCGGCCTCGACGTCCGCGCCGTACGGGCCGTCGGAGGCGGGCATGGCGTGCACGCGCTCCGGGTCCAGCGGCACCGAGTCCAGCAGGGCCTCGCGGGCCTGCGTGACATTGCGCTCGGGGTCGCCCTCGGGAAGGAAACGCTCGTCGCCCCACCACAGGTCGAGGCGGCCCCAGTCGACGGCGTCGCGGGCGGGCGCCGCCGCCAGCGCGGCCAGCAGGCCGTTGCCGTTGCGGCCGCCGGTGAGGACCACGGACGCGGTGCCCCGGGAGGCCTGCGCGTCCACGATCTTCGTGATCAGGCGGGCCGCGGCGGCCTGCGCCATCAGCTCCTTGTCGTGGTGGACGACCAGCTGCGGAGTGCTCACTTCGCCGCCGCCCTCCTCGTCGGTGCCTTCTTGGCGGTCTTGGCCGCGGCCTTCTTCGCGGGCGCCTTCGCGGCCTCCTCGACCGGCTCCGGCTCGGCCACCGGCTCGGCCTCGGCGACCGTGGGCCGCTGCTCCGGAACGGTGTTCAGCCGCTCCACGCCATAGCGCAGCGCCGACGCGTAGGTGTCGTCCGGGTCCAGCCGGCGCAGCTCCTCCGCGATCAGCTCGGCGGTGTCCCGCCGCTTGAGCGCCACCGCGCGGGCCGGCTGCCCCTCGATGGTCAGCGTGGCCAGCGAGCCGTCCGCCCGGTCCAGGGTGATCGGGCCGCAGCTGGTGTCCATACGGACGGCCGTGAGACCCGGGCCGGAGGAGAGCGAGCGCTTCACCGGCACGTCCAGCCGGTCCGCGAGCCACATCGCCAGCAGCTCGCAGCTCGGGTTGAACTCCTCGCCCTCCACCTCGACGGCCCGCACCTCGCAGGTGACCTGGTCCAGCGCCGCCGCGAGCATCGAGCGCCACGGCGTGATCCGGGTCCAGGACAGGTCGGTGTCGCCGGGCGTGTAGGCCTCGGCGCGGGCGGACAGCTCCCGCACCGGCTGCTCGGCGGCGTAGGTGTCGGTGACCCGGCGCTGGGCGAGCGCGCCCAGCGGGTCCTTCGCCGGATCCAGCGGGGCGTTCACCGGCCACCACACGACGACCGGTGCGTCCGGCAGCAGCAGCGGCAGGACCACCGAGTCGGCGTGGTCGACGACCTCGCCGTACATCCGGAGCACGACCGTCTCGCCGGTGCCGGCGTCCGCGCCCACCCGAACCTCGGCGTCGAGACGCGAGGACGTACGGTCGCGCGGGGTGCGCGAGACCCGCTTGATGACCACCAGCGTGCGCGAGGGGTGCTCGCGCGAGGCGTCGTTGGCCGCCTTCAGCGCGTCGTAGGCGTTCTCCTCGTCGGTGACGATGACGAGGGTCAGGACCATGCCGACGGCGGGCGTGCCGATGGCGCGGCGGCCCTTGACGAGCGCCTTGTTGATCTCGCCGGCGGTGGTGTCGGTCAGGTCTGTCTTCATGGCCGGCGCCAGCTCCGTCCGTCTCGTGCGAGCATCTCGTCCGCCTCGGCCGGCCCCCAGGTGCCCGACGGGTACTGCGCGGGCCTGCCGTGCTTGTCCCAGTGATCCTCGATCGGATCGAGGATCTCCCAGGACAGCTCGACCTCCTCCGTACGCGGAAAGAGGTTGGCGTCACCCAGCAGCACGTCCAGGATCAGGCGCTCGTACGCCTCCGGGCTGGACTCCGTGAAGGACTCGCCGTAGGCGAAGTCCATGGAGACGTCCCGGATCTCCATCGAGGTGCCCGGCACCTTCGAGCCGAAGCGGACCGTGATGCCCTCGTCCGGCTGGACACGGATGACGATCGCGTTCGAGCCCAGCTCCTCCGTCGCCGTGTGGTCGAAGGGGGAGTGCGGGGCCCGCTGGAAGACGACCGCGATCTCCGTCACGCGGCGGCCGAGACGCTTGCCGGTGCGCAGATAGAAGGGGACGCCCGCCCAGCGGCGGTTGTCGATCTCCAGCTTCACGGCCGCGTACGTGTCGGTCTTCGACCCAGCGTCGATGCCCTCCTCTTCGAGGTAGCCGATGACCTTCTCGCCGCCCTGCCAGCCGGCCGCGTACTGACCGCGTACGGTGTTGCGGCCGAGGTCCTTCGGCAGCCGGACGGCGCCGAGCACCTTGGTCTTCTCCGCGGCCAGCGCGTCCGCGCCGAAGGAGGCGGGCTCCTCCATCGCGGTCAGCGCGAGCAGCTGCAGAAGGTGGTTCTGGATCACGTCACGGGCGGCGCCGATGCCGTCGTAGTAGCCCGCGCGGCCGCCGATGCCGATGTCCTCGGCCATGGTGATCTGCACGTGGTCCACGAAGGACCGGTTCCAGATCGGCTCGAACATCGTGTTGGCGAAGCGCAGCGCCAGTATGTTCTGGACGGTCTCCTTGCCGAGGTAGTGGTCGATCCGGAACACCTGGTCCGGCTCGAACACCTCGTGCACGACCTTGTTCAGCTCCTCGGCCGACTTCAGGTCGTGGCCGAAGGGCTTCTCGATGACCGCGCGCCGCCAGGAACCGCCCGACTGGTCGGCGAGACCGTGCTTCTTCAGCTGCTGGATGACCACCGGGAAGGAGCGCGGCGGCACCGAGAGGTAGAAGGCGAAGTTGCCGCCCGTGCCCTGGGCCTTGTCCAGCTCCTCGATGGTGGCGCGCAGCCGCTCGAAGGCATCGTCGTCGTCGAAGGTGCCCTGGACGAAGCGCATCCCCTGGATGAGCTGCTGCCAGACTTCCTCGCGGAACGGCGTGCGCGAGTGCTCCTTGACCGCGTCGTGCACGACCTCGGCGAAGTCCTCGTGCTCCCAGTCGCGGCGGGCGAAGCCCACCAGCGAGAAGCCCGGCGGCAGCAGACCCCGGTTGGCGAGGTCGTACACCGCGGGCATCAGCTTCTTGCGGGACAGGTCGCCCGTGACGCCGAAGATGACCAGGCCCGACGGCCCCGCGATACGCGGGAGCCGTCGGTCGGCCGGGTCACGAAGCGGGTTCGCTCCGGAACCGGAAACGGGTGACAAATCAGCCCTCCGAGGGGGCGAGGCGCTCGAGCTCCGCCTGGGTCGACTTCAGCAGGTCGTTCCAGGACGCCTCGAACTTCTCCACGCCCTCTTCCTCCAGCACCCGGACCACGTCGTCGTACGCGATCCCGAGCTTCTCCAGCGCGTCGAGGTCGGCGCGCGCCTGCTCGTAGGTGCCGGCGACGGTGTTGCCGGTGATCTCGCCGTGGTCCTCGGTGGCCTCCAGGGTGGCCTCCGGCATGGTGTTGACCGTGTTCGGCGCGACCAGCTCGGTGACGTACATGGTGTCCGCGTACGCCGGGTCCTTCACACCGGTCGACGCCCACAGCGGACGCTGCTTGTTGGCGCCCGCCTTCTCCAGCGCGTTCCAGCGGTCGGAGGAGAAGACCTCCTCGTACGCCTGGTAGGCGAGACGCGCGTTGGCGATGGCGGCCTTGCCGCGCAGCGCCTTGGCCTCGTCGGTGCCGATCTCGTCCAGGCGCTTGTCGATCTCGGTGTCCACCCGGGACACGAAGAAGGACGCCACGGAGTGGATCTTCGAGAGGTCCAGGCCGCGCTCCTTGGCCTTCTCCAGGCCGGAGAGGTACGCGTCCATGACGGCCCGGTACCGCTCCAGGGAGAAGATCAGCGTGACGTTGACGCTGATGCCGAGCCCGATCGTCGAGGTGATCGCCGGCAGACCCGCCATGGTGGCCGGGATCTTGATCAGGGTGTTCGGGCGGTCGACGAGCCAGGCCAGCTGCTTGGCCTCGGCGACGGTCGCCTTCTCGTTGTGCGCGAGGCGCGGGTCGACCTCGATGGAGACCCGGCCGTCCTTGCCGCCCGTCGCGTCGAAGACGGGGCGCATGATGTCGGCGGCGTCGCGGACGTCCGCCGTGGTGATCATGCGGATCGCCTCTTCGACGGTGACCTTGCGGTAGGCGAGGTCCGACAGCTGCTGGTCGTAGCCGTCGCCCTGCGAGATCGCCTTCTGGAAGATCGTCGGGTTGGTGGTGACGCCCACGACGTGCTGCTGGTCGATCAGCTCGGCGAGGTTGCCGGACGTGATCCGCTTGCGCGACAGGTCGTCCAGCCAGATCGCCACGCCTTCTTCGGAGAGGCGCTTGAGTGCGTCTGTCATGGAATTACATCTCCTACGTGTCGTATATGAGCGTCAGCGCTGGACGGCGGCGATGGATTCCCGCGCCTTGGCGGCCACGTTCTCGGCAGTGAAGCCGAACTCGCGGAAGAGCACCTTGCCGTCGGCGGAAGCACCGAAGTGCTCCAGGGAAACGATGCGGCCGGCGTCCCCCACGTACTTGTGCCAGGTCAGGCCGATGCCCGCCTCCACGGCGACTCGGGCCTTCAAGGACGGCGGCAGCACGGAGTCCCGGTACCCCTGGTCCTGCTGCTCGAACCACTCCACGCACGGCATCGACACGACGCGGGTGGGCACGCCCTCGGCCTGGAGCTGCTCACGCGCCTCCACGGCCACATGCACCTCGGAACCGGTGGCGATCAGGACGACCTGCGGCTCGCCACCCTCGGCCTCGAAGAGCACGTAGCCACCACGGGCGGCGTTCTCGTCGGGCTCGTAGGCCGGCACGCCCTGGCGGGTGAGCGCGAGGCCGTGCGGCTGGCCCTTGCCGAACTCCTTGGTGTAGCGCTTGAGGATCTCGCGCCAGGCGATGGCGGTCTCGTTGGCGTCCGCCGGGCGGACGATGTTCAGACCCGGGATCGCGCGCAGCGAGGCCAGGTGCTCGACCGGCTGGTGTGTCGGGCCGTCCTCGCCGAGGCCGATGGAGTCGTGCGTCCACACGAAGGTCACCGGCAGGTGCATCAGGGCCGACAGGCGCACCGCGTTGCGCATGTAGTCGGAGAACACCAGGAAGGTGCCGCCGTAGACCCGGGTGTTGCCGTGCAGCGTGATGCCGTTCAGCTCGGCACCCATGGAGTGCTCGCGGATGCCGAAGTGGATCGTGCGGCCGTACGGGTTGGCCTCGGGCAGCGGGTTGCCCTCGGGGAGGAACGAGCTGTCCTTGTCGATCGTGGTGTTGTTCGACCCGGCGAGGTCGGCGGAGCCGCCCCACAGTTCGGGGATGACCGCGCCCAGCGCCTGCAGCACCTTGCCGGAGGCGGCACGGGTGGCGACGGCCTTGCCCGGCTCGAAGACCGGGAGCTTCTCCTCCCAGCCGGTGGGCAGCTCGCCCTTGCTGATGCGGTCGAAGTCGGCGGCACGCTCGGCGTTGTTGTTCCGCCACTCCTGGAAGGACTTCTCCCACTCGGCCTTGGCCTGGCGGCCCCGGTCGAGCGCCTGGCGGGTGTGGGCGATGACCTCGTCGGAGACCTCGAAGCTCTGCTCGGGGTCGAAGCCGAGGACACGCTTGGTGGCCGCGACCTCCTCGTCGCCGAGGGCCGAGCCGTGGGCGGCCTCGGTGTTCTGCGCGTTCGGGGCGGGCCAGGCGATGATCGAGCGCATCGCGATGAACGACGGCCGGTCGGTGACCCGCTTGGCCTCCTGGATCGCGGCGAAGATCGCCGCCGGGTCCAGGTCGCCGTCCTCCTTGGCCTCCACGCGCTGGACGTGCCAGCCGTAGGCCTCGTACCGCTTGACGGTGTCCTCGGAGACGGCCGTCTCGGTGTCGCCCTCGATCGAGATGTGGTTGTCGTCCCACAGCAGGATCAGGTTGCCCAGCTTCTGGTGGCCGGCCAGCGAGGACGCCTCCGCGGAGATGCCCTCCTGGAGGCAGCCGTCACCGGCGATGCAGTAGATGAAGTGGTCGAACGGGGACTCGCCCCGCGGGGCGTCCGGGTCGAACAGGCCGCGCTCGTAGCGGGCGGCCATCGCCATGCCCACCGCGTTGGCCACACCCTGGCCCAGCGGGCCGGTGGTGGTCTCGACGCCCTTGGTGTGCCCGTACTCCGGGTGGCCCGGGGTCTTCGAACCCCACGTCCGGAAGGCCTTGAGGTCGTCCAGCTCCAGGCCGAAACCGGCCAGGTAGAGCTGTGTGTAGAGGGTCAGGGACGAGTGGCCGGCGGACAGCACGAAGCGGTCGCGCCCGACCCACTCCGGGTCGGCCGGGTCGTGCCGCATCACCTTCTGGAAGAGGGTGTAGGCGGCCGGGGCCAGGCTCATCGCCGTACCGGGATGGCCGTTGCCGACCTTCTGTACGGCGTCGGCGGCCAGGACGCGGGCGGTGTCCACGGCCCGCTGGTCCAGGTCGGTCCACTCAAGGTCTGTGGTGGTCGGCTTGGTGCTCACCCTGGGTCAGGGCTCCTCTCCACATGTCGTTCGCCGGTCTTCGGGGCATGCGCCCACCCGGCCGCCGACGTGCTCGGCGCCCGCCGGCCGCTGTCGAGCCTACCCCCGTAAAGACGTGCGTTTTTTCGAGTCTTTACAGACTGCCGGGACTCCGTGCGATCCGCCTCCCGACTGGCCGACAAGGCATTCGGCACATGAATACGGAGGCGCTCATCTGACCGCTCAATCGAGCCCTGCGGCACCTCGTATGCGATGCCCGCCAACACGAGCCCACCCCCGCGAAGGCCGGGGTATGGGCAACGTCTAAAGTGGCGTGGTACGCGCGAGCCTTTACCGGGACTTCACACGGGGGGCTTGCTGGGATGTCTCTGTCAGGGGTGTGCGTGACGGCCGTCGAATCCCGTCCTGGGGGCACCTCCCAGGCCGTTAAGGCTCTGGGGGAGGGTGTGCTCGGTGGTGCGAGCCAGGGCCGGGCTCATCGGCCGTTCGGGGCCCGTGTCAAGGCGTTCGTGGCGCTGACCAAGCCGCGGATCATCGAGCTGCTGCTCATCACCACCGTTCCGGTGATGTTCCTGGCACAGCAGGGTGTGCCCGACCTGAAGCTGGTCCTGCTGACCTGCGTGGGCGGCTACCTCTCCGCGGGTGGCGCCAACGCGCTGAACATGTACATCGACCGGGACATCGACGCCCTGATGGACCGCACCTCGCAGCGGCCGCTGGTGACCGGCATGGTCAGCCCGCCCGAGTGCCTGGCCTTCGGCATCACCCTGGCCGTCGTCTCGACGCTGCTGTTCGGATTCACCGTCAACTGGCTGAGCGCCTGGCTGTCACTCGGAGCGCTCCTCTTCTACGTCGTCGTCTATACGATGATCCTCAAGCGGCGTACCTCCCAGAACATCGTGTGGGGTGGCATCGCGGGCTGCCTCCCGGTGCTGATCGGCTGGTCCTCCGTCACGAACTCGATGTCGTGGGCGCCGGTCGTCCTCTTCCTCGTCATGTTCTTCTGGACCCCGCCGCACTACTGGCCGCTGTCCATGAAGGTCAAGGACGACTACGCGCGCGTGGGCGTGCCGATGCTCCCGGTCGTCGCCTCCAACAAGGTCGTCGCCAAGCAGATCGTGATCTACAGCTGGGTGATGGTCGCCGTCTCCCTGCTGCTGACCCCGCTCGGCTACACCGGCTGGTTCTACACGGTGGTCGCCCTCGCGGCCGGCGGCTTCTGGCTCTGGGAGGCCCACGGGCTGCAGAACCGGGCGAAGGCCGAGGTGACCGGGGCCAAGCTCAAGGAGATGCGTCTCTTCCACTGGTCGATCACCTATGTGTCGATCCTCTTCGTCGCCGTCGCGGTGGACCCCTTCCTCCGCTAGCCCTCTGATTCCTCCGGTACGGGAGGGGTGCGTGGCCAAGACCACGTGCCCCTCCCGTCGCCGTTCGATCTACCCGTCGGTAGCATCCTGGCCATGGCAGACACGCAGCAGGTTGACCCGAAGGCCGACGCCAAGGCCGAGCGCAAGGTGGCGAAGCTGGCCCGGCAGATCAGCGCCTTCTCCAAGGCCCACGGCGGCGCCGAGGGCCAGGTGGCCCACATCGGCGAACGCGGTGCCCGCATCGTGCTCGTCGGCGAGGACGGCGGCTGGGGCGATCTGGTGGCGCCCAGCACGAAGATCGCCGAGCAGGCGGTGGAGAAGTCCGGTATCACCGTCCACGAGTCCTTCGACGGCGAGTTCGCGGCGAAGGTGACGACGGGCTCGTACGAGTGGAAGCGGATGGCGGGCATCCAGCTCGGCGGCTGAGCCCCGGGGTGCCGGTGGTCCGGCGACTGCTGATCCGTCGGGAGCGGTCGCGCCCCGCGGCGGAGCCGCGGATGGACCCGGCCCGGCGCTCCGTTGGGCCGGCTGCCGCCACCTGAACCCGATTCACCCGTTAGGACGGGTAAGGCAGCACAGCGCGTCCTCCCGGGGAGCCGGAATGATCGAAACGCCGTCCCTCGTGGACCAGTACTGCCACGGAGTGCTGCGCACCGAGCTGGGCCTCGGCACCTTCGAGGCCCAGCTGGCCCGCACCGAGGGACCACCGGCCCCGGGCACCACCCTCTTCGACACCCAGACCGGCTTCGCCGTGCGGCGCTGGTGCCCGCCCCTGCTCGGCCTGGAACCGCACTGCCCGCCCGCCCGCTATCTGGCCCGGCGCCGGGAACTGGGCGTCCTGGAAGCGGGCCGCAGACTGCTGCGGGGCACCGGGATCACCACCTACCTCGTCGACACGGGCCTGCCCGGCGACCTCACCGGCCCCGCCGAGATGGCCTGCGACGGCGGCGCCGCCGCTCGCGAGATCGTCCGCCTGGAGCCGCTGGCGGAGCAGGTCGCCGACACCTCCGGCACCGTCGAGTCCTTCCTGGCCAACCTCGCCGAGTCGGTGCACGGCGCCGCCGCGAACGCGGTCGCCTTCACCTCCGTCGCGGGCCTCAGACACGGCCTGGCTCTCGCATCCGAGCCACCCGGGCCGGGAGAGGTACGGGGCGCGGCGGGCCGCTGGCTGGCCGGGCGACGGGTCGGCGGGCCACTGACCGACGCGGTGCTGCTCAGGCACCTGCTGTGGATCGCGGTCGCCTCCGGTCTGCCGCTGCAACTGCACGCCGGACTCGGCGAACCCGGCTCCCGCGTCGACCGTACGGACCCGGTGCCGCTGACCGACTTCGCGCGGGCCACGGCCGGCCTCGGCACCGACCTGGTCCTGCTGCACGGCTACCCGCACCACCGCCACGCCGCCCATCTGGCCGGTGTCTTCCCGCACGTGTACGCCGACTCGGGCGCCGCCCTCGTGCGTACCGGCGCCCGCGCGGCCACGGTCCTCGCCGAGATCCTGGAGCTGGCCCCCTTCGGCAAGATCCTGTTCTCCACCGGCGCCCACGGCCTGCCGGAGCTGCACGTCGTAGGCGCCCGCATCTTCCGCGAGGCCCTGGGTGGCGTCCTGGGCACCTGGGTCGCCGAGGGCGCGTGGTCCCTGGAGGACGCCCAGCGGGTGGCCCGGCTGATCGCGGCGGACAACGCGCGCCGGGTGTACGGGCTGGAATGAGACCTGTACAGGGACCCGCCCGTTGCTGAGACTGAGGCGATGCCGACCGACACGCTCGTCGCCCGTTTCCTGCACGAACTGGCGCCCCTCGGGCCCCTGGCGGTGTGGGCGCACGGCTCACTGGCCGGCGGGGACTACCAGGAGGGCCGCAGCGACCTGGACCTCATCGCCGTACTGCCCCGGGCCGTGCGCCCGCGGCAGGTCTGGCAGGTGGCGGTGCTGCACAGCTCGCTGCGCGGGGAACCGCTCGCCGCGAAACTCCACTGCAGCTACCTCACCCCGGCCACCCTGGAAGACCCGGGACGCTCGCACCTCACCTGGGCGCACGGAGGAGTGATGCGCCGCCCGGTCACCCCCGTCACCCGGCGTGAGCTGCACCACTTCGGCCGGGTGCTGCACGGTGCCGCGCCGGCCGGGCTGCTCCCACCGGTTCCCCGGCGACAGCTCGACGACTTCGTCGTCCGGGACCAGCGGGACTTCTGGCGGCCCGCGGTCGGCAGGACCCGGCTGTGGCGCCAGGACGCCTGGGTCGACCTGGGGCTGCTGACGTTCGCCCGGGCCACCGTGACCCTGCGTGACGGACGGCTGGTCTCCAAGCGGCAGGCGCTCGCCGAGCTGCCGGCTCTCGGCGCGCCCGCCGAGGTCGTCGCGGACATCGCCCGACGCCGCTACGAACACCCCGCTCCACCGGACGCCGCATGGCTCGCCCGGCGCGCCGAGCTGACCCGCGGCTACCTCGGCCCGGCCATCGACGCGCTGGTCACCACGTACGGATGAGTCACGCGCGCGTGCCGACCGTCACCTCGGCCGAGGGACCGGGCAGGTCCAGGGCCGCCTCCGGGCGCTCGCGCAGCGACAGCAGGACGCGCAGGACACCGATCCAGATCAGGCACGAGCCGAGCATGTGGAGGCCGACCAGGACCTCGGGCAGGTGCGTGAAGTACTGCACGTAACCGATCACGCCCTGGGCCAGCAGGACCAGGAACAGCTCCCGCGTCCGCGCCAGCGGCCCCCGGGGCGCGTCCACCGCCTTCAGGACGAACCACAGGGCGAACGTCAGCGTGACCACGATCCAGGCGAGCACCGCGTGCAGCTTGGCCACGGTCTCCCAGTCGATGGGGATCCGGTCGACCTCGGTGGAGTCGCCCGCGTGCGGCCCGGCACCGGTCACCACCGTCCCCACGGCGATGAGCAGCACGGACGCGGCCACCAGGAACCACACCAGCTGCCGCACGGCCGTGCCGACCAGCGGACGCGGCGCCCCGTCGCCCTCCCGGGTGCGCTGCCACATCGCCGTCGCGACGGCGATCAGCGCCGTGGAGAGCAGGAAGTGCGCGGCGACCGTGTACGGGTTGAGGCCGACCAGCACCACGATGCCGCCGAGCACGGCGTTGCCCATGACGATCCAGAACTGAGCCCAGCCCAGCCGGGTCAGGCCGCGCCGCCACGGCTTCTCGGAGCGGGCCGCGATGATCGCCCAGCCGACGGCCGCGCACAGCACGTACGTCAGCATGCGGTTGCCGAACTCGATGACCCCGTGGAAGCCCATGGCCCGGGTGGTGGTCAGCGAGTCGTCGGTGCAGGTGGGCCAGGTCGGGCAGCCGAGGCCCGAGCCGGTCAGCCGGACGGCGCCGCCGGTGACGACGATGACCACCGACATGACGAGCGCGGCGAGGGCCGCCCGCTGGACGGTCCGGGGATCCGGGGTCCAGCGTTCGGCGATCAGGGCGAGGGGGTTGCGCAGGGCCGCCTGGGCGTCGGCGCGGTTCAGCTTTGGCACGCCCACCATCGTAGGCCGCCGCTTGTGCACGCGTTCACGAGGGTCAGCCCCAGCGCGTTCACGAAGGTGGGTTCAGCAGGCCCCTACCAGCGCGTTCAGCGGGTCACTCCCAGCGGAAGAACTTTCCCGCGGCCGCCAGCCCGAGCACCGCCCACACGGCGAGGATCCCCAGGTCGCCCCAGGGCATCCCGGCGCCGTGCTGGAGCACGTCCCGCAGACCGTCCGACAGCGCCGAGATCGGCAGCAGGCCGAGGAGGTGCTGACCGGTCGGGCCGAACTTCTCCAGCGGCACGATCACCCCGCCGCCGACGAGCAGCAGCAGGAAGACCAGGTTGGCGGCGGCCAGCGTCGCCTCCGCCTTCAGGGTGCCCGCCATCAGCAGGCCGAGCCCGGAGAACGCGGCCGTGCCCAGGATCAGCAGGAGCAGCACGGCGGCGGGGTTGCCGTGCGGGGACCAGCCGAGCGCGAAGGCGATCACTGTCAGCAGGATCACCTGGAGGATCTCGGTGACCAGCACGGACGCCGTCTTCGCGGTCATCAGGGCCCACCGGGGCAACGGGGAGGAGGCGAGCCGCTTGAGGACGCCGTAGCGGCGCTCGAAGCCGGTCGCGATGGCCTGCCCGGTGAAGGCCGTCGACATCACGGCGAGCGCCAGGATGCCCGGCGCGAGGAAGTCGACCGCCTTGCCCGTGCCGGTGTCGACGACGTCCACGGTGCTGAAGAGCACCAGCAGCAGCGTCGGGACGACGACCGTCAGCAGCAGCTGTTCGCCGTTGCGCAGCAGCATCCGGGTCTCCAGCGCCGCCTGCGCCGCGATCATGCGGGGCAGGGGGGCCGCACCCGGCTTCGGGGTGTAGGTGCCCGACGCGGTGGTCATGAGCGCAGCTCCTTGCCGGTCAGCTCCAGAAAGACGTCCTCCAGGGTGTGCCGCTCGACCGAGATCCGGTCCGGCATCACCCCGTGCTGGGCACACCACGAGGTCACCGTGGCGAGCAGCTGCGGGTCGACGTTGCCGACGACCCGGTAGGAGCCCGGGGTCAGCTCGGCGGCCGTGCAGTCGGCCGGGAGCGCCTTGAGCAGCGAGCCCACGTCGAGGCCGGGGCGGCCGGTGAAGCGCAGGGTGTTCTCGGCGCCGCCCTTGCACAGCTCCTCGGGGGAGCCCTGGGCGATGACCCGGCCGCCGTCGACGATCGCCACGTCGTCGGCGAGCTGCTCGGCCTCTTCCATGTAGTGCGTGGTGAGGATGACCGAGACGCCGTCGGCGCGCAGGTCCCGCACCAGGTCCCAGGTGGCCCGGCGGGCCTGCGGGTCGAGGCCGGCCGTCGGCTCGTCGAGGAACACCAGCTCCGGGCGGCCCACGACGGCCATGGCGAGCGCGAGCCGCTGCTGCTGGCCGCCGGACAGCCGCCGGTAGGAGGTCCGGCCGCAGGAGCCGAGCCCGAGGCGTTCGGTCAGCGCGGCCACGTCCAGCGGATGCGCGTGCAGCCTGGCGATGTGGCGCAGCATCTCGTCCGCTCTGGCGCCCGAGTACACGCCGCCGGACTGGAGCATCACGCCGATGCGGGGCCGCAGTTCGGCGGACTGCCGGACCGGGTCGAGGCCCAGGACGCGCACCGTTCCGGAATCCGGCTTCCGGTACCCCTCGCAGGTCTCGACCGTGGTGGTCTTCCCCGCCCCGTTGGGGCCGAGTACGGCGGTCACGCCCGCCTGGGCCACCAGGTCGAGGCCGTCCACCGCGGTCTTCGTGCCATACCGCTTCACCAGGGCCTGGACCTGGACCACGGGCTCACTTCGCATGTCTGCAGAGTCTAGGGAGACCGCTTGCCGTTCACGCGCGGGGGTACGGGAAGTCCCCCGCACGGGGCCGGTGCAGCGGCAGCCACCGTTCGGCGTAGGCCACCGCGTCCGTCACCGGGAACAGCCGTACGTCCGCCGCGCCCACCGTGCCGCGCACGACCGGCCGGTCCCGTTCGAAGTCGTGGCCCAGCTCGTCGAAGCGGTCGGAGGTGATGGAGACCTCGACGACCGTCTCCCAGCCGCCGCCGGGAGCCGGCCGGCCGACCTCGACGCGCGGCGCCGGTATCCGGTACTCGGCCAGGTGGAAGCTGGTGCAGGCGTCGTAGCCCGCGCCGAGCAGCAGTACCCGGGCGCCCAGCTTCTCCAGCCGGGCCAGCGGGCTGCGCTCGCCGAGCCGGCAGTCGGGCGCGTGGCCGTCGGTGATCTCCTCCGCGCGCGGGCCGAGGGCCGCGAAGGAGGTCTGCGGATGCGCGCTGCGCCGTGCGCCGGGCCAGGTCCGCACGGTCTCGGGGATCACGCCGACCCCGCGCGAGGGGGTGATCAGCGGCTCGTACGGGGGCATGGTGGCCCGGATGCGGTCCCACCACTCCTCGGGCACCGGCGGGTTCCCCCACAGGGCCGGGTCGGACTGGTCTCCGGTCTGGGTGGGGACGACGAGTGTGCCGGACTGGCCCAGTGCGTCGAGGATTCCCTGGACGACGGCGGCGGCGCCTCCGTTGACCCAGCCGAGGGAACTGAGCGAGGAATGTACGAGGAGGATCTCGCCGGTCTCGACACCCAGCAGGCGCAGCTGTGCGGCGATGCTGTCCCGAGTGACAAGAGGGCCGGTCGGAGGGGGTGCGGGCATGCTTCGGGAGTCTTCCCGACGGGGCCTCGCGGCGCTACTGATTTGACCGGCGACGGGTCCGCGGACGATCGATCAGATGATCGTTTCCGCAGGTCGGATTAGGTATGCCTAAGTGACGTAGGGCACCGCCCGGTGATCCAGGCGCCGCTTGTCAGGCTCCGCGGAATTACGCAACAATGGCGTTGTGAAAAACGTCGGCGAGGCTCGGGAGACCCCCACGGGGACCCCTCAGGAGGAGCTGGCGACCGGTGAGCGCTCGACGCGCAACCGAGTCGCGCGGTCCATCCTGGACCACGGCCCGTCGACCGTCGCCGAGCTGGCAGGCCGGCTGGGACTCACCCAGGCCGCGGTACGACGGCATCTGGACGCCCTCGTCGCCGATGACGTCGTGGAGGCCCGCGAGCAGCGGGTGTACGGCACGCGCACGCGTGGCCGTCCCGCGAAGGTCTTCGCGCTGACCGACTGCGGCCGGGACGCCTTCGACCAGTCGTACGACAAGCTGGCCGCGGACGCCCTGCGCTGGATCGCCGAGCGGGAGGGCGGCCCCGAGGCGGTCGCCGCCTTCGCCCGCGCCCGGATCGTCGCCCAGGCGAGGGCGTACCGCGACGCGATCGAGAGTGTGAGCCCCGACAAGCGCGCCGAAGCGCTGGCCAAGGCCCTGAGCGCCGACGGGTACGCTGCTACGGCGCGCAGCGCACCGGTCGGCGAGCAGCTCTGCCAGCACCACTGCCCGGTCGCCCACGTCGCGGAGCAGTTCCCGCAGCTGTGCGAGGCGGAGACGGAGATCTTCGCCGAGCTGCTGGGTACCCACGTCCAGCGACTGGCGACCATCGCGCACGGCGACGGCGTCTGCACGACGTTCATTCCCAAGATTTCCACTGACGCACCTGCAAACACGGCCGGGAGGAACCCCGCATGACTCTCCCCACGGAGACTGCCCACCCCGAACTCGAGGGCCTGGGCAACTACGAATACGGCTGGGCCGACTCCGACGTGGCCGGTGCGTCCGCGCGCCGTGGCCTGAACGAGGACGTCGTCCGCGACATCTCGGGGAAGAAGTCCGAGCCGGAGTGGATGACGAAGCTGCGCCTGAAGGGCCTGAAGCTCTTCGAGAAGAAGCCGATGCCGAACTGGGGCTCGGACCTGTCGGGCATCGACTTCGACAACATCAAGTACTTCGTGCGCTCCACGGAGAAGCAGGCGGAGTCCTGGGAGGACCTGCCCGAGGACATCAAGAACACCTACGACAAGCTGGGCATCCCGGAGGCCGAGAAGCAGCGCCTCGTCGCCGGTGTCGCCGCCCAGTACGAGTCGGAGGTCGTCTACCACCAGATCCGCGAGGACCTGGAGGAGCAGGGCGTCATCTTCCTCGACACCGACACCGCCCTGAAGGAGCACCCGGAGCTCTTCAAGGAGTACTTCGGCACGGTCATCCCGGTCGGCGACAACAAGTTCGCGTCGCTGAACACCGCGGTGTGGTCCGGCGGCTCCTTCATCTACGTCCCGCCGGGCGTGCACGTGGAGATCCCGCTCCAGGCCTACTTCCGCATCAACACGGAGAACATGGGCCAGTTCGAGCGGACCCTGATCATCGTCGACGAGGGTGCCTACGTGCACTACGTCGAGGGTTGTACGGCCCCGATCTACAAGTCGGACTCGCTGCACTCCGCGGTCGTCGAGATCATCGTCAAGAAGAACGCCCGCTGCCGTTACACGACCATCCAGAACTGGTCGAACAACGTCTACAACCTGGTCACCAAGCGCGCCGTGGCGTACGAGGGCGCGACCATGGAGTGGATCGACGGCAACATCGGCTCCAAGGTGACGATGAAGTACCCGGCCGTCTACCTGATGGGCGAGCACGCCAAGGGCGAGACCCTGTCCATCGCCTTCGCGGGCGAGGGACAGCACCAGGACGCCGGCTCCAAGATGGTCCACATGGCGCCGAACACCTCCTCCAACATCGTGTCGAAGTCCGTGGCGCGCGGCGGTGGCCGCACCTCCTACCGCGGTCTCGTCGAGATCGGCGAGGGCGCCCACGGCTCGAAGTCCAACGTGCTGTGCGACGCGCTGCTCGTCGACACCATCTCCCGCTCCGACACGTACCCCTACGTGGACGTGCGCGAGGACGACGTGTCCATGGGCCACGAGGCGACCGTCTCCAAGGTTTCCGACGACCAGCTCTTCTACCTGATGAGCCGCGGTCTGAGCGAGTTCGAGGCGATGGCGATGAT
Organism: Streptomyces sp. NPDC045022; assembly: GCF_056432605.1. Taxonomy (NCBI): domain Bacteria; kingdom Bacillati; phylum Actinomycetota; class Actinomycetes; order Kitasatosporales; family Streptomycetaceae; genus Streptomyces; species Streptomyces sp. NPDC045022. The sequence goes on from NZ_JBWKIR010000010.1 coordinate 173,959, forward strand.
CGTGCGCGGCTTCGTCGAGCCCATCGCCAAGGAGCTGCCCATGGAGTACGCCCTTGAGCTCAACCGGCTGATCGAGCTGCAGATGGAAGGCGCGGTCGGCTAACCCGCCCCGTCGGTCAGCACACGTCTTACTCAGAGAGAGAGCACTACGACAGCCATGGCTGAGGCTCAGAACATCCCGGTGGGCTCCACCACCGCCGGCCAGATCGCGGTGGCCGCCGAGTCGACCGTCGCCACGCGCATGAGCGCGCCCCCGTCCTTCGACGTGGCGGACTTCCCGGTCCCCCACGGCCGCGAGGAGGAGTGGCGGTTCACCCCGCTGGAGCGGCTGCGGGGGCTGCACGACGGCACCGCGGTCGCGACCGGTGACGGCGTGAAGGTGGACGTCCAGGCCCCCGAGGGCGTGACCGTCGAGACGGTGGGCCGCGACGACGCCCGCATCGGCAGGGCCGGCGTCCCCGTGGACCGCGTCGCCGCCCAGGCGTACTCGGCGTTCGAGAAGGCCGGCGTGGTCACCGTCCCCAAGGAGACGGTCCTCACCGAGCCGATCCGCATCGCCGTGCACGGCGAGGGCGGGGTCGCCTACGGCCACCAGGTGATCGAGCTGGGAGCCTTCGCCGAGGCCGTCGTCGTCATCGACCACACCGGTGACGCCGTGCTGGCCGCCAACGTCGATTACGTCCTGGGCGACGGCGCCAAGCTGACCGTCGTCTCCGTCCAGGACTGGGACGACAAGGCCGTCCACGTCGGCCAGCACAACGCGCTCATCGGCCGGGACGCCACCTTCAAGTCCTTCGTGGTCACCTTCGGCGGCGACCTCGTGCGTCTGCACCCGCGGGTCGCCTACGCCGGCACCGGTGGCGAGGCCGAGCTGTTCGGCCTGTACTTCACCGACTCCGGCCAGCACCAGGAGCACCGCCTCCTCGTCGACCACAACACCCCGCACTGCAAGTCCAACGTCGCCTACAAGGGCGCGCTGCAGGGCGAGAGCGCGCACGCCGTGTGGATCGGCGACGTGCTCATCGAGGCCAAGGCCGAGGGCACGGACACCTACGAGATGAACCGCAACCTCGTCCTCACGGACGGCGCGCGCGTCGACTCGGTGCCCAATCTGGAGATCGAGACCGGCGAGATCGTCGGCGCCGGCCACGCCTCCGCCACCGGCCGCTTCGACGACGAGCAGCTCTTCTACCTGATGGCCCGCGGCATCCCGGAGCACGAGGCCCGCCGCCTGGTGGTCCGCGGCTTCTTCGCCGAGCTCGTCCAGCAGATCGGCGTCGCCGACATCGAGGAGCGCCTGCTCGCCAAGATCGACGACGAGCTGGAGGCTGCGGTCGCATGACCTTCGTACGCGCCTGTGGGCTGAGCGAGCTGGCGGAGGACACCCCGAAGCGGGTGGAACTCGACGGCACGCCGGTCTCGGTCGTGAGGACCGAGGGGGAGGTGTTCGCCATCCACGACATCTGCTCCCACGCGAACGTCTCGCTCTCCGAGGGCGAAGTGGAGGACTGCCAGATCGAGTGCTGGCTGCACGGCTCCGCCTTCGACCTGCGCACCGGCAAGCCGTCCGGCCTTCCCGCGACGCGCCCCGTCCCCGTATACCCCGTAAAGATCGAAGGGGACGACGTTCTCGTCTCCCTCTCCCAGGAGTCCTGAGGCACCCATGGCAACGCTTGAAATCCGAGACCTGCACGTCACCGTCGAGGCCGACAACGCCACGAAGGAGATCCTCAAGGGCGTCGACCTCACCGTGAAGCAGGGCGAGACGCACGCCATCATGGGCCCCAACGGCTCGGGCAAGTCGACCCTCGCCTACTCCCTCGCGGGTCACCCGAAGTACACGATCACCAGCGGCACCGTCACCCTCGACGGCGAGGACGTCCTGGAGATGTCCGTCGACGAGCGCGCCCGCGCGGGCCTGTTCCTGGCGATGCAGTACCCGGTCGAGATTCCCGGCGTCTCGGTCTCCAACTTCCTGCGCACCTCCGCCACCGCCATCCGCGGCGAGGCCCCGAAGCTGCGTACCTGGGTGAAGGAGGTCAAGGAGACCATGGAGCGTCTCCACATGGACCCGTCCTTCGCCGAGCGCAACGTCAACGAGGGCTTCTCCGGCGGTGAGAAGAAGCGCCACGAGATCCTTCAGCTGGAGCTGCTCAAGCCGAAGGTCGCGATCCTCGACGAGACCGACTCCGGCCTGGACGTCGACGCCCTGCGCATCGTCTCCGAGGGCGTCAACCGGGTCCGCGAGACCGGTGAGGTCGGCACCCTGCTGATCACCCACTACACGCGCATCCTGCGCTACATCAAGCCCGACTACGTCCATGTCTTCTCCGCGGGCCGGATCGTCGAGTCCGGCGGCGCCGAGCTCGCCGACAAGCTGGAGGACGAGGGCTACGAGGCATACACGAAGGGCGGCGCATCCGCGTGACACAGCTGCCGGGCCTCCTCGACACCGAGGCGATCCGCAAGGACTTCCCCATCCTGGACCGGCAGGTCCACGACGGCAGGAAGCTCGTGTACCTGGACAACGCGGCGACCTCGCAGAAGCCGCGCCAGGTGCTGGACGCCCTGAGCGAGTACTACGAGCGCTACAACGCCAACGTCCATCGCGGCGTGCACGTCCTCGCCGAGGAGGCCACGGCGCTCTACGAGGGCGCGCGTGACAAGGTCGCCGAGTTCATCAACGCGCCGAGCCGCAACGAGGTGATCTTCACCAAGAACGCCTCGGAGTCGCTCAACCTCGTGGCGAACATGCTGGGCTGGGCCGACGAGCCCTACCGGGTGGACCACGAGACCGAGATCGTCATCACGGAGATGGAGCACCACTCCAACATCGTGCCGTGGCAGCTGCTGGCGCAGCGCACGGGCGCGAAGCTGAAGTGGTTCGGCCTGACCGACGAAGGCCGCCTGGACCTCTCCAACATCGACGAGGTCATCACGGAGAAGACGAAGATCGTCTCCTTCGTGCTGGTGTCGAACATCCTGGGCACGCTCAACCCGGTCGAGGCCATAGTGCGCCGCGCGCAGGAGGTCGGCGCGCTCGTCTGCATCGACGCCTCCCAGGCCGCTCCGCACATGCCGCTGGACGTGCAGGCCCTCCAGGCCGACTTCGTGGCCTTCACCGGCCACAAGATGTGCGGCCCGACCGGCATCGGCGTGCTGTGGGGCCGCCAGGAGCTGCTCGAGGACCTGCCCCCCTTCCTGGGCGGCGGCGAGATGATCGAGACCGTCTCGATGCACTCCTCGACCTACGCCCCGGCGCCGCACAAGTTCGAGGCGGGCACGCCCCCGGTCGCCCAGGCGGTCGGCCTCGGCGCGGCCATCGATTACCTCCAGTCGATCGGCATGGACAAGATCCTCGCCCACGAGCACGCGCTCACCGAGTACGCGGTGCGGAAGCTGGGCGAGGTCCCGGACCTCCGGATCATCGGCCCCACCACGGCCGAGGACCGAGGAGCCGCGATCTCCTTCACCCTGGGTGACATCCACCCGCACGACGTGGGCCAGGTCCTCGACGAGCAGGGCATCGCGGTCCGCGTGGGCCACCACTGCGCGCGGCCCGTGTGCCTCCGCTACGGAATTCCTGCGACCACGCGAGCGTCGTTCTATCTGTACTCCACGCCTGCCGAGATCGACGCACTGGTCGACGGGCTGGAGCACGTTCGGAACTTCTTCGGCTGAGAGGCGTGAGCTGAGACCGTGAAGCTGGACTCGATGTACCAGGAAGTCATCCTCGACCACTACAAGAACCCGCACGGGCGGGGCTTGCGGGAGGGCGACGCCGAGGTGCACCACGTGAACCCGACATGCGGCGACGAGATCACCCTCCGCGTGAAGTACGACGGCACGAAGATCGCGGATGTGTCGTACGAGGGCCAGGGCTGCTCCATCAGCCAGGCCTCCGCCTCCGTGCTGAACGAACTGCTGATCGGCAAGGACGTCACCGAGGCGCAGAAGATCCAGGAGACCTTCCTGGAGCTGATGCAGTCCAAGGGCCGGATCGAGCCGGACGACGCGATGGAGGACATCCTGGAGGACGCGGTCGCGTTCGCCGGGGTCTCCAAGTACCCCGCCCGGGTCAAGTGCGCCCTCCTGAGCTGGATGGCGTGGAAGGACGCGACGGCCCAGGTGCTGGGTGGCGCCGACGCCGAAAGGAAGACCGCATGAGTGACACCGTGGAGATGAAGCCGGCCTCGGAGGAGGAACTCCGTGAGGCCCTGATGGACGTCGTCGACCCCGAGCTGGGCATCGACGTCGTCAACCTCGGCCTGATCTACGGCATCCACGTCGACGACGCCAACATCGCCACCGTCGACATGACCCTGACGTCGGCGGCCTGCCCGCTGACGGACGTCATCGAGGACCAGGCCAAGTCCGCCACGGACGGCCTCGTCAACGAGCTGCGCATCAACTGGGTCTGGATGCCGCCGTGGGGCCCGGACAAGATCACCGACGACGGCCGCGAGCAGCTTCGGGCGCTGGGGTTCAACGTCTGAGAACACCTCGCGCGTGAAGCGGCGGCACCTGCCCGGGTGCCGCCGCTCGCGCATGCTCAGCAGCGGGAACGCCGAGTCCGCCCGGTGCGGGCCGGTGTTCCGGCACGCGGCGGCGATCCGGGTGGCCGGCCGGCGGGGACGGCGTCGCCGGGCTGAGCCACCGCTCGGTCGCCGGCGAGGCCGCGACGTACCGCTCGGCTCCACGACGGACCACTTCGCCACCCCTGACGATGTGCCGGTGGCCGCCCTCGGTCAGCCCGATGAGGGCTTCGCCGGCGTCCTGGCCGCCGGCGGGGTGCTGAGAGGACGGTGACGGCGACCTCGCCGCCGGTCTCGTCCGGGTCCTCGGGCAGTGGCCGGGGGCGGCGACCGGCCGGGCGCCGAGCCGGAGCACCAGCTGTGCCGCAGGTGCCGCTGACGGGCGGTTCGTACGACGGGGAGCACGCGCGGGAGGTGCCGGCTCGGGTGATCCCCTGAAACCGCGCCCGGCACGTGAGACACGGTTCGCTCCCACACCCCGCCTCACGTTAGGTTTTCCCCCATGACCGAGTCTGCTTCCCGTACCACCGGCGCCGTGGCCGCCGGCCTCGCCACGATCGCCTCCGACGGCACCGTTCTCGACACCTGGTTCCCGGCCCCCGAGCTGGTCGGGGAGCCGGGCCCGGCCGGCACCGAGCGGCTGACCGCCGAGCAGGCGGCGCAGCTGCTGGGCGGCGGCGCGACCGCGGCGATCGGCCCGGACAACCGCCGGGGTGTCGAGGTGGTCGCGGTCCGCACGGTCATCGCCTCGCTGGACGAGAAGCCGATCGACGCGCACGACGTCTACCTGCGCCTGCACCTGCTCTCGCACCGCCTGGTCAAGCCGCACGGCCAGAGCCTGGACGGCATCTTCGGCCACCTCGCCAACGTCGCCTGGACCTCGCTCGGCCCGGTCGCCGTGGACGACATCGAGAAGGTCCGGCTGAACGCCCGCGCCGAGGGCCTGCACCTCCAGGTGACCTCGATCGACAAGTTCCCGCGCATGACGGACTACGTCGCCCCGAAGGGCGTCCGCATCGCCGACGCCGACCGGGTCCGGCTGGGCGCGCACCTGGCCGAGGGCACCACGGTCATGCACGAGGGCTTCGTCAACTTCAACGCCGGCACCCTCGGCACCTCCATGGTCGAGGGCCGGATCTCCGCGGGTGTCGTGATCGGCAACGGCTCCGACATCGGCGGCGGCGCCTCCACGATGGGCACCCTGTCCGGCGGCGGCAACGTGATCATCTCGATCGGCGAGCGCTGCCTGATCGGTGCCGAGGCGGGCGTCGGTATCGCGCTCGGCGACGAGTGCGTGGTCGAGGCCGGCCTGTACATCACCGCGGGCACCCTGGTCACCATGCCCGACGGCCAGATCGTCAAGGCCCGCGAGCTGAACGGCGCCTCCAACATCCTCTTCCGCCGCAACTCGGTCACCGGCAAGGTCGAGGCCCGCCCGAACAACGCGGTCTGGGGCGGTCTGAACGACATCCTGCACAGCCACAACTGACGCACGCCGTCCGGAGCGCCCCTCACCCCTCGGTGCGGGGCGCTTCGTCATGCGGGTGGGCCGGGGTCGACGGGCGGTGCTTGGGTATGCGGGTGGCCGGCGGTGGTCGCGAACTCCCTCAGCGCCGTGAAGTCGGACTCGCGCAGCCCCCTTCGCGGGTCGACGTGGCGCAGCAGGGCCGGGCCGGGGTGATGGGCGGCCACGTACGCGGTGTCCGCCGGGCTCTGCTCGTCGTCCACCCAGGCGAACGGGCGGCCCTCGGCGTACGCCACGATCGCCTCCGTCTTCCAGTGGACCCCGTCCGGGCGCTCGGCGAACAGGCCGGTGCCGAAGTCGACGTACGGCAGCTCGGGCAGGCCGACGACCGGGGCGATCCAGCGGTTCGCCTCGGCCATCCAGGTGGTCGCCCAGCACAGGTCGTAGCCGAGGCGGAGCAGGGCCGGGCCGTGGGCAGGGTTGAGCCAGACCCTCAGGGGGCGGCGGGAGCGCAGGGGCACCTGGATCGTCGTGTACCCCTCGGGCCGGCGTTCCGGCTGGGCCGCGTACGGATTGAGGGGGCCGTCGACGTCCAGGAACAGCAGGGGGCGGCGCACGGGGACACCGTACGGCAGGAGGGACGCCACGAGTGGGGGACCGGCGGCGTCCCGCTCAGTGGCTGCCGGAAGCGGGGTGCCGGCCACCACCGGCCGAACCGGCAACCGGTCTTCGCCGGGCGCTGATCAGACCGTGGCCGGGGTGTCCGTCACGAGCCGTTCGTACAGGGCCAGCAGTCCGTCGGCCGTTTCCGGACCGGCGGGCAGCAAGGGTGCGCGCACCGGGCCGGCGGGCAGTCCGAGGCGGCCCAGCAGGGCCTTCGCGGTGACCGTGCCCGGCAGGCCCGCACCCGTCATCGCCTCGATCAACGGCATCGCCTTCAGCTGGAGTTCCCTCGCCCGGACGGTGTCGCCCGCGTCGAAGGCGTCCAGGATCGCGGCGATGTGGGCCGGTACGGCATTGCCGACCGTGCTCACGCAGCCCGCCGCGCCGACCGCGTACAGCGCGAGCACGTGCTCGTCGCAGCCGGCGTAGTACGCCAACTCCGTGCGTGCCAGCACCTTCTGGGTGCCGAGGAAGTCGTAGGAGCAGTCCTTGACGGCGACGATCCGGGGATGGTCGGCGAGGCGGATGATCGTGTCCGGTTCGATCCGGGTGCCGGTGCGGCCCGGGATGTCGTAGAGCATCACCGGAAGACCGCTCGCGTCGGCGACCGCCAGGAAGTGGGCGGCCACGGCTTCCTGCGGAGGTCTGCTGTAGTACGGCGTCACCACCAGGACGCCGTCGGCACCCGCCTGCTCCGCCGCGAGGGCCAGTTCGGCCGTGTGCCGGGTGTCGGAGGTGCCCACGCCGGCGACCAGCGCGGCCCGGTCGCCGACCGCCTCCCGGACGGCCGCGATCAGCTCCGCCTTCTCGGCGTCCGTGGTGGTGGGCGACTCGCCCGTGGTGCCGTTGAGGACCAGGCCGTCGCAGCCCCGCCGCACCAGCCGCGCGGCCAGGCGCCCGGCTCCGTCCAGGTCGAGGGCACCCCCCGCGGTGAACGGCGTGACCATCGCGCAGAGGGTGCGGCCGAAGGGCGGGGCGGGCTTGCGTGGGCTCGTCATGGGAGTAGTCTCGGCCCGAGCGTCGTGAAGCTCTACTTAATTCTTCTATGCGATATTGCTAAGCATCGCTGAAGTGTGCAGGGCGTGGCCGGAGGTCGGGTGTCCAATTCGGCGCCTCATGGGTCACTATGGCCGGAGGGTCACCGACGTCAGGTCATGGGAGGCACCATGAAACTGGGCAAGGCACTGGCCACCGGGGTCGCCGAGGAGCGGCCGCTCGTCCACGAAGAGGAAGCACGGCTCCCCGAGGACATCGTCCGCACCGAACCGGCCGAGCCGGCCCGCGAAGAGGTCCCGGCCACCCGATGAGACTGCGGCTCCCGGCGGAACGCCCGACGGAGCCGCCGACCGGATACAAGATCGCCCACCCGGTGCTGTCCCAGGACGGCACCCGGGCCGGGTTCACCGGCGTCTCCCTGGGCGGCGCAATGCCGTACACGGTGCTCGACGACGCAGCTTGTGTCTACGGCCGAAGGCACCGGCCGCCCGCGCGGCTGTGCGACTGCGGCTTCCACTGCGTGCACGACCGCACGGCCGCCGAGGCCCTGCTGTGCACCGCGGAGCACCGCACGGCGGCCCTGCTCGAGGTCTCCGTGCTCGGCGCCTACATCCGCTTCGAGCGGGGTTTCCGCTACGCCCGGCAGCGGGTGCGCACGGCGACCGTGCGGGCCTGCGGCTGCGGCACCGGTGCGGTCGGGCTGGCCGACGCGGGCTGGGGCAGACCCGGCTGGCGGGCCCTCGCGCCCGTCTGCGCGGACTGTGTGCGCGGGCGTACGTCCGTCTCCCTCGCGGGGTTCGCCCGGCTGGCCGGGGACGGGCTGCGGGTGGTCGCGGAAAGCGGTGGTACGGCGGCTTCGTACGTCGAGTTGGCGGCCGCCACCGGCCCGGGCGTGCCCGAACTCGTCGCGGAAGCAGCCCTGTTGCAGGCGCGACTGGACTGGTTCCAGACCCAACTCGCCCGCCTCGGTGAACGTGGGGGCGGGGGAGCGGAGCAGGGCTAAGGGTCTTGGGTCCGGGTACCCGGACGTTCCGTACAGGAAGGGAGGCGGAACACCGTGACCGTGGCCCCGTACGCGCGGCCCGCGGCCGACGGGCACCCCTCCACGGGCGCATTCGCCGGCCCGGCCACCGAACGGTTCTCCCGGCTGCTGCGGCGGGAGGCCGTCCTCGGCGGGGAGGATCCGGCCGAGGAGGGACGTCGTGCCGGACGTGGCGGCGGACCGCTCGGCGCCGCGGACGCCGTCGGACACGCCGGGCCGATCACCCCGGCCGGTGCCGCCACCGCCGCCCTCTCTCCGGCGCTGCCCGTGCGGGCGGGGGCGCTGAGCGTGGCCGCGGTCCTCCTCGCCGTGGCCGGCCGCACCCCGGTGCGCCGAGCCGCCCCGTCCGGACCCGCACCCGCACCCGCATCCGAGGAGACGCTCGGCAGCGTCAGGGCGAATGTCGACGCGATCAGGGAAAGGGCACACCGATGAGCGACAACACTCCGCACGGCTCGGGCGCCAAGGGCCCCGACGAGCTGCGGCAGCAGATCGAACAGACCAGGAGCCAACTGGGCGCGACCGTCGCTCAGCTGATGGACAAGGCCGATGTGAAGGGCCGGGCCCGGGCCCGGGCCGCCGACCTGAGGGACAAGGCCGGTGCCATGACCGTCCAGCTGCGCGCGAGCGCCGCCGGCGCGGGGCACACGGTGCAGGAAAAGGCGGCCAGGACCGGGCACACGGTGCAGCAACGGGCGGCCAGGACCGGGCACACGGTCCAGGAAAGGGCGGCCAGGACCAGCCACACGGTGCAGGAAAGGGCGCTCCACGCCGGTCATGCCGTGCAGGACCGGGCGGTCCACGCCGGGCACGCCGTACAGCATCAGGCCGGCCGCGCGGGCCACGCCATGGAGGGCTCCGTTCCGCAGCCGCTGCGTGACGCGCTGCGCAAGGCCCGGAGCCACCCGGGGCCGGTCCTGGCGGTGGGCGTGCTGGGCGCGGCCGCGGTGGCGGCCGGCATCACCTGGCGCAGGCAGCGCCACCACTGACGCCCGGACGGGCCACAGAAGGCTCCGCACCCACCCTCTCACCGAACAGTTGGTCCTCCTGGACAAAAAAACTTGTCGGTGGGAGGGTGGACCCATGCTGGACGTGACCGTGATCGAGGACCCCCAGGCGGCGGCCGTATCGCTCGACCCGGTACGGGCCCGGCTGCTCGCCGAACTGGCCGCCGAACCGGCGTCGGCGGCGATGCTGGCCGGCAAGGTCGGGCTGCCCCGGCAGAAGGTGAACTACCACCTCAGGGCGCTGGAGCGGCACGGCCTGGTCGAGCTGGCCGGGGAGCGCCGCAAGGGCAATGTCACCGAGCGGCTGATGCGCGCGACCGCCGCGTCGTACGTCATCTCGCCGGCCGCCCTCCCCGCCGTGCAGCCGGACCCGGACCGCTTCCGCGACCAGCTCTCCGCGCGCTGGCTGCTCGCGCTCGGCGCCCGCCTCGTACGGGACGTCGGCGCGCTGATCACCGGCGCCGCGAAGGCCCGCAAGCGGCTGGCGACCTACGCCCTGGACGGCGAGGTCCGCTTCGCCTCGGCCGCCGACCGCGCGGCCTTCGCGCAGGAGCTGACGGCGGGCGTGAGCGCCCTGATCCGCAAGTACGACGCCCCCGGCGCCGAGGGCGGCCGCGACCACCGGATCGTCGTCGCGCTGCATCCCACGGTCAAGGACCGGCCCACCATCGAAAGCTGAGCAGGAGCCCGCCATGCCCGAGGAATTCGAGATCGTCCGCGAGTTCGAGGTCGACGTCCCGCCGGAGGAGGTCTGGGAGGCGGTCACCACCGGAACCGGCGGCTATCTGTGGCCGATGGATCCGCCCGAGCCCCGGGAGGGCGGCACGGGGCCCTTCGGGTCCACGGTGACCGTCTGGGACCCGCCGCACCGCTACACCAGTCGCAGCGAGGACGTCGGCTTCCCCACCCAGTCGCTCAACCAGCTCGACCACACCATCGAGCCCCGCGACGAGGGCCGCCGCGCCTGGGTGCGCTACGTCCACAGCGGCATCTTCACCGACGACTGGAACAACCAGTACGACGGCGCGAGCAAGCACACCAACTTCTATCTGCACACGCTGCGCGAGTACCTCACGCACTTCGCGCCCCGCCCGGTCACCTTCGCCCAGCTGAACGGCCCCGAGGCCTCGAACACCGCGCGGGCGCTGGCCGCCGTCGGCCGCGCGCTCGGCCTGGCGGACGACACGGCCGCGGGCACGAAGATCAGCGCCCAGGGGCCCGGCGGGCGCACCCTGGACGCCGTACTCGACTACCGCAACCCGTACTTCATCGGACTGCGCACCGACAGCGCCCTCATCCGCTTCTTCGGACGCGGCCACTGGGGCGCCCCGCTCGGCATCAGCGTGCACGACTTCGCGCCGGACGCCGATGCCCGGGCGAACGAGTCCGCCTGGCAGGGCTGGCTGAACGGTGTGTTCAGCCGGCCCTGAGCCGTCCGCCGGGCCCGTGGACTACGGGCGGAACCTCAGCACCTGCGGGTCGTGGTCGCTGATCTGGTCGTTGAACTCCGAGTTGATGTGCACGCTGTCGTACTCGAAGTCGCAGCCGCGCCGGATCGCCGGGCTGATCATGATCTGGTCCAGCACCTGCTGGTTGCCCTGGTAGTCGTAGGTGTAACGCTCGCTCCGGGGCAGCGACTTGATCGCCGACCACAGCTCGCCGTCACCCTCGAGGATCTCCGCGGTCCCGGAGAACTCGAAGTCGTTCATGTCGCCGAGCGCGATGACGTTCGCGTTCTTCTGCACGTCCAGGAGGTCCTTGACGAACGCGTGCACCGCGGTCGCCTGTGCGTGGCGCTGGATCTCCGAGCTGCGCACCGGCGGCTGGTACTGCGCGGTCAGCCCCTGGTCGCCGCCCTTGGAGTTGAGGTGGTTGGCGATCACGAAGACCGTCTTGCCCCGGAAGGCGAACTCACCGGCCAGCGGCTTACGGCTGTTCGCCCAGGCCGCATTGGCCGGGTCGATCCGGCCCGGCGAAGCCGTCAGCCGCGCCTTGCCGTGCACCTTGGTGACGCCGACGGCGGTGGTCGAATCGCCGCCCGCGCGGTCCACGAAGGACACGCGCTCCGGGTTGAACAGGAACACCTGACGGATGTTGCCGCCCGGCTCGCCACCGTCCTTGTCGTTGACCGGGTCGATCGAGCGCCAGTCGTACGTCGGGCCGCCCGCCGCGACGATCGCGTCGATCAGCTTGTTCACGGTCTCGCTCGCGTCGACCGTGCCGTCGTCCTTGGCGCCGTTGTCGTCCTGGATCTCCTCCAGGGACACGATGTCCGGCGACTGCAGGTTGTTCACGATCGCGGCGGCGTGCTTGTCGAAGGTCGCGTCCGCCGGGTCGAGGTTCTCGACGTTGTACGTCGCCACCGCCAGCTCGCCGCGCGACTGCTCCCGTGTCGTCTCGCGCTCGAGCCCGCCGCTCTTCAGCGTGCCCAGCCTGCTCGCGACGAGGGTGTAGCCGCCGAACTGGTTGAAGTCCAGCGGGCCGGTGGTGGGGCCGGTGAGTGTGTCACCGACGTTCGCCTTCGGGAAGTCGGCGGTCGGGCCCAGCGACTGGATCTGCAGCCGGCCGGTGTTCTGGGAGTCGTAGGAGCCGTAGACCGTACCGCCGCGGCGGTTGCGGTGCTCCCACGGCTTCACCGTGACCCACAGCTCGCTGTACGGGTCGGTCGCGGTGACCACGCGGGCGTCGGCGACCTGGACGTCCATGCCCTCGAGGGACTCGTAGTAGTCCAGGGCGTACGTCGACGGCTCCAGGGTCAGGCCGTTGACCGAGCCGCCCGCGGCCGTGTCGCCGGCGGGGGCGTACTCCTGCGGTACGGAGTCCTCGTCGACGACGACCGGGGCCGGGGCCGCGTTGCCGGTGGAGACGGTGGTGACGGCCGGCTTGGTGATCTCCGTCAGCGACTGGTTGCCGGAGGAGGCGCCGCCCGGGACGTACTCGGAGACCGTGCCGGTGACCGTGACCGAGTCACCGACCGCGACCTTCGGCGTGGAGCTGGTGAAGACGAACACGCCCTCACTGGTGGCCGGGTTGTCGTCCGGGGTGGGGTCCTGGAGCCAGAAGCCCTTGGAGGAGCCGTAGGTGCGCGTGGCTGTGACGATGCCGGGCACGTCCGTCACCTTCTGGCCGGCGAACGGCGATATACGGGACGCGCCCTGGATGTCGTGGATGCGCACCGAGTCGGCGTGCGCGGGTGAGGTGAGGACGACGGACGCCGCACTGCAGACGGCGGCGACGGTGAGCGCGGCGAGGCGCGCGGAAGACCTGCTCGGCAAGGGTTCCCTCCGGGGACGAACGTGAGCGCCGGGACGAGGGTGGAACGGGAGCGTGTGGGGCTCGTGGCCCTCCGTGACACGCGTAGAGCCGAGTGAACAGTTGTCCCCCCAACTTCTACGCGCGTCAATCTCCTGCCTGGCGTGGGGAGTTGTCAAGGTTTCGGCCATGTACGGCGGCTGACCGGGAGATGAACCGGGCGGCATGGGTGGAAATCCGTCTAGGCTGAGCGGCTGAGCCCGATTCACGGTCCGAGGAGAACCAGCCGATGTCAGACAGCTCCCCCCTGCCGCCCGTACGGCTGCACCCCGAAGCGGAGCTGGCGCGTGCCGCGCTGTCCACGCCGTTGCTCTCCCGCGCCGCCCGCCTCGCTCGCTGGGCCGGACCCGGGACCCGGGTGGACGCCGGCGGCGGGCTCGTCGAGGAACAACTGCCGGCCGCCGCCGAACTGCTCGGGCTGAGCGGTGACGACGCCGCCGCATACGCCAGTGAGGCCTGGCGGGTCGCCGTGGACGCCGGCCTGGTCGAGATCGTGGACGAGGAGGCCGGGACCGTGGCGGCCGGCGCGGACCTGGCCCTGCTCACCGGCGGCTCCCCGCACGATGTGCTCACCGTGTGGCTCGCCGCCGTGGAGACCGTCCTCGCGGACGCGAGCGTGCCCGACCTGGACGGACTGGTCGACGCCCTGGATGAGGGCGGCGAGGTCGATTTCTCGTCACTCGACTGGGACCCGGAGGCCGAGGCGGAGTTCCTCGACGGCGTCCTCGGCAACCTCTACCTGCTCACCGTGAGTGAGGACGGCCCCGGCGAGGCATCCGTCCCGCTGCCCGCCCTGGCCGCGTCGATGCTGGTGCCGGACGACATGGGCGAACCCACCAACGACGTCCTGGAGCAGGTCTCCGACGCGATGATGCGGCTCGACAACCAGTTCCGGATGCTGGAGCCCGTCGGGCTCGTGGAGTACCGGCCGGTGGACGAGGCGCTGCTGGCGGACATCGAGGGCGCCGCCGAGGAGCCCGCCCCACCGGTCGACGACACCGACGTCTCCCGCTACGGCATGGTCCGGCTCACTCCGCTCGGCGCCTACGGGCTGCGGGCACGACTGCTGGAGGCCGGCTTCGAGGCACCGGTCGTCGGTGACCTCGTCGACAAGGGCGCGGACGCGCTGCTCGACGGCACGGCGGGATTCGGGCAGTTCGCCGCGCGCGCCGAGACCGAACACTGGCTCGCCCGGCGCGAACCCCTCGACGCCGCCCGCGAGTTGCTCGCCGCGGCACGGGGTGCGGACGCGGGGGCGCCGCTGCGCAGGCTGCGCTGTCAGCAGGCGCTGTCGCTGGTGGGCGCGGAGGCCGAGCCCGCGCTGCGGGAGGTCCTCGACGACCCCGAGCTGGGCGGCCTCGCCCGGGTGTGGCTGAGCGAGCGGGGTGCCGCCGGGGTGCCGGCGCCCTCCCAGGAGCTGGTGTTCTGGCTGACCATCGACACCGTTGCCGCCCAGCTGGCCGCCGAGGGCAACTCGGAGGAGCTGCAGGCGCTGGTGGAGGGGCTGGCCGAGCAGCACAGCGGGTTCTTCGCGGCCGCCTGGCGGGTGGAGCATCCCGCCACCGCGGATGTGCTGGAGGCGATGGGGCGGCTGCACCCGGACAAGAAGGTGGCGAAGGAGGCACGGAAGGCCGCGTTCAAGGCCCGGTCCCAGCAAGGAGGGTGAGGGCGGCAGGGGGGGGGCTCGGTTCGGCACGGCCGGGCCGCACCGCGTGGGCCTGGTGCCGGGTGGGCCCGGTGCTGTCACGGCGGGACCGAAGTCGGTGCCCGGACACGACGCGGCCGGTGTTTTTGTGGGCCATGGGGCAGCGCGTACGCATTCATGGAACAGGCTCCTCTTAAGTGGCCGGGCGTTCAACTCCCGTTCAAAAGCAGGCGGGAACGTGTGCGCCGAACCGAGGGCCGCCACCCTCCACGGCACGCCCACGTCACAGGAGACACCATGTCGCTCACCCGCAGGGACTTCGCCAGAACATCCGCGATCACCGGTGCCGGGGTCGCACTGGCGGGCAGCGTCGGCGCGCTCGCCACCGCGCCGAACGCCCTCGCGTCCACGGAGACCGACACCGAGAACACGGACGGCGTGTCGGCGCACGGCCACCACGGCGTCGGCTACGGCCCGCTGATCCCCGACCCGAACGGCATCCTCGCCCTCCCCGCGGGCTTCAAGTACCGGATCATCACCTACAGCGGCAGGACCAAGCTGGAGTCCGGCGAGTTCACCCCGTCCAACCACGACGGCACCGCCACCTTCGACGGCCCGCGCGGCGCCACCCTCCTCGTCAACAACCACGAGCTGGCCGGCGCCCGCGCCCAGTGGCCGCACCCGGTGCCGCTCACCGAGGGCCTCGTCTACGACCCGGCGGCGGCCGGCGGCTGCACCGTCGTCGAGGTCCGCCGCGGCGGCGAGGTCGCCGAGTGGGTGGGCATCGCCGGCACCGCCACCAACTGCGCGGGCGGCAGCACCCCGTGGGGCACCTGGCTGACCTGCGAGGAGACCGAGGACAAGGCCGGCAAGAACGGCTTCACCAAGGACCACGGCTACGTCTTCGAGGTGGACCCGGAGGACCGCCGCGCCAACCGCGACCCCAAGCCCATCAAGGCGCTCGGCCGCTACGCCCACGAGGCCGTCGTCGTCGACCCCAAGCGCGGCCACCTCTACCTGACCGAGGACGCCTCCGGCCCCAACGGCCTGTTCTACCGCTGGACCCCGCCGGAGGACTTCCGTCACGGCCGCGGCAAGCTGCGCACCCTCGCCGACGACGCGGGCGTCCTCCAGGCCTTCAAGTGCTTCGACTCCGGCGGCACGTTCGTGGACGACCTGTCCCGGGCCACGAAGACCGGCACCGTCTACGGCGTCGACTGGGTGGACGTCCCGGACCGCGATGCCAAGACGGTTTCGACCCGCAAGCAGTTCACCGACGGCCAGATCACCCGCGCCCGCAAGCTCGAGGGCATGTGGTGGGGCGACGGCGGCGTCTACGTCGTCTCCTCGTTCGCCCGTGCGGAGAGCCCCGTCCAGCACGACGGCCAGGTCTGGTTCTACGACCCCAAGCGCCGCACGCTGACCCTCAAGGTCCTGTTCGGCGTGAACCCCGACCCGGCCGCGGACGGCAACTTCGACGGCCCGGACAACATCACCGTCTCCCCGTACGGCGGCCTGGTCATCGCCGAGGACGGCGAGGGCGTCCAGCACCTGTTCGGCGCCACCGACAGCGGCCGCACCTACCCGATCGCCCGCAACGAGCTGAACAACGGCACCGCGGACGAACCCGAGTACAGCGAGTTCACCGGCGTCACCTTCTCACCCGACGGCCGCACCCTGTTCGCCAACATCCAGACGCCCGGCATCATGCTGGCCATCACCGGGCCCTGGAAGCGGCAGAAGCGCGGCTGAACTCCACGCCGCGCCTGCACCAGGCACGGCCGGCCCTGAGCGTGGCCCGCACTTCCCCCGGCGGGGTGCGGGCCGCATCCGTGTCCGCCGGTGCTCCCTGTCCGAGGCTCGATAAAATGCCGGGACAGCCACCGCCCGCAAGGAGTTCCCGGATGACGCAGGTCAGGCCCATGCGCGCGGACGCCCGGCGGAACTACGAGCGGTTGCTGGCGGTGGCGGCGGAGGCGTTCGCCGAACAGGGGGAGAACGCCTCGCTCGACCAGATCGCCAAGCGGGCGGGCGTCGGATCGGGCACGCTCTACCGGCACTTCCCCACCCGGCACGCGCTGCTGGAGGCCGCGTACGTGGACCGGATCGAGGCGCTGGGGAGGCGGGCCGACGAACTGGCCATGGAGCTGCCGCCGGGTGAGGCGCTCATGGAGTGGCTGAACGAGCTGTGCGTCGCCACGATCCAGCTGCGGGGCATGAAG
This sequence comes from Streptomyces sp. NPDC045022, assembly GCF_056432605.1. Lineage (NCBI taxonomy): Bacteria > Bacillati > Actinomycetota > Actinomycetes > Kitasatosporales > Streptomycetaceae > Streptomyces > Streptomyces sp. NPDC045022. The sequence goes on from NZ_JBWKIR010000010.1 coordinate 190,846, forward strand.
GCGCTCCTGGGGGCGGCGGTCACGGACGGCGGCTCGGCGGCACCGACGGCGTGCGGCACGGCGTGCGGTACGGCGGTGAAGGGTGCGGCGAGCCGGCTCGTGGGCGCGGCACAGGCGGACGGGGTCCTGCGGGCCGACCTGGAGCCGGTCGAGGTGCTGCGGCTGGCGCACGGGGTGGCCACGGCGTCGGAGCTGGGGAGCGGGCAGGGCGAGGAGATCCGCCGTTATCTGACGTTGCTGACGGAGGGGCTGCGGCTGTAGCCCGGCGCGGTTCGTCCGGTGGGGCGCCCCCGCAGGGGCCTCAGATACCCCGGCGCCGCGGCCGGGGTGCGAGCCGCGGTCAGCGGCGATCGCCCCCGGCACCACGACGTGCCGCGGCAGCCCCGCTACAGCGCCCTCGCCCCCGGTTCCACCATGTTGCGGACGGTGCGGGCCTTGACGAAGTCGCCCAGGGCCGTCATGTCCCACTCCCCGGAGAACTGCCGGATGAGCTTGGCCATCAGCACGCCGGTCTGCGGTTCGGCGCCGGTGAGGTCGAAGCGGACGAGTTCCTCCCCGGTCGCCGGGTCGACGAGGCGGCAGTACGCCTTGGCGACCTCCGTGAACTTCTGGCCGGAGAAGGAGTTGACCGTGAAGACCAGTCCGGTGACCTCCTGCGGCAGCCGGCCGAGGTCGACCACGATCACCTCGTCGTCGCCCCCGCCCTCGCCGGTCAGGTTGTCCCCGGAGTGCTTGACCGCGCCCTTCAGGATCGTCAGCTTGCCGAAGTAGCAGCTGTCGATGTGGTTGCGCTGCGGGCCGTAGGCGATGACCGAGGCGTCCAGGTCGATGTCCTTGCCGCGGAAGGCGGGCTCCCAGCCGAGGCCCATCTGCACCCGGGAGAGCAGCGGGCGCCCGCCCTTGACCAGGGACACGGTCTGGTTCTTCTGCAGACTGACCCGGCCCTTGTCCAGGTTGATCTTCCCGGCGCCCGGCACGGGCGGAGCGGGCGGCACCGGGGGAGCCGGGGGTGCCGACGGGACCGGGGGCGCCGACACCGCCGGGGCCGGCGGGGCCGGCGGGGCGGCCGGCTGTCGCGCCGGGGACGCGGGGGCGGCGGCCGGCTCCTCCACCGTCACGCCGAAGTCCGTCGCGATACCGGCCAGCCCGTTGGCGTACCCCTGGCCGACGGCGCGGGCCTTCCACTGGCCGCCCCGGCGGTAGATCTCCACGACGACCAGCGCGGTCTCGCTGCCGAGCTGCGGCGGGGTGAACGTGGCCAGCACCGCGCCGCCGTCCGCCTCACGGATCGTGGCCGTCGGCTCGACGCCCTGGAAGGTCTGGCCGGCCGCGTCCGGGCTGGCCGTGACCACGATCCTGTCGATGTCCGGCGGCACGGCGGCGGTGTCCACCGTGATCGCGTCGGGCGCGGCACCGCCGCCGGATCGGTAGCTCACGCCCGGTCCGGCCGGCTGGTTGTAGAAGATGAAGTCGTCGTCGGAACGCACCTTGCCGTCGCCCGTGAGCAGCAGGCCCGACACGTCGAGCCGCACCGGAGCGGCGACGTCCACCGTCACGCGCACGGCGGAGAGAGGGATGTTCGAGCCAGGGGTCATAGCTGTCATGCCCGGTGAACGAACGACACCGCTTTACTGTTCCCTTACCTGCCGAACGGGTTACGGCACCACGACGATCTTCCGCCCCACACCCGCCGCGAACTGCTCCAGCGCCTGCGGGTACCGCTCCAGCGGGACCCGGTCGCTGATGAACACCTCCGGGTCCAGCACCCCGCCGGCGAACAGCTCGGCCGCCCGCTCGAAGCTGTGCAGTACCGCCATGGAACCGGTGATGGTGATCTCCTGGTTGTAGACGCGGTACGGGTCGATCGTCACGCGGGTCGCGTAGTCGGCCACCCCGAACTGCAGGAACGTGCCCGCTTTCGCCACCCGGTCCAGGCCGTCCTGGATCGCCGCCGCGTTGCCGGTCGCGTCCACGACCACGTCCCAGCCCTGCGGCCGGTCCAGTTCGTCCGCGCCCGCCGCCGCGCCCGAGACGCCGAGCCGGCGGGCCGTCTCCAGGCGGGCCGGGTTCACGTCGACCACGTCCACGCTCGCCGCGCCGGTCCGTTTGGCCAGCTCCAGCATCATCAGGCCCATGGTCCCGGAGCCGTAGATCAGTACGTGGGCGCCGAGGCGGGAGCGCAGGACGTCGTAGCCGCGCACCGCGCAGGACAGCGGCTCCACCAGGGCCGCGTCCTCGGCGCGCACGTGCTCGGGGAGCTTCACGCAGTTGGCGACCGGGGCGAGCGCGTACTTCGCCGCCCCGCCCGCCGTCGTGACGCCGATCGCGGCCCACCGTTCGCACAGGTTGTTGTGGCCGGTACGGCAGTAGCGGCACTCGTAGCAGTACAGGGAGGGGTCCACGGCCACCCGGTCGCCGACCGCGACCTCGGTGACCTGGGTGCCGACGCCGACGACCGTGCCCGCGAACTCGTGTCCGGGCACGATCGGCAGCTTGGGCGCGAACTCGCCCTGAAGGATGTGCAGGTCCGTGCCGCACAGACCGCACGCGGCGACCTCGACGACGACCTCGCGGGGCCCTGGCGTCGGGTCCGGGACCTCGGTGACGACGGCGCGGCCCACGGACTCGATGACGGCGGCCTTCATTTCACGGCTCCCAACGACAGGCCCTGGACCAGCTTGTCCTGGGCGGCGAACCCCGCGGCGAGCACCGGCAGGGAGACGACGAGCGACGCGGCGCACACCTTGGCCAGGAACAGGCCCTGGCTGGTGATGAAGCCGGTCAGGAAGACGGGGGCGGTCTCGGCGACCACGCCCGTCAGGACCCGGGCGAACAGCAGCTCGTTCCAGCTGAAGATGAAGCAGATCAGTGCGGTCGCGGCGATGCCGGGCAGGGCGATGGGGGCCACCACGCGCGCGAGGATGACCGGCAGCCGGGCACCGTCCACCCGTGCCGCCTCGATGACGGCGACCGGCACCTCGGCGAGGAAGGACTGCATCATCCACACCGCGATCGGCAGGTTCATGGAGGTGTAGAGGATGACCAGGAGCCAGATGTTGTCGAGCATCCCGGCGTTCTTGGCGAAGAGGTAGATCGGCAGCAGGCCCGCCACGGCCGGGAGCATCTTCGTGGACAGGAAGAAGAACAGCACGTCCGTCCACTTCCGCACCGGCCGGATCGACAGCGCGTAGGCCGCCGGGAGGGCCAGCAGGAGAACGCAGAGCGTCGACGCCACCGACGCCACCGTCGAGTTGATGAGCGCGGGCCAGGGGCTCGCGCCGCCGCCGCTGCCGAAGAACTCGCGGTAGCCGTCGAGCGTCAGCGACGCCGCGAAGGAGGGCGGGTTGGCCGCCGCGTCGGCTTCCGAGTGGAACGACGTCAGCGCCATCCACGCGATCGGCAGGAAGAACACGATCCCGGTCAGCCAGGCCAGCAGACCCAGCCCGCCTCGCCGTACGGTACTCATGCGCGGGACACCTCCTCGCGGAACAGGGACGACACCACGCGCAGCGCGAAGGTGGCGATGACGATCGAGCCGATGACCACCAGGACGCCCGCGGCGGATGCGAGCCCGTTCTCGTGGGCCTGGTAGAAGCTCTGGTAGACGGTGTAGGGCAGGTTCGCGGTGCCGAGGCCGCCGGAGGTGATCGTGAAGACCGCGTCGAAGTTCTGCACGATGTAGATCGACCCGAGCAGGGCGCCCAGCTCCAGGTAGCGGCGCAGGTGGGGCAGGGTGAGGTGGCGGAAGACCTGCCAGTCGCTCGCGCCGTCGACCCGGGCGGCCTCGATCTGCTGCTGGTCCCGGCTCTGCAGTCCGGCCAGCAGGATCAGCATCATGAACGGCGTCCACTGCCACACCAGGGAAACCTCGACCGCGAGCAGCGGCGTGTGCGAGATCCAGTCCAGCTGTGGGCCGCCCACATAGTGCAACAGCCCATTGAGCAGGCCGTATTCGGGGTTGTAGAGCACATGCTTCCAGAGCAGGGCGGCGGCCACCGGCACCACCAGGAAGGGCGCGATGAGCAGGGTGCGGACGATGCCCCGGCCGCGGAACCTGCGGTCCAGCAACAGGGCCAGCACGAGCCCCAGCACCAGGCTGGCCAGTACCACCGCCACCGTGAGCAGCACGGTCGTCCACACCGAGTGGCGCAGGCCGGCGTCGGTGAGTACCTGGTGGTAGTTGTCGAGGCCGGTGAAGCGGCGGGCCTTGGGATAGAGGGCGTTCCAGTCGAAGAAGGAGATCACCAGCGTGGCCACGAACGGCAGCTGGGTCACCGCGATCATGAAGACCAGGGCCGGCAGCAGTGGGGCGCGGGTGGCCCAGGCCCGCAGCCGGGCCGGGGGCTGCCGTACCGTCCGTGCGGGGGTGGCCGCGAGCGGGGCCGTTGTCGTCGCTGTCATCGTCCCTCGTACTCCTTGGAGATCTGCTCGGCGAGTTTCTGGGACTTCCTCAGGGCCGAGGTGACGGACTGGCGTCCGGCAATGGCCGCGCTGATCTCCTGGGAGACCTTGGTGCCGAGGTCGGTGAACTCGGGGATGCCGACGAACTGGATGCCGGGCGCGGGACGCGGCTGTACGCCGGGGTCGTTCGGCCGGGCGCTCTCGATGGCCTCCCGGGTCATGTCCTGGAAGGCGGCGGCCTCCTTGCGGTAGGCGGCGTTCTCGTAGGTCGACGCGCGCTTGCCCGCCGGGACGTCCGACCAGCCGCTGGTGTCGCCGACGAGCTGCTCGTAGCCCTTGCCGGACGCCCAGGAGACGAACTTCCAGGCCTTGTCGGGGTTGCGGGAGGCCTGCTGGATGCCCCAGGCCCAGGTGTAGAGCCAGCCGGAGGACTTCGTCTCCTGTACGGGGGCGGGGGCGTAACCGAGCCTGCCCCTGACCGGGGACCCGGCCGCCTCCAGCAGTCCGGCCGCGGAGGTGGCGTCGTACCACATGGCGACCTTGCCCTGGGTCATGTTGTTCAGGCACTCGGCGAAGCCGGACTGGGCGGCGCCGGACTCGCCGTGCTCGCGGACCAGGCCGACGTAGAACTTCGTCGCTTTTTCGAAGGCCGGGGAGTCGAGCCGGGCCTTCCAGTCCTTGTCGAACCAGGTGCCGCCGAAGGTGTTCACGACCGTCGTCAACGGTGCCATCAGCTCGCCCCAGCCGGGCAGCCCACGCAGACAGATGCCCTTCATGCCGGGCCGCGCCCCGTCCACCCGTGCGGCGAGGTCGGCGACCTGCCGCCAGGTGGGGTGGGCGGGCATCGTCAGGCCCTTCGCCGCGAACACGTCCTTGCGGTACATCAGGAAGGACGACTCGCCGTAGAAGGGCTGACCGTAGAGCTTGCCGTCGTCGCCGGTGAGGGACTGGCGCATGGGGCCCAGGACGTCCTGCTCGTCGTACGACGGGTCCTTCGCGACGTACGTGTTCATCGGGTGCAGCCAGCCGTTGCGGGCGTAGATGGGTATCTCGTAGTTGGACAGGGTGGCCACGTCGTACTGGCCGGCCTGGTTGGCGAAGTCCTGGCTGATCTTGTCGCGGACGTCGTTCTCGGGCAGGACCGTGAAGTTGACCTTGATGCCGGTCTCTTTCGTGAAGTGCCCGGCGGTCAGCTTCCGCAGCTCGGTCATCTGGGGGTTGTTGACCATCAGGACGTTGATGGAGTCGCCGCCGGAACCGGTCCCGCCCGCACCGGCCCAGCAGCCGGAGAGCAGCGGGGCGAGCAGCGTCCCTGCGGCGGCCATGGCGAGCGTGGCTCGCGGCCTCCGTCGGCTCGGGGTGCGCATGGATCGCTCCTGGAGATATGAGGGCATAAGGGGCGCCCGGAGGTGTGGAACGCCCCCAGGGGGACGAGTGGGGAGTTCAGACCCGGATGACCTGCGGGCCCAGCAGGGAGTAACGGTGGGCCTCGGCGGCCGGGAGCAGGGTGCTCGTCACGATCGCCGCCAGCGCGCCGACCTCGGCGAACCGGCAGAAGCTGACCGCGCCGAACTTGGTGTGCACGCCCGCGAACACGGTCCGCCGCGCGGCCCGGATCGCCTGCGCCTTGACCTCGCTGACCGCCGGGTCGGGCGTGGTCAGGCCGTGTTCGCGGGAGATGCCGTTGGCCCCGATGTAGGCGAGGTCGACGACGAAGCCGGCCAGCATCTTCGTCGTCCAGTGGTCGACGGTGGCGAGCGTGCCCGGGCGGACCCGGCCGCCGAGCAGCAGCACCGAGATGTGCTCGGCCTCAGCGAGGGCGCCCGCGACCGGCAGGGACGCGGTGACCACGGTCAGCGGCCGGTCCCTCGGCAGTGCCTCGGCGATGAGCTGCGGGGTGAAGCCCTCGTCGACGAAGACGGTCTCGGCGTCCCCGAGCAGCTCGGCGGCGGCGGCCGCGATCCTGCGTTTCTCGGGCACATGGCTGGTGGCGCGGAAGGAGAGCGTCGTCTCGAAGCCGGCGCTCTCCACCGGACAGGCGCCCCCGTGGGTGCGGCGGAGCAGGCCGTGGTCCTCCAGGGCGCGCAGATCGCGCCGGACGGTCTCCTTGGCCACGTCCAGCTCGGCGGCGAGCGCGGTGACGTCGACCGAGCCGGTGGCGCGCGCGGCCCGCACGATCTCGCGCCGGCGTTCTTCCGCCGTCCTTGTGCCCATCTCGTCACCCACTTCCCCGCGGAGCTGCCCGTTCGGGCCCATGGGGGAAGTTCTACAGCGGGTGCGCGGCGCTGACCAGGCCTGTTGCGGATCCGATGCTGCCCGGGTGCGCCCGCTTGCCGCGCGATGTGCCCGCCGCGGACCTGCGGCGCCGTGCGCCGCGGGGTGGGAGCGGGCGCCGTGCATGCCCGAACACGGTGGCGGGCGGGCCCGTTCGGTGCCCGCCCGCCGCTGTGAGCGATCCTTTTCCGCCGTCGCGACGCAGTCGCGCGGGTCAGTAGGGCCAGATCGGCGGGTCGCTGACGAAGTGCCCGCCCAGGTGGCTGTGGGCCGGGTTCCGCGGGTCCAGATCGCCCTGCTCGGCGATCAGCTTCCCGGCGTACGGCTCGGAGTCGTCCTGCGGCTCGTAGCCGAGTGCCCGTGCGGTCGTGAGGTCCCACCACAGGCGCGTGTTGGCGGAGGAGCCGTAGACCACCGTGTGGCCGACGTGCTCCGCGGTCAGGGCCGCGTGGAAGAGGCGGGCGCCGTCGGCCGGGCTCATCCACACCGAGAGCATGCGCACGCTGGTCGGCTCGGGGAAGCAGGAGCCGATGCGCACCGAGACGGTCTCCAGGCCGTGCTTGTCCCAGTAGAGCTGGGCCAGGTCCTCGCCGAAGGACTTCGACAGGCCGTAGAAGGTGTCCGGGCGGTGCGGGGTGTCGACCGGGATGAGCGGATCGCCCGCGCCCGGGGCCGGGGTGAAGCCGACGGCGTGGTTGGAGGAGGCGAAGACGATCCGGGGCACGCCTTCCAGGCGGGCGGCCTCGTACAGGTTGTAGGTGCCCTCGATGTTCGACTTCAGGATCTTCTCGAAGGATGCCTCCAGGGAGATCCCGGCGAGGTGGATGATCGCGTCCACCCCGCGCACCGCCTCGCGCACCGCCTCCTTGTCGGAGAGGTCCGCGGTGATCGCGTCCGGCTCGCCGTCGACGGGGCGCATGTCGAACAGGCGCAGCGAGTGGCCGTAGCCGGGCAGCAGGGACCGCATCAGGGAGCCGACCCCGCCGGTGGCGCCGGTGAGCAGAACGGTGCGGGGAGCGGGCATTCTCGGTCTCCTTGGCGGTCAACGGCCGTATGTGTGGACCGTATGTGTGGACGAAATTCACATGCATGGACACGCTAGGGAGCGGCGACATGCCTCGTCAAGTGTGCCGTGACAGGGTGGAATCCGCCGCTGTCTTGCCTCTTGATGCGCTTGACCCGCTCCGACGCGGACCCGTAGCGTGAGTTCGTTCAGAAACATAGACAACGGTCAGAAGCATGCACCGACAGGGAGCGCCCGTGACGCCAGCCCCTCTCGCCGCCCGGCTCCGCGATCCGAGCGGGCCGCTGTTCTTCCCCGTCACGGCCTACGGCCCCGACGGCTCACTCGACCTCGACGTCTACCGCACCCATGTGCGCCGGGGGGTCGCGGCCGGTGCCGCCGCCGTGTTCGCCTGCTGCGGCACCGGGGAGTTCCACGCGCTGCTGCCGGAGGAGTTCCAGGCCTGCGTCCGGGTGGCGGTGGAGGCGGCCGAGGGCCGCGTCCCGGTCGTCGCGGGCGCCGGCTACGGCACCGCGCTCGCCGTCCGCTACGCACGTCTCGCCGCGGACGCGGGCGCCGACGGCCTCCTCGCGATGCCGCCGTACCTCGTGCTCGCCGGCCAGGAGGGACTGCTGCGGCACTACCGGGAGGTCGCCGCGGCCACCGCCCTGCCGGTCATCGTCTACCAGCGTGACAACGCGGTCTTCACCCCGCGGACCGTGGTCGAACTCGCCCGCACCGACGGCGTCATCGGCCTCAAGGACGGCCTCGGTGACCTCGACCTGATGCAGCGGATCGTCAGCGCCGTCCGCACCGAGGCCCCCGGCGACTTCCTGTACTTCAACGGCCTGCCCACCGCCGAGCAGACCCAGCTCGCCTACCGCGCCCTCGGCATCACCCTGTACTCCTCGGCCGTGTTCTGCTTCGCCCCGGAGATCGCCCTCGCCTTCCACCGTGCCCTGGAGACGGGCGACACGACCACCGTCCAGCACCTCCTGGACGGTTTCTACCGCCCGTTCGTCGAACTGCGCGCCCAGGGCCGGGGCTACGCCGTCTCCCTCGTCAAGGCCGGCGTACGGCTGCGCGGCCTGGACGTCGGCGAGGTCCGGCCCCCGCTGCACGAGCCGGGCGAGGACCATGTCAAACAGCTCGCTCAGCTGATCGAGCGTGGGTACGCGCTGCTGGAGGAGGACGCGTGAAGGCGTCGGCGTTCGTCTACCCCTGGGACGTCAACGGGGACCCGGAGGCGCCCGCGCGCATCGCGGGTACCGGCGTGGAGCAGGTGACCCTGGCCGCCGCCTACCACTCCACCCGGACCCTGACCCCCCGCCACCCGCGCCACCGCATCGTCACCGCCGAGTACGCGGCCGTCCTGTATCCGCCGGGCGACCGCTGGGCGGGCCGCGGCCTGCGCCCGTACCCCGCCGGCCGCTGGGCCCCCGGCAACGCGTACGGCGAGGCCGCCGAGGCCCTCACCGGCGCCGGTCTGGAGGTGCACACCTGGGTCGTCCTCGCCCACAACTCCCGGCTGGGCGCCGAGCATCCGGACACCTCGGTCGTCAACGCCTACGGGGACCGCTACCCGTGGGCCCCCTGCATCGCCCAGCCCGCCACACGCGCGTACCTGGTCGACCTGGCCGCCGAGGCCGCCGTACGCCCCGGCGCCCACGGCACCGAGCTGGAGTCCCTCGGCTGGTACGGGCTCCAGCACCTGCACGCCCACGACAAGACCTCCGGCGTGGGCCTCGGGGACGCCGGGCAGTACCTGATGTCCCTGTGCTTCTGCCCGTCCTGCCGCGCCGGCTACGGCGGACAGGGCCTCGACGCCGACGAGCTGGCGGCGGCCGTGCGGACCGCGCTGGAGCCGCTGTGGCGGGGCGCGGCGGACGACGAGGGCTGGCCCACGGCCGAGAAGCTGCTCGGCCAGGACACGGCGGCCGCCACGCGCGCGTGGCGCGAGCGGACCGCCCGCACCCTCCAGGAGGAGGCCGTCGCCGCCGTACGCGCCGCCGCGTCCGACGCCTTCCAGATCCTGCTGCACGCCGACCCCGTCTCCTACCACTGCGGCGCCAACGCGGGCGTCGATCCCGCCCACATCCTGTCGGTGGCCGACGGCGTGGTGGTGCCCTGCACGGGAGGTACGGCGCTGCTGGCACCGTTCGCCGAACGGGCGCGGGAACGGACGGTGCTGGCCGCAAACCTCACGGTCGTCACCGGCATGGGCGGCAGTCCCGGCACGCTCGCATCGGACGCGGCACGCGCGCGTGCCGAGGGGGCCACGGAACTGCGGCTGTATCACGCCGGGTTGGCGTCGGACGGCGACCTGGCGGCGGTGCGGGAGGCGCTGTCCGCCCGCTGAGCCAGCGGGACCGCCGTCAGGACCAGCGCGAGGCCGTAGATCGGCAACAGCAGCCCGGTACCGGCCAGTTCGACCAGGCCGGCCCCGAGGGCGAGGCCGAGCACGTTCGGGGTGAAGATCAGCGTGTTGGCGGTGGCCGTCGCGCGGCCCAGCAGCGGGCCGGGGGTCTCGTGCTGGACGGCGGTGAACGCGGCGATCAGCACGCAGGGCAGGCCCAGACCGCTGGCCACACCCGACACCAGGGCCACCGCGTCCGACGGCACGGCCCGCGCGGCCACCGCGGCCCCCGTGAGGTCCTTGACCCACACACCCGACGCCAGCCACAGCGAGGAGGTGCCGAAGGCGGACACCACCAGGCCGATGAGGTACAGCCCCGCATTGCGGTCCCGCAGGACGCGGACCACGGTCCAGGAAGTCGTCATGCCCGGCCATCGTGGGCCTGAGGCGGGGACCTCGGGATCGGTCAGGTGCTCTAGGTGTGCCGTCCCGGGACTGAATTTCCGAGCGACCCTTCGTGACACCGATGAGTTCCGGGGAGCCAAGCGGTCAGTCCTCCGTACGAGAAGCGCAACCCCCGAGGAGTGAGGGCATGACCATGGTGGATCTCGGCCCGCAGACCAGGATCGTGGCGCGGCTCGCGGAGTCCGTGGCCGACGCGCAGCTGACGGCCGTCACGCCGTGCCCGGACTGCGCGGTGCGGAACCTGCTGGGGCACATCCTGATGTTGTCCGTGGCCTTCCGGGACGCGGCCCGCAAGGACCTCGGCGCGACGACCGACACGAACCCGAACGCCGCCGCCCCGGACATCGGCCCCGGCTGGCGCGAGGAGCTGCCCAAGGCGCTGGACGACCTGGCCGACGCCTGGCGCGACCCGGCCGCCTGGACCGGCGGCACCCGGGCCGGCGGGGGGGACCTGCCGGGCGCGGTCGCGGGCGCCGTCGTCGCCGACGAACTGGTGATCCACGGCTGGGACCTGGCCCGTGCCACCGGCCAGGACTACGCCCCGGACCCGGCCGCCCTGGAATCGGCCCACGGCTTCCTCCTCGCCGCCGCCGACGACCCCGGCCGCGGCAACGGCCTGTTCGGCCCGGTCGTCCCGGTCCCGGCGGACGCACCGCTGCTGGACCGGGCGGTTGGACTGAGTGGGCGGGACCCGGGGTGGCGGCCGTAGCAGCGGCACTGAGTAGGAGGACAGGTACGGCATGAGTACCCCGGCCGGTGTGCCGGGCCCGGCGGTGCCGGTTCGATGACCACATGACGACACAGCACATCGCGACGGTGCCGGGCCCGGCGGCCGGGAAGGAACGGGATCCCCGGGGCTGGGTGGCGCCCGCGGTGGCGACGGCCCTGATGGTTCCGCTCGGCCCGCTCGCCCTCCTCTTCGGCGGACTGTCCGCCATGGCCACGGACAGCTGTGGCCCCGACGACTGCTCGGCCGCCCTGGACACGGCGCTGACCTGTATCTACGGCATGCTCCTCCTCGGCGGCCCGCTCTCGTTCGCGGCCCTGCTCACCGCGTGGCTGCTGCCCTGGAAGCGACGCTGGTCGGCGGCGCGCGTCTGGGCGGCCCTGCTCGCCCTGGTGCCGCCGCTGTCCGTGCTGTACCTGGTGTTCACGCTTCCGGCGCCCTGACCGGACCTCTCCGTCGTACGCTCGCTCCCATGCCGCTCACCCTCACCGTCCTCGGCACCGCCTCCCCCCACCCGGGCCCCGACCGGCCGTGCTCCGGGTACCTGCTGTCCGGCGGGGGCGCCGAGGTGTGGGTGGACGCGGGCCCCGGGACGTTCGCCGCGTTGCAGCGGCACACGGACCCCGCGCGGCTCACCGCGATCTGGATCTCGCACCTGCACGCCGACCACAGCGCCGACCTGCTCGCGGCCGCCTACGCGTTCGCCTACGGCGGGATGACCCCGCCCGCGCCGGTCCCGGTGTACGCCCCACCGGACTGCGCCCGTCGGCTGGCCGGCTTCTTCGGGCGACCGGACGTCGACTTCCTGAAGGGCGTCCTCGACTTCCGGGACCTGTACGACGGCCACGACGTCCGGCACTGGAACCTCCGCCTCGCCGCCCGCGCCGTCGCCCACGACACCGAGGCGTACGGGCTGCGCGCCGAGTGCCAGGGGAGCGTACTGGCGTACTCCGGGGACAGCGGGCCCTGCCCGGCCCTCGCCGAACTCGCCTCCCGCGCGGACCTGTTCCTGTGCGAGGCGGACATCGACGAGCATCGCGAAGGCGAAGCATCGCAACAGGTGCATCTGACGCCCGAGGACGCCGGCCGGATCGCCCGCGACGCCCGCGTGCGCGAGCTGCTCGTCACGCATGTTGGGCCCACGCTGACCCGCGAGGCGGCCGCCGCCCGCGCCGCCGCCGTCTCCGGCCGGCCCACGCACATGGCGGTCGAAGACGGCACCCGCACCGTCTGAGCGTCTCCGCCCCGCAGCCCGGCTTCCTTTGTCAGAAGCATTGACGAAACGCGGGCCCCCTCCTACCTTCAACGCGTCGTACTTCGTACGTCATATATGAGACGCGATATGTGAGATCCGAGAGGGCCGCATGACCTCTGTGCCCATCCCGATCCCGTCCCGCACGCAATACGTGCTGGACGCGATCAGGCACCGCATCCTGACGGGGCAGCTGACGCCCGGCCAGGCCCTGGTCGAGACGGAGCTGGCCGCGCAGTTCGGGGTGTCCAAGACCCCGGTGCGGGAGGCCCTGAAGACGCTCGCCGGGACCGGCCTGGTCGTGATGAGCCAGTACAAGGGCGTCACGGTGCGCAGGGTGGACGCGGACATGGCACGCGAGGTCTACGACGTGCGGCTGCTGCTGGAGCCGGAGGCCCTGCGGCGGGCGGTGCGGCGCGGGGCGTCCCTCGAAGACGCCCGCGACGCGCTGACCCGCGCCGGCGACGCCACCGACACCGCCGAACGCTCGCTCGCCAACCGGGAGTTCCACCGCGCCCTCTACCTGCCCTGCGGCAACCCGCTGCTCGGCCGGATGCTGGACGAGGTCCGCGACCAGGCCGCCCTCGTCTCCGCCGTCGCCTGGGCGGCCGACCCGTCCTGGGAGCGGGAGGCCACCGAGCACCGGGAGATCCTGCGGCTGGCGCTCGCCGGTGACGCGGACGGCGCCGCAACCGCCCTGTACGCACACATCGCGTCCTTCGTACGGCGAGCTTTCCCCTCGGGCACCGAGCCCCAGCCAGAGGAAGGTCATCAATGAGCAGCGTGACGTTCGAGACCCAGCGGGCGGCCCTGGCCGACGTGGTGGCCATCCCGGTGACCCCCTTCGCCGAGGACGGCTCCGTCGACCGGGACACCCACCGGGCCGTGCTGCGTCGCCTGCTCGACGGCGGGATCGGCACCCTCACCCCCAACGGCAACACCGGCGAGTTCTACGCCCTCACCCCCGAAGAGCACCGCCTCGTCACCGAGTCGACCGTCGAGGAGGCGGGCGGCCGTGCGGTGATCCTCGTCGGCGTCGGGCACGACGTGCCCACCGCGATCGCCTCCGCCCGGCACGCCCGCGATCTCGGCGCCCAGATGGTCATGGTCCACCAGCCCGTCCACCCGTATGTCTCGGCCGCCGGCTGGGTCGACTACCACCGCGCCATCGCCGAGGCGGTCCCCGAGCTGGGCGTGGTGCCGTACCTCCGCAACGCCCAGCTGCCCGGCGCCCGCCTCGCCGAACTCGCCGACCACTGCCCGAACGTCATCGGCGTCAAGTACGCCGTCCCGGATGCCGCACGGTTCGCGGCCTTCGCGCGGGACGCGGGCCTCGACCGGTTCGTCTGGGTCGCCGGTCTCGCCGAGCCGTACGCCCCCTCCTACTTCTCCGCGGGCGCCACCGGCTTCACCTCCGGGCTGGTGAACGTCGCCCCGGCCGTTTCGCTGAACATGCTCGAAGCGCTTCGATCCGGTGACTACCCCGCCGCCATGAAGATCTGGGAGCGCATCCGCCGCTTCGAGGAGCTGCGCGCTGCTCACGGCTCCGCCAACAACGTCACCGTCGTCAAGGAGGCGCTCGCCGCGCTCGGCCTGTGCCGCCGGGACGTCCGCCCGCCGAGCAAGCCGCTGCCCGAGGACGAGCGGGCCGAGGTCGCCGCCATCGCCGCCGGATGGTCGATATGAACGCACCCCGCGAAAAGGACGCACCCCGCAAGCGCCCTCAGGACCTGAGAAGCCACCAGTGGTACGGCACCGACGGCCTGCGCTCCTTCAGCCACCGCGCCCGCACCCGCCAGCTCGGCTACCTGCCCGAGGAGCACCTCGGCAAGCCGGTCATCGCCATTCTCAACACCTGGTCCGACATCAACCCCTGCCACGTCCACCTCCGTGACCGAGCCCAGGCCGTCAAGCGCGGAGTGTGGCAGGCGGGCGGCTTCCCCCTCGAGTTCCCGGTCTCCACGCTCAGCGAGACCTTCCAGAAGCCGACCCCGATGCTCTACCGCAACATGCTCGCGATGGAGACGGAGGAGCTGCTGCGGTCGTACCCGGTGGACGGCGCCGTGCTGATGGGCGGCTGCGACAAGTCCACGCCCGCCCTGCTGATGGGTGCCGCCTCCGTGGATCTGCCGGCCGTCTTCGTGCCGGCCGGGCCCATGCTCCCGGGGCACTGGCGCGACGAGGTGCTCGGCTCCGGTACCGACATGTGGAAGTACTGGGACGACAAGCGGGCCGGCCTCATCGGCGACTGCGAGATGACCGAACTGGAGAGCGGCCTGGCCCGCTCACCCGGCCACTGCATGACCATGGGTACGGCGTCCACGCTCACCGCCGCCGCCGAGGCGCTCGGCGTGACCGTGCCCGGTGCGTCCAGCATCCCGGCGGTGGACTCCGGACACGACCGGATGGCCGCCAAGGCGGGCCTGACGATCGTCCAACTGGTCCACCGGGACCGGAAGCTGAGCGAGATCCTCACCCGCGAGGCCTTCGAGGACGCCGTGACGACCGTCCTGGGCCTCGGTGGCTCCACCAACGCCGTGATCCACCTGATCGCCATGGCGGGCCGGGCCGGAGTCCGGCTCACCCTGGACGACTTCGACCGCATCGCCCGCACGGTCCCGGTCCTCGCCGACGTCCGCCCCGGCGGACAGCGCTACCTCATGGAGGACTTCCACTTCGCGGGCGGCCTGCCCGGCTTCCTCTCCCGGATCCCCGATCTGCTCCACCTGGACCGGCCGACGGTCTCGTACAACACCCTGCGCGAGCAGTTGAGGGGCGCACAGGTGCACAACGACGACGTCATCCGGCCCCGCGGCAACCCGGTCGCGGCAGAGGGCGGAGTCGCGGTCCTGCGCGGCAACCTCTGCCCGGACGGCGCCGTCATCAAGCACATCTCCGCCGAACCCCGGCTGCTCGAGCACACCGGTCCGGCCGTCGTCTTCGACGACTACCGGACGATGCAGCGCACCATCAACGACCCCTCGCTCGGCATCACCGCCGACAGCGTGCTGGTGCTGCGCAACGCCGGGCCCAAGGGCGGCCCCGGCATGCCCGAGTACGGCATGCTGCCGATCCCCGAGCACCTGCTCAAGCAGGGCGTGCGGGACATGGTCCGGATCTCCGACGCCCGGATGAGCGGCACGAGTTACGGCGCCTGCGTGCTGCACGTGGCGCCGGAGTCGTACGTCGGCGGACCGCTGGCGCTGGTGCGCACCGGCGACTCCATCACCCTGGACGTCGACGCCCGCACCCTTCATCTCCACGTGGACGACGCGGAGCTGGCACGCAGGCGGGCCGAGTGGACCCCGCCGCCAGCCCGTTACGCGCGCGGTTACGGCGCGCTCCACAACGAGCAGATCACGCAGGCCGACACCGGCTGCGACTTCGAGTTCCTGGCCCGCCCGGGCACGGTCCCGGACCCGTACGCCGGCTGACCCACCCCCATGCCGGGAAGCACCTCACCCATGGACATGTAGCAAGCGCTTCCTGCACTCCCTATCGCGAACGGAGAACAGTCATGGCCCAAGCCGCAGCCGTGGCGAAACCGCCCGCGCCCCGGCGGCGCCGTGCCTCCGCGACCCCGCGCAGGCTGCCGTACCTGCTGATGCTGGGCTTCATCGCCTACCCGGTGCTCAGCGTCTTCTACTACAGCCTGCAGAACTACAACCCCACCAAGCCGTGGCGGAACGGGTGTACGAGCACTGCCACTTCCACACCCTGAACCGGACGGACCTGGCCACAGCACCCTACGGCTTCGTCTTCGCGCCCTCCACGGCCGTCGCCAACCCGCGCGGCTACCTGGTCCCGCGCAGCAGGGTCACCAGCGAGGCCCCGGACGCCCACTACAAGCTGGCCCGCCCCTGGGTGCCCGGCTCCGACCGCACCGCCCGCCCGATGTTCACCGTCCGCGACACCTGGCTCGGCCCGGGCATCGACGCGGTCGCCCCCTACGCCGACATGTCGGCCACCTACCCCTGGCAGGACCAGCGGTTCGCCGAGTACCGCAACACCGGCCCCGGCGCGGCCGTCACCGCCGCGGAGAACCGGCCCCACCTGACGGACGCACAGGCCCGGTCGGCGACCAGGACGGCCTACCTCGGGGGCTGGGCACCCTGGAAGGAGTGCTGATCGTGCCGTTTCGCAGACACCCGCACAGTGAGCAGGGCCGCCTCCCTCGGCTGCGTATCGATCGGATAACAAGGCTCCCCGTGTAGGTGTGATGCGCGTAGACAGTCTGTGACCTGGTACATCACTCCCATTCACCAGATCCGGAGAATCCATGCGGAAGTCCCTCAAGGCGGTCGCGGCCGGCGCCGTCTGTGTCGTTGCCGGCGCGGCGCTGTACGGCGCGGGCGCGGCCACCGCCGGTCAGTCGACGGCGAACTCCACCCACGAGCCCTACAACATCGGGCAGTTGGTGAAGGACATCGACACCTACTACGGCACCACCGCCGACGGCAACGGCGTCTACCAGGCGTCCCCGGACAGCCCGTACGCCAAGGACCTGGCGCGCATCGACGCCGACGCCAGGCACTACATCGACAAGACGGCCCGCAAGGCGCACCGGCACGGCGAGAAGCCGGCCGTCGTCTTCGACATCGACGACACGCTGCTGCTCAGCCTCGACTACGAGAAGCGCTACAACTACACGTACAACGGCACCACATGGGCCGACTACGTGAACCGCGCCGACCGCCCCGCCGTCTTCGGCACCCCCGAGCTGGTCCGGTACGCCGAGTCCAAGGGCGTCGAGGTCTTCTACAACTCCGGTCTCAGCGAGGCGCAGCGCACCGCCGCCGTGGCGAACCTGAAGAAGGTCGGCGCCGATGTGAACCTCGACGCCGACCACATGTTCCTCAAGGACAAGGCCAACCCGCCGGCCTACCTGGGTGACTGCGCCACCCCGGGCACCTGGAACTGCACGACCGTCCAGTACAAGTCCGGCACCCGCGAGCACATCGAGGACGACCTCGGGTACGAGATCATCGCCAACTTCGGCGACCAGTACTCGGACCTGGACGGCGGCTACGCCGACCGTACCTACAAGCTGCCGAACCCGACGTACTTCGTCAGCTGAGTCCTTCCGGGCAGGCGGCGAGCAGCCGCTCGTACTCGGCCCCCGTCACCGGCAGCACCGTGCCGTGGCGGGGGCCGGCCGGCAGCTCGTACATCCCGGCCGGCGGGATCGGTACGGCGGCGGCCGGGCACCCGGAGCGGATGGGTGCATTCCTCGCGCTTGCCTCCGCCGCCTGCTACGGCCTCGTCGACTTCGCCGGCGGGCTGCTGTCCCGTCGACGCACTTCGGTGCCATGAGCGTCGTGGTACCGGTGAGCGCCGTCACCGGAGTGGCCCTGTCCGTCGTGTGCGGTGTGCTCTTTCTGCACGACCGGCCGAGCCCGCCGGCCTGGCTGGGCATCTGCGTCACCGTGCCCGCCCTGTGGCTGGTCGCCGGTGGCGGCAGGGGACATGACGACCCGGCAGCCTCCGGGCGGCGGCCGGCGGCCGGCGGACGGCCTGGCGGCGAGCCTCGGGGTGGCCGTCCAGTATCTCGGGCTCGCCCAGGCGGATCCGGCGAGCGGTCTGTGGCCCGTGGCGGCCGGCCGGCTCGCCGCGGTCCTCCTCCTGCTGCCGGGCGCCGGCCGGCACGCCGCCCGCTTCCGGCAGCCCGCCGGGCGCCTCGGCCTGGCCGTCCTGATCGGAGCGGGAGCGGCGCTCGGCCTGATCCTCTACCTCTGGTCGACCCGGCAGCAGATGCTTGCCGTGGCGGTCGTCCTGGCCTCCCTGTACCCGGCCGTGCCGACGGTCCTCAGCGCCAGCAACGCGTCCGCGGCCAGGTCGTCGGCGGCGTCCGCTTCACCGGTCAGGAGGTGGGCGAGACGGGAGAGTTCCGCGTAGTGCTGTTCGAAGAAGGCACGGAACTCCACGGAGGCGGCGTCATCGACGACTGTGCCCACGGGTCTCTCCTCGCAGCGGTCCTCCGGCGTCGAACAGCCGTGCGCCGGAACGAGATGCGGAACTGTACCAGTGATCACCATGGACTCGTGCGGGTCCTCGAACAGCGTATGGCTGCCCGAACCCGATTCCGTAACACGGGGAAAACCTGAAACAGGTTCGACGAGGGAACAATCCAGCCAGCATCAGCGCACCGAACACCAGGCACCGAGGAGTTGGACCATGTCCGAGACGCAGAAGGTGGATCAGCGTCCGAGCGCCGCGCCACCCGCGCGGTACGGCGTCGACCGGTACTTCCGGATCTCCGAGCGGGGATCCACGTACGGCCGGGAGATACGCGGCGGCTTCGCCACGTTCTTCACCATGGCCTACATCCTTGTCCTGAACCCGATCATCCTGGGCAGCGCCAAGGACAAGTTCGGCCACTCCCTCGACACCGGCCAACTCGTCACCGCCACCGCGCTGGTGGCCTGTGTGATGACGATCGTCATGGGCGTCGGCGGCAATCTCCCGCTCGCGATCGCCGCCGGCCTCGGCCTCAACGCCGTCGTCGCCTTCCAGCTCGCCCCGCTGATGAGCTGGTCCGACGCGATGGGCCTGGTCGTCCTCGAGGGCCTGGTCATCTGCCTCCTGGTCCTCACCGGGCTGCGTGAAGCGATCATGAACGCGATCCCGCACCAGCTGAAGCAGGCGATCGGCGTCGGCATCGGCCTGTTCATCGCCTTCATCGGCTTCGTCGACGCCGGGTTCGTCAGCCGCATCCCCGATGCCGCGCACACCACCGTGCCCGTGCAACTCGGCGCCGTCGGGCGCCTCACCGGCTGGCCGGTCCTCGTCTTCTGCCTCGGCGTGCTGCTCACCATCGCGCTGCTCGCCCGCAAGGTGAAGGGCGCGATCCTCATCAGCATCGTGACGATGACCGTCGTCGCGATCGTCATCGACGCCGTCGCCGACATCAAGAGCTGGGGACTGACCACGCCCGAGGTGCCGGACCGGATCGTCGCCGCCCCGGACTTCGGACTGGTCGGCCACTTCAGCCTGTTCGGCGGCTTCGCCAAGGCCGGCGTGCTCACCGCCGTCCTGCTGGTCTTCACCCTCATCCTGTCGGACTTCTTCGACGCCATGGGCACCATCGTCGGCATCAGCGCCGAGGCCGGGCTGCTGGACGAGAAGGGACAGGTGCCCGGCCTCGGCCGCGTCCTGTTCATCGACGGCGCCGCCGCCGTGGCCGGCGGTCTCGGTTCCGCCTCCTCCAACACCGCCTACATCGAGTCCGCCGCCGGCGTGGGCGAGGGCGCCCGCACCGGTTTGGCCAACCTCGTCACCGGCGGCCTCTTCGGCCTCGCCCTCTTCCTCACCCCGCTGCTCACCATCGTCCCGCTGCAGGCGGCGGCGCCCGCGCTGATCGCGGTGGGCTTCCTGATGATGACCCACGTCAAGCACATCGACTGGGACAGGTACGAGATCGCCGTACCGGCCTTCCTCACCATCGCCGCGATGCCGTTCACGTACTCCATCACCGACGGCATCGGCGCGGGCTTCGTGTCCTACGTGGTCGTCAAGACGGTCCTGGGCAAGGCGAGGGAGGTCAACTGGCTGCTGTGGGGGGTCTCGGCGCTGTTCCTGGTGTACTTCGCGATCGATCCGGTGGAGCAGGTCCTGGGCGTCAAGTGACCGCCGGGAGGGGCCCCGTGCCCACCGTCAGCCCTTCAACGCCGCCTGCATCATCGCCTTCGCCACCGGGGCCGCCAGCCCGTTGCCGCTGACCTCCGAACGCGCCGCGTCCGACTGCTCGACCATCACCGCGACGGCGACCTCCTTGTCGCTGCTGTCGGACTTGCCGTACGAGGTGAACCACGCGTACGGCGTCTTGCTGTTGTTCTCGCCGTGCTGGGCCGTACCGGTCTTGCCGCCGACCGTCACCCCGTCGATCAGCGCGTTCGTGCCCGTTCCGTCCTTGACCACCGTCTCCATGGCCGACTGCAGCTGCTCGGCGGTCGAGGAGCTGACGATCTCCTGGGTGTCCGCGCTGTCGTCGTAGTCCTTCAGCACCTCACCGCCACTGTCGGTGATCCGCGACACCATATGCGGTGAGACCAGCTTGCCGCCGTTGGCGATGGCCGCGGAGACCATGGCCATCTGGAGCGGGGTCGCGGTGACGTCGAACTGGCCGATGCCGGACAGCGCGGTCTGCGCCTCGTCCATGCCGGAGGGGTACACGCTCGGGTAGGCCCGCACCGGCACGTCCTGCTCCTGGTCGTTGAAGCCGAACTTCTCCGCCATGGCCTTCACCTTGTCCTGCCCGAGCCGGACGGCCAGATGACCGAAGACGTTGTTGCAGGAGTACCGCAGGGCGACCCGGATCGAGGCGTTCTTGCACGGCGCCGACTTGTTCTCGTTCGCCAGCACACGCTGCGTGCCCGGCAGGGTGTAGGGGTCCGGGCTGTCGGTGGGCTCGTCCACGTTCTTGTACAGCCCGTCCTCCAGCGCGGCCGCCGCCACGACCAGCTTGAACGTCGAGCCAGGCGGCAGCGGCTGACGCAGCGCGCGGTTGGTGAGCGGCTTGTCCTTGTCCGCGTTGAGCGTCTTCCAGGCCGTCCCGGCCGTGTTCGCGTCGGTCAGCGAGGACGGGTCGTACGACGGCGTCGACACCGCCGCGAGGATCTTGCCGGTCCTGGGGTCTATCGCGACGGCCGCGCCCTTGTTGCCGCCGAGCGCGCGGTACGCCGCCTTCTGCACGGCCGGCTCGATCGTCGTGAGTACGTTGCCCGGGTCGGCACGCCGGTCCGTGACGGTGTCCATCACGGTCTTCAGCCGGGTGTCCGTGCCGTTGAGCAGGTCCGTGTAGATGCCCTCCAGCTGGGTGGGCGCGTAGGCCTGCGACGCGTAGCCGGTCACCGCCGCGTACAGCTTGCCGTCCTTGTACGTCCGCTTGTACTTGAGGTCGCTGCCCTTCGTCCGCGCCGAGCCGGTGATCGAGTTCCCGGCCACGATGATGTTCCCGAGCGGCCGCGAGTACGTCTCGATCGCGTTCCGCCGGTTCTTGTTGTCGTCCGCGAGGGCCTTGCCGTCGTAGAACTGCACCCACGTCGCCCGGACCAGCAGGGCGAGCACGAGCAGCAGCGCGAAGACGGACGCCCGCCTGATCGTCTTGTTCATCCCGCTGGGAAGACGATCGAGAGGGGGGCGATCGTTCCCGTACGCCCGGCTTTCTCATCGAACGCTCAGGAAACCGGCCTTGTACGCGGCGATCACCGGGGCTCAGTCCACCAGGGTCAGGACGACCTCGTCGATCTCCCGGCCCCGCCCGCTCGCATAGCCGCGGGCCCTGGCCGTCTCCCGGAACCCGCACTTCTCCAGTACGCGCCGCGAGGCGGCGTTGTCGGCCGCCGCCCGCGCGTACAGGGGCCGCTCGGACACCTCCGCGAGCAGGGCCCGCAAGGCGGCCGTGGCCACGCCCCGGCCCCAGTACGCGCGGTCGATCCAGTACGTCACCTCGCGCTCGCCGGCCGCTCCGTAGACCGCCGCGTTGCCGGCCACGGCCCCGTCGGCCAGGACCGTGCGCAGCACCTCGGAGGAGCCTCTGAGGCGCTGCCAGTGGGCTGCGAAGGAGTCCCGGTCGTACGGCTTCTCCGGGCCGAACGCGGCCATCCGGACGGCCTCCGGGTCGGTCATCTGCCGGAAGAACACCGGCAGGTCACTGTCATCCACGGCCCGCAGCGCGATCTGCATGTGACCGAGCCTACGACCTCGCGGTGCTCAGAGCCGCCTGGTCGCCAGCGTCAGCCGGTCCCGCGCGTCGAACAGCGCGTCGCGGATCAGCTGTTCATGGGCGGGGGTCAGCCGCGCCACCGGGACCGAGCAGCTGATGGCGTCGCGGGCGGGCGTACGGTACGGGATCGCCACGCCGAAGCAGCGCAGGCCCAGCGTGTTCTCCTCGCGGTCCACCGCGAAGCCCTGCTCCCGGACCTGGTGCAGCTCCTCGATGAGCTTCTCCCGGTCGGTGAGCGTGTGCTCGGTGAGGGCCGGCAGGGTCTCCGGCAGCAGTTTGCGCACCTGCTCGTCGGTGTACGTGGCGAGGATGGCCTTGCCGAGCGAGGTGGAGTGGGCCGGGAGCCGGCGCCCGACGCGGGTGAAGGGGCGCAGGTAGTGCTGGGACTGGCGGGTGGCCAGGTAGACGACGTTGATGCCGTCGAGACGGGCCAGGTGGATGGTCTCCGTGGTGTCGTCGGAGAGCCGGTCCAGGGTGGGGCGCGCGGCGGCCACCACCTCGTCGCCGTCGATGTACGACGTGCCGACGAGCAGCGCCCGCACCCCGATGCCGTACCGGGTGCCCGTCGCGTCCGTTTCCACCCAGCCCAGCTCCACCAGCGTGCGCAGCAGCATGTACAGGCTGGACTTGGGGTACCCCACGGCCTCCTGGACGGCCGCGAGCGAGTGCATGCCGGGCCGGCCGGCGAAGTATTCCAGCAGTTCAACCGTCCGTACCGCGGACTTGACCTGCGCCCCGCCCGTGTCGCCTGCCGTCATCGCCCTTGACCCCTTCGTTCGCCGAGGACCTGGATATTGAGGACCCGGATATATAGTCTCCGAGCAGCCAATTCATCATCAGAGACAGTGTTCAGTATATCGAACGCGGCTGAGGGATGACCGACATATTGCGGCCTTACTGGGAGGGACCCGCGGTGGCAGCAGCACCAGTCTGGAGTGTCGACCCGCGCACCGGGAAGCAGCGGGAACAGGTTGCGGTGGAGGCCACAGCCCAGGAGGTGGACGCGGCGGTCCGGGCGGCCCACGCCGCCCGCGGCGGCCTCGCGGACCGCGCGGTCCGCTCGGCGTTCCTGCGCTCGGCCGCGGCGGGCCTGGAGGCCGCCAAGGACGGCCTGATCGAGACCGCCGACGCCGAGACCGCGCTCGGTCCGGTCCGGCTGACCGGAGAACTCGCCCGCACCGGCTACCAGTTGCGCGCCTTCGCGGACATCGTCGACGAGGGCGCCTTCCTCGACGTCGTCATCAACCACCCCGACGACACCGCGACCCCGCCGATCCCGGACCTGCGCCGTTACAAGGTCCCGCTCGGTGTCGTCGCCGTCTACTCCGCCTCCAACTTCCCCTTCGCCTTCTCCGTCGCGGGCGGCGACACCGCGAGCGCGCTGGCCGCGGGCTGCCCGGTCGTGGTCAAGGCACACCCCGACCACCCCGCGCTGTCCGAGCTGGTCGCCGAGGTGCTGCGCCGGGCCGCCGCCGAGCACGGCATCCCCGAGGGCGTCGTCGGGCTCGTGCACGGCTTCGAGGCGGGCGTCGAGCTGATCAAGCACCCGCTGGTCGCCGCCGCGGGCTTCACCGGTTCGGTCCGCGGTGGCCGGGCCCTCTTCGACGCGGCCGCCGCGCGGCCGGTGCCGATCCCGTTCCACGGCGAGCTGGGCTCGCTGAACCCGGTGCTGGTCACCGAGGGGGCCGCAGCCGAGCGGGCGGAGGAGATCGGCAGCGGGCTCGCCGGGTCGATGACCCTCGGCGTCGGCCAGTTCTGCGTCAAGCCCGGGCTGGTGCTGGTGCCGTCCGGGGCGGGCGGTGACCGGCTGGTGAAGTCCCTGACCGACGCGGTCGGCGACACCGGCGCCGGGGTGCTGCTCGACCACCGTATGCGGGACAACTTCATCGCCGGGGTGCGCGAGCGCGCCGGGCTGGAGGGCGTGGCGGCCCCGGTGACGCCGGGCGCGGGCGACGAGCACACGGTCAGCGCCGGGTTCCTGACGGTGCCGGCGGGCCTGCTGGCCGAGGAGGGGGCCTACGACCTGCTGCTGGAGGAGTGTTTCGGGCCGGTCAGCGTGGTGGTCCGCTACGAGGACGAGGATGAGGCGACGGCGGTCCTGTCCCGGCTGCCGGGCAACCTGACGGCGACGGTCCAGCTGTCCTCCGAGGAGGCGGCCGGCGGCGGCCGGGGCGCGGAGATCCTCGCCGAGCTGACTCCGCTGGCCGGGCGGGTGCTGGTGAACGGGTGGCCGACGGGGGTGGCCGTGGCGCCGGCCCAGCACCATGGAGGGCCGTACCCGGCGACCACGTCCACCTCCACGTCCGTGGGCGGTACGGCTGTCGAGCGGTGGCTGCGGCCCGTGGCCTACCAGAACGCCCCGGAGGCACTGCTGCCGGTCGAGTTGAAGGACGAGAACCCCCTGGGGCTTCCCCGGAGGTTCAACGGAGTTCTGGAGCGGTGACGCCGTAGGGGTGCGACGCGTCGGCGGCCGCGGTTCGTCGTGGCCGGCCGCGCGGTTCCCCGGGCCCCTCGGGTGACTCCCGGCGCCCTGCGAGAATTGGCCGATGGACGTGATACTTCCCGAACTGCCCTTCCTGCTGCGGACCTACGGGCCCGACGGGCACTGGGCCTACGAAGACGGTGTGCTGACCGGATGGGCCGGGTCCCGGCAGGACCGGTTCGTCACGCCCACCGGCGAGGCACTGGACCCGGCCTCCGACGCGCCCCGGCTGCTCGGGGCGCCCGAAGGCGACTTCCAGCTGATCGCGCGGGTCACCGTCGGGTTCCGTGCCGCCTTCGACGCCGGAGTCCTCTACGTCCACGTCGGCGAGCGGGCCTGGGCCAAGCTCTGCCTGGAGTACTCCCCGGACGTGCCCACCGTCTGCACGGTGGTCACCCGGGGGCACTCCGACGACGCCAACTCCTTCACGGTGGACGGCGGTTCGGTCTGGCTGCGGGTCAGCCGGACCGGGCGGGCGTTCGCCTTCCACGCCTCCCGGGACGGGGCGCGCTGGACCTTCGTCCGGCTCTTCACCCTGGGGGAGGAGAAGGAGACCGGTGCCGCGCTGGTCGGGTTCATGACCCAGTCGCCGCTGGGGGAGGGCTGTGTGGTCACGTACGACCACATCGAGTTCAGGACCGACTGGCCGAGCGACCTGCGAGACGGCAGCTGAGGGCGAAGGCCAGGACGAACAGGGCCGCGCCCAGCAGCAGGCTCGCCCGCATTCCGGTGGCGAAGCCGCCGTTCACCAGCGCGCCGAACACCGCGATCCCCAGTCCGCCGGCCACCTGCCGTGCCGCGTTGAGCACCCCGGCCGCCAGGCCCGCCCGCTCGGCCGGTACGGCGTCCATCATCACGGCCGTCAGCGGCGGGACGGTCAGCGCGCAGCCGAGGGCCATCGGGATGAGCAGGACGGCCACCACGGGCGCGGGCGTGCCGGAGCCGACGGACAGCAGGCCCAGCAGGCCGGCCACGGCCAAGGCCTGACCCGCCAGCATCGGCAGGCGCGGGCCGTAGCGGCCGGCCAGCTTTCCGGACACCACGTTGGTCACCGCGATCAGCCCGGACATCGGCAGGAACAGCAATCCCGTGTACAGCGCCGAACGGCCCTGCACCTGCTGGAAGAAGAGGGAGAAGAGGAACACCCCGCCGTAGAAGGCGACGCTGCACGCCGCCCCCGTCGCCATGGCCACCCGCACCGCCCGGTCCCGGAACAGGCCGATCGGGACGACCGGGTGCGGCTGCCGCCCCTCGATCCGTACGAACAAGGCGGCGGCCGCCACCGCCACGGCGAAGGCCACGACGCCCGGCGTACCGCCCTCGATGACCGCGAACGTCAGGCCCGTCAGCGTGACCACGGCCGTCAGCTGGCCCGGCAGGTCCAGGGGGGCCGGCCGGCGCTCGGAGCGCGGCGCGCGCAGCAGCAGGGCCAGGGCGACCGCGCCCAGCGGCAGATTGATGAAGAAGATCCCCCGCCAGTCCCACGCCGTGGTCAGCGCACCGCCCGCCACCGGCCCCAGTGCCACCGCGACCGAGCCCCCGGCCGCCCACAGCGCCACCGCCTTGGCCCGCTGCGCCGGATCGGCGTACGCCTGGCGTACCAGGGACAGCGAGGCGGGCAGCACGACGGCCGCCGCCACACCCTGCACCACCCGCGCGCCGATCAGCGCCGGCAGGGTCGGCGCCAGTCCGCAGGCCGCCGAGGCGAGTGTGAAGACGCCGATGCCCAGGGCGTACGCCCGGCTCGCCCCGGCCCGGTCCGCGAAGGCGCCCGTGGAGAGCATCAGGGCGGCGAAGGCGAGGGTGTAGGCGTCCACCACCCACTGCAGCCCGGACATCCCGCCGCCGAGCGAGGAGCCGATGGCCGGCAGGGCCACGTTCACCACGGACGCGTCGAGGGTGATCAGCGCGAAGCCCAGCAAGGCGGCGGTCAGGGTGCGGGCCGGCGTGTGCGCGGCCGGCGACCGGCGCCGCACTCCCGTGGCCTGAGGATCACCGAGGGTCTGGTTCGTTGACATGCCCCCATGCTGCGGATCTTCTCCCGCGTACAGTAGTGACCCGAATGCCACGCATCCGGAGGTTCTGGCCATGCTCCGTGTCGCGGTCGTCGCGTCGCCGCCCGTGTCGATGTTCAACCTCGCCATCCCCGAGCTGCTCTTCGACAAGGTCGAGGTCGGCGGACAGCCCGGCTACCAGGTGGTGATCTGCGCGCCCGACCCCGGGCCCGTGCCCACCACCGGCACCCTCGATCTGCAGGTGCCGCACGGCCTGGAGGTGCTGCGGGACGCGGACACGGTGATCGTGGCGGGCGCCGGCGAGCCCTCCTCGCCGGACCCGCGCGTGTTGGACGCCCTGCGCGAGGCCGCCGGCGCGGGGGTGCGCATCGCCTCCATCTGCACCGGTGCCTTCTCGCTCGCCGAGGCCGGTCTGCTCAAGGGCCGCAAGGCCACCACCTACTGGACACACGCCGAGGAGCTGCGCCGCCGGCACCCCGACATCGACGTCCAGGGCGATGTCCTATACGCCCAGGACGGCCAGTTCCTGACCTCCTCCGGCTACGCGGCCGGCATCGACCTGTGCCTGCACCTCATCCGCACCGACTACGGCGCCGCCGTCGCCAACGAGGTCGCCCGGCTCGCCCTGGTCGCCCCGGTCCGCCCCGGCGGCCAGACCCAGTTCACCCACACCCCGCTGCCTCCCGAGCGCGGCACCGCCTGCGCCGACACCCGAGGCTGGGCCATGCGCAACCTGGACCGGCCGCTCACCCTCACCGACCTGGCCCGGCACGCCGGAGTCTCGGTGCGCACCCTCACCCGGCGCTTCCACGCCGAGAGCGGGGTCAGCCCGTTGCAGTGGCTGCTGCACCAGCGCATCGAGCGCGCCAGGGAACTCCTGGAGACCACCACCCTGCCCATGGACCAGGTGGCGGCCGCCTGCGGCCTCGGCACCGCCGACTCGCTCCGTGCCCACCTGGTCCGCCGCACCGGCCTCACCCCGAGCGCCTACCGTGCCCAGTTCAGCCGGCACGGCACCGGCCCGCAGGCCGTGGCGTGATCCCGGTGACCGGGAATGCACCACGCTGATCGAAGGTTCACGTACCGGGTGGCGGGGAGAGCCCCCGTGCCCGTACGACCTGGAGAGAGCCGAAGAATGCGCGTCGAGATCTGGAGCGACATCGCCTGCCCGTGGTGCTACGTGGGCAAGGCCCGCTTCGAGAAGGCGCTGGCTGCCTTCCCGCATCGCGACGAGGTCGAGGTGGTGCACCGCTCCTTCGAGCTGGACCCGGGACGCGCCAAGGGCGATGTGCAGCCGGTGATCACCATGCTGACCGGGAAGTACGGCATGAGCGAGGCGCAGGCCCAGGCGGGCGAGGACAACCTGGGCGCCCAAGCCGCCGCCGAGGGCCTGGACTACCGCACCCGGGGCCGCGACCACGGCAGCACCTTCGACATGCACCGCCTGCTGCACCTCGCCAAGGAGCACGCCAGGCAGGACGAGCTGATCCAGCTCTTCTACCGGGCCAACTTCGCCGAGGAGCGGTCCGTCTTCACCGAGGGCGACGAACGCCTGGTGGAGCTGGCGGTAGCGGCCGGACTGGACGCCGGCCAGGTCCGCGCGGTGCTCGCCGACCCGAACGCGTACGCCGACGCGGTCCGTGCCGACGAGAGCGAGGCCGCCCGGCTCGGCGCGAACGGCGTGCCCTTCTTCGTCCTCGACCGCGCCTACGGCGTCTCCGGCGCCCAGCCCGCCGAGGTCTTCACCCAGGCGCTGACCCGGGCCTGGGGCGACCGCTCACCGCTGAAGCCGGTCGGCGCGGGTGACGCCGAGGTCTGCGGGCCGGACGGGTGCGCGGTCCCGCAGCACGGCTGAAACCGCAGGTCGGCGCGGACGTATAAGGCTTGCTAAGCGAAACCACGTAAAAATCCGCAATGGACGGGGTCCGCAGAGGGCCGCAGAGTGGTCCCATGAACACCACGGAGACGTTCGACAGCCTCGTCCGCGCCGAGTTCACCCCCAAGAGCAGCTACCTCAACACCGCGAGCAACGGCCTGCTGCCCGCCCGTACCGTCGCCGCCCTGCACGAGGCGGCGCTGCTGCGGGCCGAGGGCCGGCCGCTGACCCCGCTGTACGAGGACGTGGAGAGCTGCCGGGCCGCGTACGCCCGGCTGGCCGGTGTCCCGGCCGACCGGGTCGCGGCGGGCGCCTCGGTCGCCGCGCACACCGGTGTGATCGCCGCTTCGCTGCCCGCCGGCGCCGAAGTCCTGACGGCCGAGGACGACTTCACCTCCGTGCTCAACCCGTTCCACCTCCGTGGCGACCTCAAGGTGCGCACGGTCCCGCTGGAGCGGATCGCCGAGTCCGTCCGCCCGGGCACCGCGCTCGTCGCGGTCAGCGCGGCCCAGTCCGCCGACGGACGCGTCGCCGACCTGCCAGCCCTGCGGGAGGCCGCCCGCGCACACGGCGCCCGCACCTACGTCGACTTCTCCCAGGCCGCGGGCTGGCTGCCGATGGACGCGGACGCCTACGACTACACCGCGAGCGTCTCCTTCAAATGGCTGCTCGGCCCGCACGGCGCGGCCTTCCTCACCGTTCCCGAGGACCTCGGCGGACTGACCCCGCTGCTGGCGGGCTGGGTGGCGGCCGAGAAGCCGTGGGACAGCTGCTACGGACCGGTCGCGGAACTCGCCCGCTCCGCACGGCGGTTCGACCTCACCCACGCGCTGTTCACCTTCGCGGGCCTGCGCCGGTCCCTCGCCCTCGTCGAGGAACTCGGCGTCGCGGCGATCCACGCGCACGACGTGGCCCTCGCCGACCGGTTCCGCGCGGGACTCGCGGTCCTCGGCCACGAGCCGGTGCCCGCACCCGGCTCGGCGATCGTCTCGGTGCCCGGCCTCGGCTCCCGGCAGTCCCCGCTGAGCGAGGCGGGCATCGAGCTCTCCGACCGCGCGGGCAATCTGCGCGCGGCCTTCCACCTCTACAACACCGCCGCGGACGTGGACCGCCTGCTGGAGGCACTGTCCGGCTGACACCACCGGGCCGGGGCCTCCCGTCCCACACGAGGAGGCCCCGGCCCGGTGATCTCAGGCGGTCACTTCACCGGCGTGAAGTCCCGCGCTCCGATGAACTCCGGCCGGCGGACCGGCGCCGCGAACGGCTCCACCGCCGTGTTCTCCACGCTGTTGAACACGATGAAGACGTTGCTGCGCGGGAACGGCGTGATGTTGTCCCCTGAGCCGTGCATGCAGTTGCAGTCGAACCAGGTCGCCGAGCCGGCCCTACCCGTGAACAGCCGGATGCCGTGCTCGCTCGCCAGCTCGGTCAGCGCCTCGTCGGACGGCGTGCCCGCGTCCTGCATCTGCAGCGACTTCTTGTAGTTGTCCTCGGGCGTGGCCCCGGCACAGCCGAGGAACGTCCGGTGCGAGCCCGGCATGATCATGAGCCCGCCGTTGGTGTCGAGGTTCTCGGTCAGCGCGATCGAGACGGACACCGTGCGCATGTTCGGCAGGCCGTCCTCGGCGTGCCAGGTCTCGAAGTCCGAGTGCCAGTAGAAGCCGCTCGCGCCGAAGCCCGGCTTGACGTTGATCCGGGACTGGTGGACGTACACGTCCGAGCCGAGGATCTGCCGGGCCCGGCCGACCACCCGCGGATCACGCACCAGGTTCGCGAACACCTCGCTGATCCGGTGCACCTCGAAGACCGAGCGGATCTCCTTCGACTTCGGCTCGACGATGGAGCGCTCGTCCTCGCGGATCGCCGGGTCGGTGACCAGCCGGTCCAGCTCACGCCGGTACACCTCGACCTCGTCCGGGGTGATCAGCTGGTCGACGGCGAGGAAGCCGTCGCGCTCGTACGCCTGGAGATCGGCCGTCGGGATCGGGCCCGGGGTGTCCGGGGAGCCCCAGATGACCGGGTCCTGGCGGGGGACGGTCACCTCGCTGGTGCCGCGGGTCGGGTACAGGTCGGTGGCAGTGGTCGTGGTGGTCACTGGTCGTCACACCTCCTCGGGCTCGGTGAGCAGCGGATAGACGCCGTTCTCGTCGTGGTCCTCCCGGCCGGTCACGGGCGGGTTGAACACGCAGATGCAGTGGAAGTCCTCCTTGACGCGCAGCGTGTGCCGCTCGTGCCCGTCGAGGAGGTACATGGTGCCGGGGGTGATCGTGTACGTCTTTCCGGCCTCGTGGTCGGTCAGTTCGGCCTCGCCCCGGGTGCAGACGACGGCCTCGATGTGGTTGGCGTACCACATCGACGTCTCGGTCCCGGCGTACAGGATGGTCTCGTGCAGGGAGAAGCCGACCCGCTCCTTGGCGAGGACGATCCGCTTGCTCTCCCAGGTGCCGGACTGCGCCTTGACGTGCCGGTCGGTGCCTTCGATGTCCTTGAACGATCGGACGATCACGGTGCTGTTCTTCCTCCTAGGTGTACGGGCGGTGTACGGGCCTGGTCAGACGGTTTCCCGGACGGCACGCGCGAGGATGCTCAGGCCCTCGTCCAGCTCGTCGGGAGTGATGGTCAGGGCGGGCAGCAGCTTGACGACCTCGCCCTCCGGGCCGGACGTCTCGATGAGCAACCCCAGTTCGAAGGCCCGCCGGGCGATGCGCGAGGCCCGGTCCTTGCCGTGGAACTCCAGGCCCCACACGAGCCCGCGCCCGCGGTACTCCTTCACATCGGCGAGGTTCTCCTCGGTGATGGAGATCAGCGCCTGCTCGACCTGCTCGCCGCGGGAACGGGTCTGCTTCTCCATGGCCGCGCCGTCGGTCCAGTAGGTCTCCAGGGCCGCGGTGGCCGTGACGAACGCCGGGTTGTTGCCGCGGAAGGTGCCGTTGTGCTCGCCGGGCTCCCAGACGTCCAGCTCGGGCTTGAACAGGCACAGCGACATCGGCAGGCCGTAGCCGCTGATGGACTTCGAGACCGTGACGATGTCGGGCGTGATGCCCGCCTCCTCGAAGGAGAAGAAGGCGCCGGTACGGCCGCAGCCCATCTGGATGTCGTCGACGATCAGCAGCATGTCCTGCCGTTCGCACAACTCCTTGAGCGCGCGCAGCCATTCGGGCCGGGCGACGTTGATGCCGCCCTCACCCTGCACGGTCTCCACTATGACGGCGGCGGGCTTGTTCAGGCCGGAGCCCTGGTCCTCCAGCAGTCGCTCGAACCACAGGAAGTCGGGCACCTGGCCGTCGAAGTAGTTGTCGAACGGCATGGGCGTGCCGTGCACCAGCGGGATGCCGGCGCCGGCCCGCTTGAAGGCGTTGCCGGTGACGGCCAGGGAGCCCAGGGACATCCCGTGGAAGGCGTTCGTGAAGGACACGATCGCCTCCCGGCCCTTCACCTTCCGGGCCAGCTTCAGCGCCGACTCGACGGCGTTGGTGCCCGTCGGCCCCGGGAACATGACCTTGTACGGCAGGTCGCGCGGGCGCAGCACCAGGTCCTGGAAGGCCTGCAGGAAGGACCGCTTGGCCGTGGTCGACATGTCCAGGCCGTGGGTGACCCCGTCCCGGGACAGATAGTCGATCAACGCCCGTTTCAGCACGGGGTTGTTGTGGCCGTAGTTGAGTGAGCCGGCTCCGGCGAAGAAATCGAGGTACGCGTGTCCGTCCTCGTCGTACATCCGGCTGCCCTGCGCGCGGTCGAAGACGGTGGGCCAGCCGCGGCAGTAGCTGCGCACCTCGGACTCGAGGGTCTCGAAGACGCTGAGGTCGGGCTGGGTGATGGTCACGGTGAATCGCTCCTCGGTGGGCGGTGAAGTCGGGTCGGCGGGTCTGCGCGGTCGGCGGGTGCGCGCGGTCAGCGGGCCTGTGCGGTCAGCGGACCGATGCGGTACAGGACCTCGGGGTCGTGCGGGCCGTCCGGGAACAGGTCGGCGGGGAACAGCACCTCGCGCCCGACCTGCGCTCCGTGCCGGGCGGCGAAGGAGGTGAACAGGCGCTCGGAGGCGGTGTTGCCGGGGGTGATGGTCGTCTCGACGTCGGTGATGCCCCGCTCGGCGGTGAGCCGTGCGGTCAGCCCGTCCAGCAGCGCTGCGGCGACGCCGAGGCCGCGGTGGGCGGAGTCCACGGCCACCTGCCAGACGAGCAGGGTGCGGGGGCGGTCCGGCCGCACGTATCCGGTGACGAATCCGACCGGCTCCCCGTCCGCACCGCGCGCCACCGCAGAGGTGCCGGCGAAGTCCCGGCACCACAGCAGATAGCTGTACGAAGAGTTCAGGTCGAGGGTTTTCGAGTCCTTGGCGAGACGCCAGAGCGCGGCTCCGTCGGTCGTCGCCGGTCGGTCGATGAGCAGGTCTGCTGGTGCGGCAGTCATGCGGCACGAATTTAGCGAGGCGAATTCATAAATGCACGGGCGTTGCCGCTGTGCTGCACAGTGGCCTCTCCGAAATGCCCGGATTGACCTATGGCAAATCGGTACAGATATATTCCGCTGTGGATTGTGTCACAGCACCGAAACCGCCGGAAACAAGCCGGAAAACTTCCCCGTTTAGCCTTGCGGAAAGCGGGCAGGAGAAGACGGGAAGCTATCGTCCGGAGAATTGGCGGGAATTGTGAAACTAAATTCAATTCACGCGCCGATGGCCACGAGAGGGACGAAATTCCATCGCATACCGGCGGATCCGGGGGCGGAGCCCCCAGGGATCGCGCCCGACGGCTACCGCCAGGCGCCGTCCACGGCCCGCCCGGCCGCCGCAACGTCCACGGTCAACCCCTGCTCGGCCAGCGCGGCGCCCAGCGCCGCCAAGGACCCCCGCACCGCACCCGGCGTCGCATCGGCCCCGTAATGGTTGACCCGGATCATCTCCTTGGCCAGCGCACCCCCGCCCGCGGCCAGCGGCAGCGCCGGGTCGCTCTCCAGGGCCCGCGCCACCAGCTCGGAGGCCACCACCCCCGACGGCACCCGAAGAGTCGTCGCGACCGGCGCCGCATCCTTCTCCGCCTGCACATAAGGCTCCAGTCCACCGCCCAGTGCCACCGCGCCGGCCCGCGAAGCCAGCGCGGCACCACGGTGCCGGGCCATCACCGTGTCCAGGCCCGCCGACTCGAGGCGCTCCAGGCACGCCTGAAGCGCCAGCATCTCCAGCTGTGCGGGAGCGTGCGGCAGCGCCGTGCGGCCGGCGTCGATCCAGCGCTCCTTCCAGTCGAGCAGGGAGAGGTAGGAGCGGCGCGGCGCGTTCGGGTTCGCCGCCATCCGGGCCCACGCCCGCCCACTCACCGAGATCGCCGACACCCCCGCCGGGCCGCCCATCGCCTTCTGTGCGCCGATCACGCACAGGTCCACGCCC
This sequence comes from Streptomyces sp. NPDC045022, assembly GCF_056432605.1. Classification (NCBI taxonomy): domain Bacteria; kingdom Bacillati; phylum Actinomycetota; class Actinomycetes; order Kitasatosporales; family Streptomycetaceae; genus Streptomyces; species Streptomyces sp. NPDC045022. The sequence continues at coordinate 224,801 of NZ_JBWKIR010000010.1, forward strand.
CACGCGTCCGGCAGCACCGGCTCGGCGCCCACGGAGGCGACCGCGTCCAGGTAGAACAGCGCACCCTGCTCCCGCACGACCTCGCCGATCTCCGCGACCGGGTTGGTGTTGCCGGTCGCCGCCTCCGCGTGCACCAGCGACACGAAGTCGATCTCCGGGTGCTCGGCGAACGCCTCCCGGATCTGCTCGGCGCCCACCGCCGTGTGGAAGGGGACGGCGATGTCGTACACCGTCGCGCCCGAGTCGCGGAGCCAGTTGCCGAAGGTCTGCCCGTAGGGGCCCGTGATCACGTTCAGGGCCACCGTGCCCGGACCGGCCGCCGCGCGGATCGCGCCCTCCAGCGGCAGCAGTGCCTCACCCTGCGTGATCAGGACGTCCTGCCGGGTGTCCAGCAGCCGGGCCACCGCATCCTCGATGGCGGCGAAGCGCTCGGCGCTCAGCGGGGGCAGGTCGAGGAAGGGGTGGGTCACGGCGGCGCTCTCTTCGCTCTCGGGGGTGGACTCCACCGATCTTAGGTCGAAGGGCTCCACGGCCATCGGTTTGGTTTGAGAGACTCAAACACTTCCTTATAATCGGAACCCACCGTTCCCCCACAGGAGATCTCCCCATGAAAACGCTCGTCGGGCGCCGGACCCGCCTCCTGGCCGCCACCACCGCGACCGCCGCACTCGTGCTCGTCGCGGCCGGCTGCTCCTCCAGCGACTCGGGGAGCGGCAAGACCACCGTCAAGGGCGTCCACCTCGCCAAGGCCGGTCAGCTGACCACCTGCACCCACCTGCCGTACCCGCCGTTCCAGTCGGAGATCGACGGCAAGGTGCAGGGCTTCGACGTCTCCCTCGTCGACCTCGTCGCCAAGAACCTGGGCGTCAAGCAGCAGATCCTCGACACGCCGTTCGAGAACTTCAAGACCGGCGCCTTCCTGAACTCCGGCCAGTGCGACCTGGCCGCCGCCGGCATGACCATCACCGCCGAGCGCAAGAAGAACGTCGACTTCTCCGACCCCTACTTCGAGGCCACCCAGGCCGTCCTCGTCGACAAGAGCAGTGGCGTCGGCTCGCTCGCCGACGTCAAGGCCAAGGGCAAGAAGCTCGGCGCCCAGGCACAGACCACCGGTGAGGACTACGTCAGGGGCAAGGGCTACGACCCGATCTCCTTCGAGTCCTCCGACGCGGTCCTCAACGGCCTGCGCACCGGCCAGGTCCAGGCCGTCGTCATCGACTACCCGGTCGTCCAGGGCTGGCTGAAGGACAAGGCCAACGCGGACAAGTTCAAGGTCGTCGACAACCTCAAGACCGGTGAGCAGTACGGCTTCACCGTGAAGAAGGGCAACAAGGCGCTGCTCGACGCCGTCAACAAGGCCCTGAAGGACGCCAAGGCCGACGGCACCTACAAGAAGATCTACGAGCAGTGGATCGGCCCGTACAACGCCACAGTCGCCTCTCCCTCGGCCTCATGACCGATACGGACGTACCACTCCAGCCGAAGAAGAAGGGACTCACCCGGCGCCAGAAGCGCACCGTGTCCCGGGCCGTGCAGTACGCCGTCTTCGTCGCCGCCGTGATCGCCTTCGCGGTCACGGCGGACTGGGGCCGGCTGCAGAACCAGTTCGCCCAGGCGGACATCGCCAAGCAGATGTTCCCCGAGGTCATCACGCTGGCGCTGAAGAACACCGTGCTCTACACGCTGTCCGGCTTCGTCGTCGGCCTCGTGCTCGGCATGGTCATCGCGCTGATGCGGCTGTCCTCCGTGGGCCCGTACCGCTGGCTGGCCGGCGTCTACATCGAGATCTTCCGCGGCCTGCCCGCCCTGCTGATCTTCATCTTCGTCGGTGTCGCCGTGCCCCTCGCCTTCCCGGGCACGGAGATTCCCGGGGGTACGTACGGCAAGGTCGCCATCGCGCTCGGCCTGGTCTCGGCCGCCTACATGGCGGAGACCATCCGCGCCGGCATCCAGGCCGTGCCCAAGGGGCAGACGGAGGCCGCCCGTTCGCTCGGCTTCTCGCCCGCGAAGGCCATGATCTCCATCGTCATCCCGCAGGCCTTCCGGATCATCCTGCCGCCGCTCACCAACGAACTGGTCCTGCTCTTCAAGGACTCCTCGCTGGTGCTGTTCCTCGGCGTCACCCTGGAGGAGCGGGAACTGTCCAAGTTCGGCCGCGATCTGGCCAGCACGACCGCCAACTCCACACCGATCCTGGTCGCGGGCCTGTGCTACCTGCTGGTCACCATCCCGCTGAGCTTCGTCGTCCGCCGCATGGAATCCAAGGCCCAGGAGGCGATCCGGTGAGCCGCCCGGAGATCGAAGTACGCGGGCTGCACAAGTCCTTCGGCGACAACGAGGTGCTGCGCGGCATCGACCTGGCGATCGGCCAGGGCGAGGTCGTCTGTGTCATCGGGCCCTCCGGCTCCGGCAAGTCGACCCTGCTGCGCTGCGTGAACCTGCTGGAGGAGCCCACCAGGGGCCAGGTCTTCGTCGGCGGCACCGAGGTCACCGACCCGGACGTCGACATCGACGCCGTACGCCGCCGTATCGGCATGGTGTTCCAGCAGTTCAACCTCTTCCCGCACCTGAACGTCACCGAGAACCTGACGCTGCCGCAGCGCCGGGTCCTGGGCCGGGACAAGGCGACCGCGGCGCGGACCGCCGCCGAGAACCTCGCCCGCGTCGGCCTCTCGGAGAAGGCGGACGCCTACCCGTCCTCCCTCTCCGGCGGCCAGCAGCAGCGCGTGGCCATCGCCCGCGCGCTCGCCATGGGCCCCGCGGTGATGCTCTTCGACGAGCCGACCTCCGCACTCGACCCCGAGCTGGTCGGGGACGTCCTCGCGGTGATGCGCAGGCTCGCGGAGGAGGGCATGACGATGATGGTCGTCACACACGAGATGACCTTCGCCCGCGAGGTGGCCGACCGGGTCGTCTTCATGGACGGCGGCGTGATCGTCGAGGACGGCAGCCCCGACCGGGTGATCGGCGACCCGCAGCACGAGCGCACCCGGCACTTCCTGTCCCGCCTGCTCGACCCGGCGATGGCCGAGGTCGAGGAGGAGACCTCCGACCAGGTGGGGAAGGGCGAGCCGTAGGTCGTTAAGGTGCGGTGCATGAGCGATGGCACGGTGCTGCACGTGAAGGGCCGGGTCCTGGCGGGACCCGACGACGTCCGTGACGAGCTGTGGGTGGTCGGGGGGCGGATCTCCTACGACCGCCCCGCCGGCGCCCGCGACCTCACCACAGTCGAGGGCTGGGCGCTGCCCGGCCTGGTCGACGCCCACTGTCACGTCGGCCTCGGCGCGCACGGTCCGGTCGACGCGGACACCGCCGAGAAGCAGGCCCTCACCGACCGGGAGAACGGCACCCTGCTGATCCGTGACGCGGGCTCGCCCTCCGACACCCGCTGGATCGACGACCGCGAGGACCTGCCGAAGATCATCCGGGCCGGCCGGCACATCGCCCGCACCCGCCGCTACATCCGCAACTACGCCTGGGAGATCGAGCCGGACGATCTCGTCGCGTATGTCGCCCAGGAGGCCCGGCGCGGCGACGGCTGGGTCAAGCTGGTCGGCGACTGGATCGACCGCGACCTCGGCGACCTGGCCCCCTGCTGGCCCCGCGAGGCGGTCGAGGCCGGCATAGCGGAGGCCCACCGGCTCGGCGCCCGCGTCACCGCGCACTGCTTCGCCGAGAGCTCCCTGCGCGACCTGGTCGAGGCGGGCATCGACTGCGTCGAGCACGCGACGGGCCTCACCGAGGACCTGATCCCGCTGTTCGCCGAGCGGGGTGTCGCGATCGTCCCGACCCTCGTCAACATCGCCACCTTCCCGGACCTCGCGGCCGGCGGCGACTCCAGGTACCCGCGCTGGTCCGCCCACATGCGCCGCCTGCACGAACGCCGCTACGACACCGTGCGCGGCGCCTACGACGCGGGCATCCCCGTCTACGTCGGGACGGACGCCGGCGGCTCGCTGGCCCACGGCCTGGTCGCGGCGGAGGTGGCGGAACTGGTCACCGCCGGCATCCCGCCGGTTCAGGCCGTGTCGGCGACGAGCTGGGGCGCCCGCGCCTGGCTGGGCCGGCCGGGCCTGGAGGAGGGCGCGCCGGCCGACCTGGTGGTCTACGAGGGCGATCCCCGGGCGGACGTACGGGTGCTGGCGGCGCCGCGCCGCGTGGTGCTGAACGGGCTCGTGGTCGAGTGAGGGGAACGTCCGTGCCCAGCGATTCGAAGGGGCGTGCGCGATATCCACGTTCGAGTGAAGTAACCGTGGATCGCTGACCGTTCACCCACAGTGCGTACAAGGTTGACGGGTCCCAAGCAGGTTTCTTCTGGGGGTCCCCCGCCTTGAACAGCAACAACTTCCGCATGCCCACACGCCGTCTCGCCGCGATCGCGACGGTCACCGCCCTCACCGCGGCGCCCGTGGTCCTGGGCGCGGGCGCCGCGCACGCGACCGGTGACCACGGTCGCGCCTCCGCCGTCGTGCTGCGCACCGGGCTCGACGTGTCCCTGCTCAACAAGACCGTGGACGTCCCGCTCGCGGTCTCCCTCAACGAGGTCCAGGCACCTCGGAGCGCCGACAGGACCTCGCTGTCCGCCCGGCTCGACGGCGTGGCCGACGGCAAGCCGTTCACCGTGCTCGGCGCCGATGTCGCCCAGTCCCGGGCCACGGTCACCGCCCGGCGCGCCGAAGGCTCGGTCCGGCTGGTCCACGCCAAGCTGCACGTTCCCGGCCTGCCCCTGCTGTCCCTGATCGAGGCCGACACGGTCACGGCCAAGGCGACCTGCGAGGTCGGCAAGGCACCGGTCGCCTCCGCGAACGTCCTCGGCGCCGTCACCGTCCTCGGCAAGCGCGTCACGCTGACCGCCGGCGGCCCGGCCGAGGTGCGGGTGCCCGGCGTCGGCGAGGTCCGCCTCGACGTCGCCCAGCGGCGGACCACAACCCGCACGGCCGCCGCGACCGCCCTCGAACTCAAGGTCTCCGTCAATCCGCTGAAGCTCAACGTGGCCGACGTCGAGGGCACCGTCACCCTGGCCGAGGCCACCTGCGAGTCACCGATGGCCCCGCCCACCGGGAAGCCCGTGCCGAGTCACGACCCGGCCGCCGACGTCCGTCCCCAGGGCGCCCCGGCCCAGGCCGACCTCGCCGAGACCGGCGGCAGCTCGGCGACCCCGTACATCGCGGGCGGCGCGCTGGCGCTGCTGCTGGCCGGCGGGGGAGCGGTGACGGTGGCCAGGCGCCGCAAGGGCTGACGCCGGGGCCACGCAGGGCTGACTGCCACCGTCCACCGGGGAGGGGCCCGTCCCACCCCTCCCCGAACGGCGCCGCCGAAGTAGGCCGACGCGGACGACGTCATGGGTGAAGTGCCGGTCAGGGTGGTTCAGGGGCGCAGCCCCGGTTACCGCAGCGCAGCCGACAGCGCCCGCAGAAAACCGCTCACCGTGGTCCGGTCCCGCACAGCCACCCGCACCCACTCCTCACCGAGCCCCGGGAACGTGTCCCCGCGGCGCACCGCGTAGCCGAGGTCGCGCAGCCGTCGTCGTACAGCGGCAGCGCCCTCCATGCGGACCAGCACGAACGGCCCCTGTGCGGGCTCCACCACCCGGACGCCACGATCGGCGAGCGCGGACAACCCCGCGACCAGATGGGCCCGGTCCCCGGCGACGCGATGCGCCGCGTGCCCCGCCTCCGCCAGCGCCCGCGGCGCCACACACGCCTCCGCCGCGGCCAGCGCGGGCGTCGACACCGGCCACAGCGGCTGGGCCCGCTCCAGCGAGGCGATGATCCCGGGGCCGGCCAGCACGTATCCGATGCGCAGCCCCGCCAGCCCCCATGTCTTGGTCAGGCTGCGCAGCACCACGAGCCCGGGCACGTCGGTCCGCCCGGCCAGCGCCTCCCGCTCACCCGGCACCGCGTCCATGAACGCCTCGTCGACCACCAACGTCCGCCCCGGACGCGCCAGTTCGGTGATCACGCCGGCCGGATGCAGCACCGACGTCGGGTTCGTCGGATTCCCGATCACCACCAGGTCCGCGTCGTCCGGCACGGCCGCCGGATCCAGCCGGAAGCCGTCCTCCTCCCGCAGCAGCACCCGGTCCACCATGTGCCCGGCGTCCCGCAGCGCGGCCTCCGGCTCGGTGAACTGCGGGTGCACCACCACCGGCCGACGGACCTTCAGGGCGCGGGCCAGGAGTACGAACGCCTCCGCCGCCCCCGCCGTCAGCAGCACCCGCTCCACCGGCAGCCCGTGCCGCGCCGCCACCGCCGCCCGCGCCGCCCGCCCGTCCGGGTAGGCCGCGAGGGACGACAGCGAGGCGGCGATCTTCTCGCGCAGCCACGGCGGAGGCGTGTCGGCCCGGACGTTGACGGCGAGGTCGACCAGCGCGGCCCCGTCGTCCCGCACCTCGGCGTCCCCGTGATGACGAAGGTCGTGCCCGGTGCCCCCGGCGTCCTCAGTGCGCATGGCTGTGCGAGTGCCCCCCGTGATGGTGGTGCCCGTGCCCGTGGTGGTGGCCGTCGTCGTCCGGATGGAAGTGCGGCTGCTGCGGCAGCCCCACCTTGTCCTCGAAGCCCGGCAGCGCGATCCGGTACACGCAGGAGTCGCAGTTCATGCGCAGATCGCCCTTGACGGCCTCCTCGTACCGCTCCAGCACCAGGTCCAGCAGCTCCGGCTCGGGCCCGATGACGTCGGCCGACCGTACGTCGATCTCCGGGTGCGCGGCCGCCCAGCCCTCGGTCTGCTGCCGCACCCGGTCCGGCAGGATGCCGGTGAACAGGAAGTAGGGAAGGACGACGATCCGCCGCGCTCCCAGCTTCGCGCACCGGTCCAGGCCGCTCGGCACGTCCGGCGCCGCCAGCGACACGAACGCCGTCTCCACACCGGCGTACCCACGGCCCTCCCACAACAGCCGCGCCGCCTTGTGCACCTCGGCGTTGGCGTCGGGGTCCGTCGAACCCCGGCCCACCAGCAGGACGGTGACGTCCGCCCGGTCCCCGGGGCCGCGCTCCGCGCCGCCGAGCGCCTCGTCCAGCCGCCGCTCCAGGACGCTCAGCAGCGCCGGATGCGGGCCGAGCGGGCGGCCGTAGGCGTACGAGATGCCCGGGTGCCGTTCCTTCTCGCGGGCCAGCGCCGCCGGGATGTCGCCCTTGGCGTGCCCGGCGGACACCAGCATCAGCGGCACGGCCGCGAACCGGCGCACGCCCTTCTCGACCAGCTCGGCGACGGCCTCGCCCAGCGGGGGCGGGGACAGCTCGATGAAACCGCCCGCGACGGGCAGGTCGGGCCGGCGGCGCCCCAGCTCCCGGACGAAGTCGCGGAACGCCTCGGCTCCGGCGTCGTCGCGGGTGCCGTGTCCGGCGATGAGCAGGGCGGGCGGGGTGGTCACGAGGTCTCCTCAGGCGAAGTGGGGTGGTACAGCAGGGCGTTGAGCGCGGCGGCGGCGACCGCCGAGCCGCCCTTCTCGGACACGTTGCTCACGGCGGGCAGCCCGCTGTCCCGCAACGCGGCCTTGGACTCGGCCGCGCCGACGAAGCCGACGGGCAGGCCGATGACGAGTGCGGGGGAGGCGTCCAGGGTCAGCAGCTCCTCCAGGGCGGTCGGCGCACAGCCGATCACCCACAGGGCGCCCGGCCCGACCTGCTCGTAGGCGAGCCGGATCGCATGGGCCGAACGGGTCAGTCCGGGGCCGGAACGCGCGTCCTTCAGCCGGCACACGGTCTCCCGCCGCGTGATCCCGGCCGCGACCATCTCCACGTCCACGACGACGGGCGCCCCGGCGTGCAGCGCCGTGTGCGCCTTCGCCAGCTCGCCCTCGTCCATGACGAGATCGGTGGCGTACTCCAGGTCGGCGGCGGAGTGGATGACCCGCTCCACCACCGCCCGGGTGAGCGGCGGGAAGTGCGACGTGGCCAGGCGGGCGCGCAGCCGCCGGAAGGACTCCTGCTCGATGGGGTGGACCACACGGTTCACTGGGCGCCCTCCTGCCCTGAGGCGGAGCCGCTCATCGACGCGGACTCCTGCCAGCGGTAGCCGCGCGGGGTCACCATGCGCCCCGCGATGGTGCGGGTCGCGGTGTTGCCCACGGTCACGACCGTCATCATGTCGACCGTCGCCGGGTCGAGTTCGGCCAGCGTCGTCACCCGGCTCGACTCGTCCGGCCGCGAGGCGTTGCGGACGACACCGACCGGTGTGGCCGGCCGCCGGTGTTCGGCGAGGATGCCCAGCGCCTTCGGCAGCTGCCAGTCACGGCCCCGGGAACGGGGGTTGTAGAAGGTGACGACGATGTCCGCCTCGGCCGCCGCCCGCACCCGGCGCTCGATGACCTCCCACGGTGTGTGCAGGTCGGACAGGCTGATGGACACATGGTCGTGGCCCAGCGGCGCGCCCAGGACCGCCCCGGCGGCCAGTGCGGCCGTCACCCCGGGCACCCCGACCACGTCGATGTCGTCGGAGGCCTCGGCGAGCGCCGGGGAGGCCATGGCGTACACGCCCGCGTCCCCGCTGCCGATCAGCGCCACCGCGTGCCCGCGCCGCGCCTCCGCGACGGCCGTACGGGCCCGCTCCTCCTCCGCGCCGAGCCCCGACTCCAGCACCCGGGTGCCCGGCCGCAGCAGATCGCGGATCTGGTCCACGTACTGGTCGAGCCCGACCAGCACCGAGGCCCGCCGCAGTTCGGCCGCCGCGCGCGGGGTGAGCAGGTCCCGGGCGCCGGGCCCGAGCCCGACCACAGCGAGCCGCCCGCGCCCGGGGCGTCGTACGACCGCGCAGGTCGCCATCGCGGGCCGCCCGTCGGCGCGCCCCGACTTCCGCTTCGGGACCAGCAGTTCACCGCCGCACGCCAGCGCGGCGGCCTCCGCCACCGACGGCGTGCCGACGGCCGCGAGCGGCGCGTCCGACGGGTTGGGCACCTCGACCACCGCCAACTCCTCGGCGGAGTAGGTCACCAGGGGCACCCCGAGCCGTTCGGCGGCCGCGACGATGCCCGGCTCCGCCGACTTGGCGTCCACCGTGGCGAGTTCGGCCACGGACCTCACCGAGAGGCCCGCCTGTGCCAGCGTCTCCTCGACCAGCCCGAGGACCTCGTCCACCGGCGCCCCCTTGGACGCACCGACCCCGACCACCAGGGACGGCGGACGCAGCAGCACCTCACGCTCGCCCGGTACGACGTCCCGGTCGGTGAGCCGGATCGTGTACGGCCCCCGCGCCGAGGTCGGCAGCGGTGGCAGCGGCCACGGCACCTCCGCCTCCAGCGCGACCGGTTCACCGTCCAGCAGGGCGCGGGAGACCAGGGCCACCGAGCCCTCACAGGGCAGTCCGAGCGTGTCCAGGCCCGCCAGTCCGACGGAGTCCGTCGCGGTGGTCACCACCGGCTCGGCCCCCAGCACCTCACCCACCGCGCGGGCGAGTTCGTTGGCGCCGCCGCCGTGCCCGCCGACCAGCGAGACCGCGAACCGGCCGCCCTCGTCCACGCACACCACACCCGGGTCGGCCGTCTTGTCGCCGAGCAGCGGTGCGAGCAGCCGCACCACCGCCCCCGTCGCCAGGAAGCACACCACCTGCTCGCACTGCGCGAACGCGGCCCGTACGGCCTCCCCGACGGGACCCTCGTACACCCGGGTACGGTCCGGCCACGCCGCGGCCAGCCGGTCCCGCGCCGCCGCGCCCGCCGCGGTGGCGGAAATGAGGCCGATCACTGGGCAACTCCTTCACTAGGCACCGGGGTTCTGACACCCCAGAGCAGAAACACGGGATTGGTGGCCGCGAGCCGGGTCACGTCCCCGGGCAGCGGCGCCAGTCGCGACGACTGCAGCAGCACCCCGTCGCAGCCGAACCCGGCGGCCGTGAGCGCCTCGCGCGCCGCCGGTACCCGGTCCAGCGCGGCCATGGCGACGACCACGGTCCGCCGCGCCCGCCGCGCGCACGCGGTGACGATGGCGGGCAGTTCCCGCCCCCCGCCGCCGATGAACACCGCGTCGGGATCCTCCAGATCCTCCAGGGCGGAGGGCGCCGGGCCGTGCACCACGCGCATGTCCACGCCGTGCGCCCGGGCGTTGGCGCGGACGCGGTCCACCCCGTCCGGGCTCTTCTCGACGGCGACGACGGCCGCGCCGAGCCGCGCGCACTCCACCGCCACCGAGCCCGAGCCGGCGCCCACGTCCCACACCAGATCACCCGGTCGCGGCCCCAGCCGGGCCAGGGCCAGCGCCCGCACCTCGAACTTGGTGATCATCGAGTCCCGGTGGGTGAACTCGGCCTCGTCCAGCGCCCATCGGTCCGGGCGGGACGGAACCCCGGCGACCGTACGCACCGCACCCAGCGCCCGTGCCTCGTCCAGGCACAGCACCACGCTCACCGCCGTGCCCCAGTCCCGGGCCGCCGCCTCGGCCGGCGTCACCCGCTCCACGCGCTCCCGTTCCGGATCGCCGAGCGCGCTCGCCACGACGAGGACACGCTCACCGGTCAGCGCGGCACCCAGCTCGGCGGGCCCGGCCCCCGGCCCGGTCAGGACGGCCACCTTGGGGTGCGCCCGGCAGACGTTCACCGCCGTCCGCGGATCCCGGCCGTGCGCGCTGACCACGACCGCGTCGTCCCAGGGCAGCCCGATCCGCGCGAACGCCGTGGCCACCGAGGACACCCCCGGTCGCACGTCCAGCAGCCCGGCGCCGAACCGCTCGGCCAGCGCCCGCACGATCCCGAAGAACCCGGGATCGCCGGAGGCCAGCACGACCACCGGCAGCTCCTTGCCGACGTACTCCGCGATCGTGTCCAGGGCGGGCGCCAGCGGGCCGAGCACCACCCGCCCGGCGCCCTCCGGCGGCCGTACGGCGTCCAGATGACGACGTCCGCCGACCACCAGCGCGGCCCCGGCGAGCACGTCGTCCGGAACGGGCGCCCCCGTCCCCGTGCCGACGACCGTGATCAACTGTTCGCCCCTCGCTCGCGCAGCGCCCGCCGGGCCTCCGGGTCGGCCTTGCGGTACCCGTGGAAGTGCCCCGGGTGGTACAGGTGCGAGCGGGTGCCGTGCGCGTCCAGCGCCGGGCCGACCAGGAAGAGCGTGTGCTTCCAGAGCTTGTGCTCCTTCACCGTCTCCTCCAGCGTGCCGATCGTGCACTTCACGACCAGCTCCTCCGGCCAGGTCGCCTGGTAGGCGACGACCACGGGGGTGTCCGTCGGATAGCCGCCCTCCAGCAGCTCCCGCACCAGCTGCCCGCTGCGCGCCGCCGACAGGAAGACCGCCATGGTCGTACCGTGCCGGGCGAACTCGCGGACCTCCTCGCCGGGCGGCATCGGCGTCTTGCCGCCGCCCAGCCGGGTCAGCACGACGGACTGCGCGACCTCGGGGATCGTCAGCTCGCGCCGGGCGAGCGCGGCCACCGCCGAGAACGCCGACACACCGGGCACGACCTCGGTCGCGATGCCGATGTCCGCGCACCGGTCCAGCTGCTCCTGGGTGCCGCCCCACAGCGCCGGATCGCCGGAGTGGATGCGGGCGACCTTCAGGTTCTCGGCCTGGGCACGCCGGTAGACGGCGACGACGTCCTCGAGGGACATGGCCGCCGAGTCCAGGATCTCCGCGTCCTCGCGCGCGTGCTCGAGGACCTCCGCCTGGACCAGGCTGGCCGCCCAGATCACCACATCCGCCTCCGCGATCGCGCGCGCGGCACGGAACGTCAGCAGGTCGGCGGCGCCGGGGCCGGCACCGACGAACGTCACCTTGCCGGTGGGGGCATCGGCCATGGGAAGGGTCCTCTCGTACGGGAACGCAACTCGTTGGTGGGCGAAATGTCAGGGTGTGCAGAGGTATGGGCGGCGCCGGATGTGCACGAAGGTGCCTCCATCGGATAGCAAGTGCCTATGGCGGTCTTCGTCGCGCTCGGCGCGTTCCTGATGACGCTGGCCGGCGGCTGGACGGCACAGCGCGTGACCGACCGCAGGCATCTCGTCCTCGGCCTGGCCGGCGGACTGATGCTGGGCGTGGTCGGCCTCGACCTGCTGCCGGAGGCGCTCCGGGCGGCAGGCCGCGAGGTCTTCGGGGTACCCGCCGCCCTGCTGCTGTTCGTGACCGGGTTCCTGGTGGCCCATCTGGTGGAGCGCACCCTGGCCGCGCGCCAGGCGGCCCACGGCGGTGACGAGCACGATCACCGGGCGCCCGAGGTGGGCCTGACGGCGGCCGCCGCGATGGTGGGCCACAGCGCCATGGACGGCGTGGCGATCGGCGCGGCCTTCCAGGTGGGCGGCGGCATGGGCGCGGCCGTCGCGTTCGCCGTGATCGCGCACGACTTCGCCGACGGCTTCAACACCTTCACCCTCACGACCCTGTACGGCAACGCGCGCCGCCGGGCGATCGGGATGCTGGTCGCCGACGCGTGCGCGCCCGTGCTGGGCGCGCTGTCGACCGCCTTCTTCCACATCCCGGAGCCGGTGCTCGGCGGCTATCTCGGCCTCTTCGGCGGTGTACTGCTCTACCTCGCCGCCGCCGAGATCCTCCCCGAGGCCCACCACGAACACCCCGCCCGCTCCACTCTGCTGTGCACGGTCGCGGGCGTGGCGTTCATCTGGCTGGTGGTCGGCATCGCCGGCTGAGGGCAGACCCGGCGTCACAGCTTCCCGCCCCGTCCGCCGTCCCGCCGCGGGGGCGCGATCAGCGTCGACAGGTACGGCAACGGCGTCCCGTCCAGCTCCGCGGCCGACCGCACCGACTCCTCGGGCAGGCCCAGCGCCGACCCCCACACGGCGTCCCCGAGCCGCCCGGTCTCCTCGAGCGCCTCGGCGACCTCGGCGGCCTGCCGCCCGAACTTGTACGCCACGACGGTCCCCGGCCCGGCCAGCGCCTCCTTCAGCACCGCCGACCCGGCCGTGACGGGCACGAGGGTCAGCGGTTCGGTGCCCTCCGTCAGCACCGCTCCGGACCGCGCCGCGAGATCCTGCATGGCGGTGATCCCGGGCACGGTCTCCACGACGACCCCCGGCACCAGTTCGGCGATGGTCTGCGCGAGATACGTGAACGTCGAGTACACGTTGGGGTCGCCGATGGTCGCGAAGGCCACGGACCCCCGCCGCCGCAGCAGCTCGGCGACCCGCTCGCCGGCCGCGTCCCAGGCCGCCTCCCGCCGCGCCCGGTCGGACCGCTCGTTCAGCGCGAAGACCACCCGGACGACCTTGTCCTCGGGCACGTAGTGCAGCACGGTCGCCTCGGCCCGCCCCCGCTCGCCGCCGTCCCTTCCATCGGGTGCGGCCATCACGGGTACGACCACGACGTCGGCCGAACGCAGCGCGTTGACCCCCTTGACGGTCACCAGCTCCGGGTCACCGGGACCGACCCCGACTCCGACCAGCCTGCTGCTCATGACGTCCGGCACCTCTCCACGAACCGACGGGCCACACCGGGCTCGGACGCCCAGTGCGTATGCAGATAACTCGCGTGCACGCCCTGCTGTACGAAACCTTCGACCCGCCGGACGGGGGCCCGCATGCCCCAGGCGGGAGCGGCACCGGCGCCGGGCTCGACGACCGTGCGGTGGAACTCGTGCCCCCGCATCCGCGTCCCGGCCACCGCCAGCACACTGTCGCCGACGGCCACGGCATCCCGGTAGCCGAGCGTCAGCCGCTCACTCATCCGCGCGGTGGCGTCCAGCACCCCGCACATGGGGCGCCCGTCCAGCTCCCGGCACAGGTAGAGCAGTCCGGCGCACTCGGCGGCCACGGGCGCGCCGGAGAGCGCGAGACCGGCGACGGCCTCGCGCAACGGCTTGTTGGCGGACAGCTCGGCGGCGTACACCTCGGGGAAGCCGCCGCCGATGACCAGCCCCGCGGTGCCCTCCGGGAGGCGCTCGTCCCGGAGCGGATCGAAGGTGACGACGTCGGCACCGGCGGCGCCGAGCAACTCGGCGTGCTCGGCGTAGGAGAAGGTGAACGCCTCTCCGCCGGCGACGGCGACCACCGGCGTCCGCTGCTCGGCCGACCGAGTCCGGTGGTCGTGGGTGGGCGGCACGACGGCCTCAGCCACGTCCCAAGCCGCACCCGGCACCGAACCCGCACTCCGCGCCAGCGCCATCAGGGCATCCAGGTCACATCCGTCGGAGACCTGCGCGGCCATCGCCGTGACGGCGTCCACCGCGGCCGAGCGCCGCTCAGCGGCAGGCACCAGCCCAAGATGCCGCGACGGCGTCTCCACCTGCGCGGCCCGCCGCAGCACGCCCAGCACCGGTACCCCGGAGGCATCCAGCGCCTCCCGCAGCAACTCCTCGTGCCGGTCCGAGGCGACCTTGTTCAGGATCACGCCCCCGACCCGCACCTCCGGGTCCCAGGACGCGAACCCGTGCACCAGCGCCGCCACCGACCGCGACTGCGACGACGCGTCCACGACGAGCACCACCGGCGCCCGCAGCAGCTTGGCGACGTGCGCCGTGGACGCGAGTTCCCCCTCGCCCGCGGCCCCGTCGTACAGCCCCATCACACCCTCGACCACGGCGAGGTCACACCCCCGGGCGCCGTGCAGGAACAGCGGAGCGACCAGAGCCGGCCCGCACAGATACGCGTCGAGGTTGCGCCCCGCCCGCCCGGTCGCGAGCGTGTGGTACCCGGGGTCGATGTAGTCCGGCCCGACCTTGTGCGGGGACACGGCGAGTCCCCGCGCGGCGAACGCGGCCATCAGCCCCGTGGCGACGGTGGTCTTGCCGCTGCCCGAGGAAGGCGCGGCGATGACCAGCCGAGGCACCGACGATCTCACCACTCGATGCCCTTCTGGCCCTTCTGGCCCACGTCCATGGGGTGCTTGACCTTGGACATGTCGGTGACGAGGTCGGCGAAGTCCACGAGCTTCTCCGGCGCGTTCCGCCCCGTGATCACCACATGCTGTGTACCGGGCCGGTTCCGCAGCACGTCCACGACCTCGTCCGTGTCCACCCATCCCCAGTGCATGGGGTACGCGAACTCGTCCAGCACGTACAGCCGGTACGTCTCGGCGGCCAGGTCCCGCTTGACCTGCTCCCAGCCCTCCCGGGCCTTCTCCTCGTTGGTCGCGTTGTCACCCTGGATGTCCCGCTGCACCCAGGACCAGCCCTCGCCCATCTTGTGCCAGTCGACGGTCCCGCCCTCGCCGGAGGCGCCGAGCACCCGCAGCGCGTTCTCCTCGCCGACCTTCCACTTCGCGGACTTGACGAACTGGAACACCCCGATCGGCCAGCCCTGGTTCCAGGCGCGCAGCGCGAGCCCGAACGCGGCGGTGGACTTGCCCTTGCCGACCCCGGTGTGCACGACGACCAGCGGACGGTTGCGGCGCTGGCGGGTCGTCAGACCGTCGTCCGGCACCACACTCGGCTGTCCCTGCGGCATTACGCGGCCCTCCTCGAAGTCCCCTGCACATCCCTGACCAACCCGGCGATCGAGTCGGCCCGCAACTCGTCGAGCGTGACGGCCGTACCGCCCAGGTCACCCGCGAGCTGCCCGGCGAGCCCGAGCCGCACCGGCCCCGACTCGCAGTCCACGACCACCGAGGCGACGCCGTCGGCCGCGAACAGCCGCGCGGCCCGCCCCGCCAGGGCGACCGGCTCCGGGCCACCGGTGGCCCGCCCGTCGGTCACCACCACGACGAGCGCCCGCCGCGCCGGATCCCGCAGCCGCTCCACCCGCAGCACCTCGTGCGCCTTGAGCAGCCCGGCCGCGAGCGGCGTACGACCGCCCGTCGGCAGCGACTCCAGCCGGACGGCGGCCGCCTCGACGGACGAGGTCGGCGGCAGTGCGACAGCGGCGCCGGCCCCCCGGAAGGTCACCAGCCCCACCTTGTCCCGCCGCTGGTAGGCGTCCAGCAGCAGCGACAGCACCGCACCCTTGACGGCGCCCATCCGCTGCCGCGCCGCCATCGACCCAGAGGCGTCCACCACGAACAGCACGAGGTTGCCCTCGCGCCCCTCCCGGGTCGCCTGCCGCAGATCGTCCCGGCGGATCACCAGCCCCGGCCCCGACCGGCCGCGGGCCCGCTGGTGCGGGGCGGCGGCCTGCACGGTCGCCGCCAGGTGCAGCCGGGTCAGCGCACCCCGGGGCCGCCGGGCCCCGGTCGTCCGCCCGTGCTCGGTCCGGGCCCGCGACCGCCGGCCGGCGGCACCTTCCCCGATCCCGGGCACGCTCAGCACCTTCGTACGGAACGGCTCGGCGGCCCGTACGGCCGACTGCTCCTGGGAGCCGGACGGCTGCGGCTGCCCGCCCTCACCGGCCTCGGGCTGCGCGGCACTGCCGCCGTCGCCCTGCGGACCGCTGTCGGATGCCGGCTGCCCACCGCCGCCACCGGGTCCGTCGGGACCGGGATCGTCGTCGGTGTCCCCGCCGTCCCCGGAGTACTGCTCCAGCGTCTCGTCCAGCTTGTCCTCGTCGAGGCCCGGCGCGTCGAACGGGTTGCGCCGGCGCCGGTGCGGCAGCGCGAGCAGCGCGGCCTGCCGCACGTCCTCCGCGAGCACGTCGGTCCGCCCGGCCCACGCGGCCAGCGCGGTCGCCGTACGCGCCATCACGATGTCGGCCCGCATGCCGTCCACCTCGAACGCCGCGCAGGTCGCCGCGATCTGCCGCAGCGCCGCCTCGCCCAGCCGCACCTGCGGCAGCAACTCCCGGGCCGCGACGATCCGCTGCCGGACGGCGGCCTCCTCGTCGGCCCAGCGGACGGCGAAGCCGGCCGGGTCGTCGTCGTAGGCCAGCCTGCGCCGCACGACCTCCACCCGCTGATCCGGCTCCCGCGAGGCCGCGACCTCCACGGTCAGCCCGAACCGGTCCAGCAACTGCGGCCGCAGTTCGCCCTCTTCGGGGTTCATGGTGCCGACGAGCAGGAACCGGGCCGCGTGCCGCACGGAGACGCCCTCCCGCTCCACGTACGAGGCACCCATCGCCGCCGCGTCCAGCAGCAGGTCGACCAGGTGGTCGTGGAGGAGGTTGACCTCGTCCACGTACAGGATGCCGCGGTGCGCGCCGGCCAGCAGGCCCGGCTCGAACGCCTTCACCCCCTCGGCGAGCGCCCGCTCGATGTCGAGCGCGCCGACCAGCCGGTCCTCGGAGGCGCCGACGGGCAGCTCGACCATGCGGGACGGGCGCGCCGTACCGGCTCCCGGCTCGTGCGGCCCGTCCGGGCAGGACGGGTCCGGGGCCGCCGGGTCGCAGGAGAACCGGCATCCGGGGACGACGGCCACCTCGGGCAGCAGCGCCGAGAGAGCGCGTACGGCGGTGGACTTGGCGGTGCCCTTCTCGCCGCGCACCAGCACACCGCCGACCGCCGGCGAGACGGCGTTCAGCAGCAGCGCGAGCCGCAGGTCGTCCTGGCCGACAACGGCCGTAAAGGGGAACGGGGTGGTCACTGGTCGCCCTCCAAGTCGCCTTCCAGCTCGAGGTAGGTGGCGCGCAGCCGCTCCAGCGTCTCCGCGTCCGGCTCGGCCCACAGACCGCGGTCCGCGGCCTCCAGCAGCCGTTCTGTGACGCCGCGCAGCGCCCACGGGTTGGACTTCTTCATGAAGTCCCGGTTCTCCGGGTCGAAGACGTACTCCGCGCTGAGCTTCTCGTACATCCAGTCGTCGACCACACCGGCCGTCGCGTCGTACCCGAACAGGTAGTCCACGGTCGCGGCCATCTCGAAGGCGCCCTTGTAGCCGTGCCGGCGCATGGCCGCCATCCAGCGCGGATTGACCACCCGGGCACGGAAGACCCGGTGCGTCTCCTCACCCAGCGTGCGGGTCCGCACCTGGTCCGGTACGGCGCTGTCACCCACGTACGCCTCGGGGTTGGCGCCGGTCAGGTGCCGGACCATGGCGACCATGCCGCCGTGGTACTGGAAGTAGTCGTCGGCGTCGACCAGGTCGTGCTCGCGCGTGTCGACGTTCTTCGCGGCGACCGCGATCCGCTTGAACGCGGTCTCCATGTCGCCGCGCGCCGCCCGTCCCTCCAGCCCGCGCCCGTACGCGTAGCCGCCCCACACCGCGTACACCTCGGCGAGGTCGGCGTCGGAGCGCCAGTTGCGGGCGTCGATCAGCGGCAGCAGCCCGGCGCCGTACGCCCCCGGCTTGGAGCCGAAGATGCGGGCCGTGGCGCGCCGCCGGTCGCCGTGCTCGGCGGTGTCCTCGTCGGCGTGCGCCTTGACGAAGTTCCGCTCGGCCGGCTCGTCCAGCTCCGCCACCGCCCGTACCGCGTCGTCGATCAGCCCGACCACATGCGGGAACGCGTCCCGGAAGAAGCCGGAGATGCGGACCGTGACGTCGATGCGCGGGCGCCCCAGCTCCGCCGGCGGGATCACCTCGAAGCCGGTCACCCGGCGCGAGGCGTCGTCCCACACCGGGCGGCAGCCCAGCAGCGCCAGGATCTCGGCGATGTCGTCACCCTGCGTGCGCATCGCCGAGGTGCCCCACACGGTCAGGCCGACCGACTTCGGGTACTCGCCGGTGTCCTGCAGGTACCTCTGCACGAGCGAGTCGGCGAGCGACTGGCCGACCTCCCAGCTGAGCCGGGACGGAATGGCCTTGGGATCGACCGAGTAGAAGTTCCGGCCGGTCGGCAGCACATTGACCAGGCCGCGGGTCGGCGACCCCGAGGGGCCCGCCGGAACGTAACCGCCGTCCAGGGCCCGCAGGATGTGCCCGATCTCGTCGGTGGTACGGGCGAGGCGCGGTACGAGTTCGGTGCAGGCGAACTCCAGCACGGCGACCGCGGCCGGGAGTTCGGTGCCGAGCACCTCCCGCAGCACGGCGCGTACGGCCGTACCGTCCCAGGACCGGTCCTCCATCTCCTGCGCGATCCGCCGGCACAGCTGCTCCAGCAGGTCGATCGCGTCGGACGCCGTCCGCGCCGGACCCTCCGCCAGGTCCGTCAGCTCCAGCGGCGCCTTCACCGCGGCGCCCGGCTCGGCCAGCAGTTCCTTCTCGTCCAGGCCGAAGTGAGCGGCCAGCGCGGCCCGCAGGCCCGGCAGCGCGTTGGCCTGGCCGCCCCACACCTGCGAGGCGCGCAGCACGGCGAGGACGAGGTTCACACGCGGCTCACCGACCGGCCCGCCGCCCAGGATGTGCAGGCCGTCGCGGATCTGCACGTCCTTGATCTCGCACAGATAGCCGTCGATGTGCATGACGAACTCGTCGAACGCCTCGTCGTCCGGCTGCTCGTCCACGTGCAGGTCGTGATGCAGCTCGGCCGCCTTGACGAGGGTCCAGATCTGGGCGCGGACGGCCGGCGCCTTCACCGGGTCCAGATCGGAGACGAGCGCGTACTCGTCCAGCAGCTGCTCCAGCTTGGCCAGGTCGCCGTAGGTGTCGGCACGCGCCATCGGCGGTACCAGGTGGTCGACCACCGTGGCGTGCCCGCGCCGCTTGGCCTGGGTGCCCTCACCGGGGTCGTTGACGATGAACGGGTAGACCAGCGGCAGCTCGCCGAGCACCGCGTCCGGGGCGCAGCCGGCGCTCAGCCCGAGGCCCTTGCCCGGCAGCCATTCCATGGTGCCGTGCTTGCCCATGTGCACGATCGCGTCGGCGCCGAAGCTGTTCTCGAGCCAGCGGTAGGCCGCCACGTAGTGGTGGGACGGCGGCATGTCGGGGTCGTGGTAGATCGCGATCGGGTTCTCGCCGAAGCCGCGCGGCGGCTGGATCATCACGACGACGTTCCCGAACCGCAGGGAGGCCAGCACGATGTCGTCGCCGTCCACGTACAGGTTGCCCGGCGGCTCGCCCCACGCCTCGGTCATCGCGTCCCGCAGCTCCGGGTCCAGCTTCCCGAACCACGCCCGGTAGTCGGCCAGCGGCACCCGTGCGGGCGCGGCGGCCAGCTGCTCCTCCGTCAGCCACTCCACGTCGTGACCGCCGGCCTCGATCAGCCGGTGGATCAACTCGTCGCCCTCGGCGGGGTATTCGGTCAGCGAGTACCCGGCGTCGCGCAGCGCGTCCAGCACGCGTACCGCCGACGCCGGCGTGTCCAGCCCGACCGCGTTGCCGACGCGGGAGTGCTTGGTCGGGTACGCCGTGAAGACCAGGGCGATCTTCTTCTCGGCGTTCGGCTTGTGCTTCAGCCGCGCGTGCCGCAGGGCGATCCCGGCCACCCGGGAAGCCCGCTCCGGGTCGGCGGCGTACACCGGAACCTCGTCCGGGCCCTGCTCCTTGAAGGAGAACGGCACGGTGATCAGCCGGCCGTCGAACTCGGGGATCGCGACCTGCATCGCCGCGTCCATGGGGGACAGGGCCGCGTCCGACTCCTCCCACGCCTCCCGCGAGGAGGTGAGGCAGAGCCCCTGCAGCACAGGGACATCGAGGTCGGCGAGCGCGCCGATGTCCCATGCCTCCTCGTCGCCGCCCGCCGACGCCTGCGAGGCGTGCGTGCCGCCGGCCGCGAGGACGGTGGCCACCAGTGCGTCGGTCTTCCCCAGCAGCTCGTACAGCCCGGCGTCCGCGCCGCGCAGCGAACCGCAGTACACCGGCAGGGCGTTGGCGCCCTTCGCCTCGATCGCCTCGCACAGCGTGTCGACGAAGGCGGTGTTGCCGCTCAGCTCGTGCGCCCGGTAGAAGAGCACACCCACGGTCGGACGGCCGTCCCGCAGCTCGTACGCGCCGTGCACACCGTACTCCGGCATCTTGCGCGGCTCCTCGAAGCCCTCACCGGTCAGCAGTACGGTGTCGGACAGGAACCGGGACAGCTCCAGCAGGTTCGCGGGGCCGCCCTCGACCAGGTACTTCAGCGCCTCCGCGACCACTCCGGCCGGCACGGACGACTCGGCCATCAGCTCGGCGTCGGGGACGGCCTCGCCGCCCAGCAGCACGGTCGGCACCCCGGACGCCTTCAGCGCGGCCAGCCCGTCCTCCCAGGCACGCTTGCCGCCCAGCAGCCGTACGACGGCGATGTCCGCGCCCTCGACCAGGCCCGGCAGCTCCCCGGCCACGTCGACCCGGGTCGGGTTGCCGATCCGGTACCCGGCGCCGGAGGCCCGGGCCGCCAGCAGATCCGTGTCGGCGGTCGACAACAACAACACTGTGCTCATGCGGGCGCTCCCGGTGGAATGAAAGGCAGTCCTTGCGGCGCGCCCGACTCGATGAGCCGCCAGAGCGCGTCCGTGTCCGCGTGCTGTTCGATCAGGTCGCCGAGCCGGTCGAGCTGCTCCTCGCGCAGCGTGGCGAAGGAGGTGTCCGGCGCCGGTACGAAGCGGCGGCCCGCGGCGGCGGCCACCTCGCGCAGGAAGGCCCGCCGGAAGCCGTCCGACTCCAGCGAGCCGTGCCAGTGGGTGCCCCACGTCTGGCCGACCCGGCAGCCGTCCAGGAAGGCGTCACCACCGGAGACCTCGGCGACCCCGTGATGGATCTCGTACCCCTCGACCCGCTCGCCGAGGGCCTCCCCGGCCGGCCGGGTCAGGGTCTTCTCGCGGGCGAACCGCACCCTTACGGGAAGCAGGCCGAGCCCGGGGACCTCACCGGCCCGCGACTCGACCTCGTCCTCGATGTGCTCGCCGAGGATCTGGAAGCCGCCGCAGATGCCGAGCACCGGCCGTCGCTCGGCGGCCCTGCGCACGAGGGCGTCGGCGAGCCCCCGTTCCCGCAGCCACTGGAGCGCCCGGACCGTGCCCCGGGTCCCCGGGATCACGACCAGGTCCGCGTCCGCCAGCTCCTCCGGGCGGTCCACGAACCGCACCACGACACCCGGTTCGGCGGCCAGCGCGTCCACGTCCGTGAAGTTGGACATCAGCGGGATCGCGCACACGGCGACCCGCAGCACGTCCTCGCCGACTGGGGGAGCGACGGTCGACTCCCGGACGGTCCCCCGCAGCGACACCCGCAGCCCGTCCTCCTCGTCGATGCCGAGCCCGTGCCGGAAGGGCAGGACTCCGTACGTGTGCCGCCCGGTGAGTCCGCGCAGCATGTCCAGGCCGGGCTCCAGCAGGGAGACGTCCCCGCGGAACTTGTTCACCAGGAACCCGGCGACCAGCTCCTGGTCCTCCGGCGAGAGCAGCGCGACCGTGCCGAAGAAGGAGGCGAAGACGCCCCCGCGGTCGATGTCCCCCACCACCAGCACGGGCAGCCGCGCGTTCCGCGCGATCCCCATGTTGACGATGTCGGTCCGGCGCAGATTGATCTCGGCCGGACTTCCCGCCCCCTCACAGATCACCGCGTCATACGTGCCCCGCAACTCGGCCAGACACTCCAGCACCGTGCCGAGGAGTCGTTGCTGCCGCCCACCGTGGTACCCGCGCGCGCTCAACTCGCCCACCGGCCTGCCCAGCAGCACCACCTGGCTGCTCTGCTCGCCGCCCGGCTTGAGCAGCACCGGGTTCATCAGCGCGGTCGGCTCGACCCGGCACGCCTGGGCCTGCATGGCCTGCGCCCGCCCGATCTCCGCGCCCTCCCGGGTCACGAACGAGTTGAGGGACATGTTCTGCGCCTTGAACGGCGCGACCTTCACGCCCTGGCGCACCAGCCACCGGCAGATCCCGGCCGTCACGACGCTCTTGCCGGCGTCGGAGGTGGTGCCGGCGACGAGGAGACCCCCGCTCACTTCCCACGTCCCTTCACGAGTCGGCGCGCGGCGACCGTGGCGCCGAGCGCGAGCAGGCCGACGCGGCGGGAGAGCCGTACGGCCCGGTCGATGTCGGTGACCCGGACGGCACGCCCGGACTCCCCGTTGAGCAGGGGGCGGTGTTCGACCCGGCCGCCGTAGGAGAGCGTCCCGCCCAGGCGCACGCCGAGGGCACCCGCGAACGAGGCCTCCACGGGCCCGGCGTTGGGGCTCGGGTGCCGGGACGCGTCGGCCCGCCAGGCCCGTACGGCACCGCGCGGATCGGGGCCGGCGAGCACGGCGAGGACGGCGGTCAGCCGGGCCCCCGGCCAGCCGGCGAGGTCGTCGAGGCGGGCGGAGGCCCAGCCGTAGCGCCGGAAACGTCGCGACCTGTGACCGACCATCGCGTCGAGGGTGTTGACCGCCCGGAACCCCAGCAGCCCCGGCACCCCGCCCACCGCACCCCACACCAGGGCGCCCACGACGGCGTCGGAGGTGTTCTCGGCGACCGACTCGACCACGGCCCGGGCGATCCCGTCGGCGTCCAGCGCCTGCGGGTCCCGGCCGCACAGATGGGGCAGCCGCGCGCGGGCCGCCTCCACGTCCCCGGCCTCCAGGGCCCGCCCGATGGTGCGGGCCTCCCGGGCGAGCGAGGTACCGCCGACGACGGCCCAGGTGGCGGCGGCGGTCAGCGCGACGGAGGCGGCGGGGGAGGGGCGTACGACGCGTGCGGCCAGCGCGCCCAGGGCGACGGCGCCACCGGCGCACACGGTGGTGTGCAGCGTGCCCCAGCCGCGGTGGTCGTGCCACAACACGCGTTCCACGGCCGCGGCCGCCCGTCCGAACGCGGCGACCGGATGCCCGCGGCGTGGATCACCGAGGAGCAGGTCACCGAGGAGACCGGCGGCGGCGCCGTACGCGTAGGAGCGATCGGCACCCATCGGCTCAGCCGGCCGTGGGCACAGGAGCGGGCCTGGTACTGGTCCTTCGGCAGCCGAGCATGGCGATCTATGTCCTCACTCAGGGTGTCCGCGCCCTGGTTCGACGAGATGCGGCGGCGAGAGTTCCTGGCTCCCGGGGGGTTCTTCCCCGGTGACAGTGGCGGGACCGCGCCGGATTCGCACCGGCTTCCTCTTCTGCCGCCGTACATGGCCTGGGCAGTCCACCA
Organism: Streptomyces sp. NPDC045022; assembly: GCF_056432605.1. Lineage (NCBI taxonomy): Bacteria > Bacillati > Actinomycetota > Actinomycetes > Kitasatosporales > Streptomycetaceae > Streptomyces > Streptomyces sp. NPDC045022. The sequence goes on from NZ_JBWKIR010000010.1 coordinate 248,445, forward strand.
TGCGCCCGGAACGGCCGTCAACTTGCTGTTGACCTGCGTGGGGAGAGTGTGCCGATCCCCACACCGTGGGGCGTGAGGACATGCCAGAGGCTCCCCTCCGGCAGCGGCTGGAGGGGAGCCTCGGGTGCTCGGTCAGGCCTTGGCCACGATCAGGTACATGCCGTACGCCACCGCCGCCGCGCAGGTCGCGAAGCAGACGTAGGCGCCGGTGACGGCGAGGGCGGCGGAGTCGCCCCGGGCCGCGGCCTGCTCGCGCCGGGACAGGCCCTTGATGCCGAGGGTGAACAGGGCCACCAGGCCCACGGTGACCACGAGGCTGACGCCGAAGACGGAGCCGAGGGCCGCCCAGTCGATCTTCATGATGCTTCCTTGGTGAACGGGTGCTCGGGATCAGACCGCGGCGGCCGGCGGGGTCGCCGGGGCGGCGAGGGCCGGGTCGGCGGCCGGGGCCGGGATGGTGGCCGTCAGGCCCTCGGTGACCGCGCCCGCCGGGGGCGGGGCCACGGCGGCGATGGCGGTGGTCACCACGCCGGCCGGCTCCTCGGTCTCGGTGACGACGTGCGTGTGGTCGACGACCTCACGGCGGGAGAGCTTCCAGATCGCGGCGCTCGCGGCGATCAGGAAGACGGCGACGGCGGCGGTGCCCCAGTCACCCAGGTCCGTGACGGACTCGGCGCCCGCGCCGACCAGCGCGGCGGCCGGCAGGGTCAGCGCCCAGGCGACGAACATACGGGTCGCGGTGGACCAGCGGACCACACCGCCCTTGCGGCCCAGGCCCGCGCCCATCACCGAGCCGGAGACGACGTGAGTGGTGGAGAGGGAGAAGCCGAGGTGGGCGGAGGTCAGGATGGCGGTCGCGGCGCTGGTCTGGGCGGCGAAGCCCTGGCGCGGCTCCAGGTCGGTCAGACCCTTGCCCATGGTGCGGATGATGCGCCAGCCGCCGATATAGGTGCCGAGCGCGATCGCCAGGCCCGCGGAGAGGATCACCCAGGTGGGAGGGTTGGAGCCGGGGGCTATGGAGCCGCCCGCGACGAGGGCGAGGGTGATGATGCCCATCGTCTTCTGGGCGTCGTTGGTGCCGTGGGCGAGGGAGACCAGGCCGGCGGAGGCGATCTGGCCGGCGCGGTAGCCCTTGCGGGTGGCCTCGCCCTCGGCCTTGCCGCCGATGCCGTAGGAGAAGCGGGTGGCCAGCATGGCCGCGACGCCCGCCACGATCGGCGCGGCGACCGCAGGCAGCAGCACCTTGGTGACCAGGACCTCGCCGTGCACGGCCCCGAAGCCCGCGGAGGCGACGGTGGCGCCGATCAGGCCGCCCATCAGGGCGTGGGAGGAACTGGACGGGAGGCCCACCAGCCAGGTCAGCAGGTTCCAGAGGATCGCGCCGACCAGGGCGGCGAAGATGACCTCGGGACGGATGCCGGTCTCGTCGACGAGACCCTTGGAGATCGTGTTCGCGACCTCCACCGAGAGGAAGGCGCCCACAAGGTTGAGGGCGGCGGACATGGTCACCGCGATCTTGGGCTTGAGAGCGCCTGTCGAGATGGTGGTGGCCATCGCGTTCGCGGTGTCGTGGAAACCGTTCGTGAAATCGAACGCGAGTGCGGTTACCACCACAATCGCGAGGATCAGCGAGAAGCTTTCCATTTACCCAGGCAATCGTTCGAGGTCATTGGCGGGTCGAACGTAGGCAACCTGGGTGAACGGAAGATGAACTGAGACGGGCATCAGGGTGTCAGTAACGAGCGAGTGGGGTTCCGTTTGTCTCTGTCGCCCCAAGCGTCCCTTGGTCACTGGCTCCGCGCGAAGGACCACAGCCGGGCCGCCGACCCGTTGAAGAGATTCTGGTCACCCGGCACTCCGCCCTTGGTTCCGTACTGCCAGAACGTCCAGAACCGCCGGCCGCCCGGCAGCGCCCCCGGCCGCGAGGTGCCGTGGCGGGCGATCCACAGGGGGTGCGTGGAGGAGAAGGCGTGGCTGTCGCCGGTGCAGAGCTTCCACCACTGAGTCGTCGTGTAGATCACCGGGCGGCGGCCGGCCTCGCGCTCGATCCCGTCGCTGAAGGACCGGATCCAGCGGACCATCCGCTGCTTGCCCAGTCCGTAGCACTTGTCCTTCTTGCTGTACGGGTTGTACTCGACGTCCAGCGCGGGCGGCGGCGTCCAGCCGTCCGCCCGCCAGTCGCCGCCGTGCCGTACGAAGTACACCGCCTGCCGGGCGCCGGAGGACTCGTCCGGCCGCGCGAAGTGGTACGCGCCCCGCACCAGGCCCGCGCCGCGCGCGCCGCCGTACTGCCGTGCGAAGCGGGGATTGCGGTAGTCCGTGGCCTCGGTCGCCTTCACGTAGACGAACCGCGCGCCCTTCGCCCGGGCGGCCGGCCAGTCGATCCGCTTCTGGCGGGACGACACGTCGTGCCCCCGGGGCAGCCGAGCGGCCGCCACCGGAGGTCCGGCCTGCGCGGCGCCTGCCGCGATCGAGGTGCCCGTGAGGACGAGCGCCGCCGTGGCCGCCGCGAGGACACCGGCGCGACGGCGGGGAAGATGCCTTCGCGGGCCATGCGTCGTCTCCCCGGAGTGACGGGCGAAGGATCGCCGGGCGGACAAGCGAGATCATCGAAGGTCTGGCGATGACCGGATCGGCTCCCCATCGCGGTGACTCGCGACCACATCCGCCTGTTCGGAGGTACACCCTCCGGTTCCGCTCGGGCAGCATCCCCACCCCGCGCCGACCCGGCTGGCAGGATCACCGCATGGCTGAACAGCGACGGAACGCGTCAGGGGAACCGGCGGGCGACGAGACGGCGCGTGGCGAGGCGCGGGAGGTGCGCGGCGGGGCGGCGCGCGACGGGGCGGGGGAGGCGGTGCGTGGCCGGGCGGCTGGAGAGGTGGCGCGTGGGGCGGCGGAGCCGGTGCCCGTACAGGCGGCGGGAGCCGCCGGGGACGCGGCGCTGGTCTGGGAGGCGCTGGTCGCGACGGCGCGCCGGACCGTCACCGACGGGCTGGTCGTCGGCACCTCCGGCAACGTCTCCGCACGCGTCGGGGACCTGGTGCTGGTCACCCCGTCGGGCGTCCCCTACGACCGGCTCACCCCGGAAGACATCACCGGCGTCGACCTGACCGGACGCCAGGTGCTCGGCACCCTGGTGCCGACCAGCGAGCTGCCCATGCACCTCGCCGTCTACCGCACCACCGAGGCCCGTGCGGTCGTCCACACCCACGCCGTGCACGCGACCGCGGTCTCCACGCTCGTCCCCGAACTCCCGCCGGTCCACTACATGGCCGGCGCCCTCGGCGGCCCCGTCCGGGTCGCCCGCTACGCGACGTACGGCAGCGACGAGCTGGCCGAGAACATGCTCCGCGCCCTCACCGGCCGCTCCGGCTGCCTGCTGCAGAACCACGGCACGATCACCTACGGCGCCGGTCTCGACCAGGCCTACGACCGCACCGCCCAGCTGGAATGGATGTGCCGCCTGTGGCTGACGGCGTCCTCGGTGCCGGGCCTGACGCCGTCCCTGCTGACGGAGGCACAACTGGCCGAAGCCGGGGCACGCTTGAAGGGGTACGGCCAACGGAGGTGACCCCTTGCTGCACAGTCCCCGGTTCCGACGGTTTCTCGACCGGCTTTCCCCAGGCCGCGGCCCCTCTCCCGCGCCGCTCCCGGCGATCCGCCGCGACGACGCTCAGCCACGACGTACGCTCCGGGGGCCCCGCGACGCCCTCAAGGCAGCGGGGGAGGCGCCGGACCGCAAGCCACCGCCACCCCGGTCATCCCGCCCCGCCCCTCCGCTGGCCGGTCGCCGGACCCACCACGACACTGGAGCCGTGCACCCAGTCAAAGCGACCGCCACCGCGCTCACCGCGGTGCTGGCCGCCGGCATGGCATCCGTGGCCGCCGGCCGGCTGGCCAGCGACGCCGCGCTGAAGGCGGCCGCCGGCCGCCCGCTGCCCACCGAGCCGCGGCTCACCGTGCACCACACGGGCGCCGGCCGGATCGCGCTCACCCGCGACCTGGCCTCGCTGCGCCCCGGCACCTACGGCCTGGCCGGCGACGGCTCCCACGCCGTCGTCGGGCCCGTCCTGGAGGCGGCCCCGCACACGGCCGACACCGTCGTACGCCGCCTGGACCGCGTCACGCACGGCGCCCTCGCCCCCGGCGACGCGGTGTGGCTCACCCCCAACCTCTACGTCGGCGACCCGGGCGCCGCCCTCGGCCTCGACCACGCCGATGTCGACGTGCCCGGCGAACTCGGTGCCCTGCCGGCCTGGTTCCTGCCCGGCCACCGGGACACCTGGGTGATCGCCGTGCACGGCCTCGGCGCCACCCGTGAGCACGTCATGAACGTCATGGGATTCCTGCACGGCCGCCACCTGCCGGTCCTCGCGCTCGCCTACCGCGGCGACCTCGGCGCCCCGCGCCCGCCGGACGGGCTGAACCACCTCGGCGAGACCGAGTGGCGGGACGTGGACGCGGCGATCCGCTACGCCGTCCGTTACGGCGCCCGCAGGGTCGTCCTCCTCGGCTGGTCCACCGGCGCCACGATGGCCCTGCGCGCCGCCGAGCACTCCGCCGTGCGCGAGCGCGTCGCCGGGCTGATCCTCGACTCGCCGGTGCTCAGCTGGGAGGCCACCCTGCGTGCCCTCGCCCGGGCCCGCCACACCCCGCAGTCGCTGCTGCCGCTCGCGGTGCGGGCCGCGCAGGGCCGGGCCGGTCTGCACGCCGGCCGGGCCGCCGAGATCACCGCCCCCGCCCGGCTCGTCGTACCCACCCTGATCATCCACGGCCCGGACGACCAGGTGGCGCCGTGGGAGTACTCCCGCCGCCTGGCCGAGCGCCGCGCCGACCTGGTAGCCCTGCACACCGTTCGGAACGCCCCTCACTCGGCCATGTGGAACGCGGACCCGAAGGAGTACGAGGAGCGCCTGCGCCGCTTCCTGACCCCGCTGATGTGAGGACCGGCCGGCCCGGTTCCCGACCGGTCCCGGCCATTCCGTTTAAGGCTGTACGGCTGGCCTGATCACGCCTGCTCGGCCCGGACCGGACGCCGTGCGTTGGCCAGCCCCGTCGCCCGCCGTGACATTCCGTTTGGGATTTCGGACCGTCAACCGGAAGACTGCACCCGTGACGTCCCGTATCCCGCGCGACTCCAGGCTTCGACTCGTCCGCCCGCGACCCCTGGCCGCCGCCCCCAGAGCTGTGAACCAGCGGCGCCCACGCCGCCCCGCACCCCGGCCGCCGGAGGGCACCCCCGCCCCCGCCGAACTGGCCAGAATGGCACGCGTCCGCCTGGCCGGCCCGGTCCGCGTCGCCCGCTGGGCCGACGCCGCCCTCGGCCCCGGCAGCGACGGTGCCACCGCCGACGGCAAGGCCACCCTCTCCGACGCGACCGCCGAACGGGCCGCCGCCGACCTCGGCCTGAGTGCCGCCCAGGTCCGCGCCGACTGGGACACCGCCCGCCTCGCCGGACTCGTCGAGGTGCACGGCGACAGCGCCCGCCCCGGCTGGCGGCTGCGCGCCTGGGACCGCGACGACAGCGCCGTGCTGCGCGGCTGGGTCGCCCTCTTCGACGCCTGGTCGCTCGCCCACCCCGAACCCGGGGGGCACGAGCCGGCCGCCGTCGCCGAGGTCGTCTCGGCCATGCCCCAGGTGCTCTCCTTCCTCCAGCTGTCCGCCGGGCCGGTCCCGGTCGAGCAGCTGCTCGACCTGCTCCAGCAGCGGGTCACCGAACTGCGTACCGAGCGCTGCGAGGTCCCCTACGAGCCCGGTGCCGAGCAGCCCGCCGGGTCCCCGAGCCCGGCCGACACCGCCTCCGCCCCCGTCGCCGACGCCCCGCTCGCGCCCCTGCTCGACTGGGCGCTGCGGGCCCTCGCCTCCGTCGGCGCCCTGACCTACGGCGACGACCAGGCCACGCTCACCCCGCTGGGCAGCTGGGCGGTCTGGGTCAAGCTGGAGCAGATCTGCGTGGCCGCGCAGAGCCCCGCCGGGAACATCGAGCAGTCCGCCGAGGACATGCTCCGCGGCTGCGCCCAGCTCCGCCCCAACGCAGCCCGCGCCGAGTACCGCGCCTGGCTCGCCGCCCGCCCCGTCGGCAGCGCCGTCACCGAGCTGATCGACGCCGCCCGCGGCGAGGACGCCCTGCTGCGCGGCCTGGCCTTCGAGGCGCTGCGCGTGGTCGGCGCCCCGGCCGAGCCCGACGTACGGGCCGTCCTGGACGAGCCGGCGCTCCGGCCGTACGCCCTGCTGTGGCTCGCCGAGCACGACGGTGTCGACCCGGAGGACGCCCACGAGGCACTCACCCGTGACGAGGCCACCTGGCTGTGGGTGGACACCGCCGCGGCCGTCGCCGACCACGGCGAGGCGCCGATGCTGGTCCGGCATCTGGAGGCCGCGGTGCAGCCCACCGTCCCCCAGCTGCTCGACGAGGTCCGCGCCGTCGGCCACCCGCGCACCGTGCAGGTCCTGGTCGCCCTCGCCGCCGCGCATCCCGACCCGGCCCTGGCCAAGGCCGTGCGCCGGGCCGCCTTCCAGGTGCACACCGGGGGATGAGCGGTCAGGGACCGGCCCGGGCTTCAGACCTGCCATGCACTGCTCAACGACACCAGTGCCGGCCACGAGTCGGACGTGTCCCGACCGGGCCGTGGGCGGTCGGGCCGGCTGCCACACCCCTCCCGCGCGCCGAGGACATCGGCCGGCTCAGGCCCCTGTCTCGGGGGCGTACGTGCCGAAGCTCCAGATGGTGCCCTCGGCGTCCCGGGCCATGTAGTCCCGCGAGCCGTAGTCCTGGTCCGTCGGGGGCATCAGGATCTCCACCCCGTGCTCCACGGCCCGCTGGTGGTGGGCATCCACGTCGTCCACGACGACATACACCCCGGCGGGTCCCGCGTCCTTCATCGCCGTGTCGAAGAGACCGCCGCGGCCCTTGGAACCGATCATCACCGCGCCGTTGCCCTGCACCAGCTCGGCGTGCAGCACCTTGCCGTCCGCGGTCTCGTACACCGACAGCTCGGTGAAGCCGAGGGCCTCCGTCAGCTGCCTGATCGCCGCCTTCGCGTCCGCGTACAGCAGCGTGGGGTAGATGCTCGGCCGTCCCGCACCGGTGCCTGCCATGCCGATCACTCCTTCGTGCGTCGGTTCCGTGGCCTGTCGTTCAGTCTCGCAGCCGCCGCTGACAACGCCTCAGCGGAACGCGTCGCACGGAATCCGGCTGCCGCGCGCACCCTGTACCTCGAAGGGGCCCGTCACACGCCTCCGCCCGCGCCGACGCGGGCACGTCGCACTCGTCGCCCTGAACCCGGGCGCCGGCCCGGCCCGCCCCCGCCCCCACCGCCGGACGAAGACCCGAACGGGCGACTTCCCGGCCCCGCCCCGCCCGGCACCCGGTCCCCACCGCCAGTCCTCACTACTCTCGGCGCCTGATCCATGGCCGGACAGCGAAGGGGGAGAGGACCGTTCCCGCGCACGTCCGCCGAGCCGCCGGTCTCCTCCTCGCGCTCTGTCTCCTCGGCATGGCCCATCACGTGCGGCCCGCCCCCTACGGAGACCGTCTCGTCCACTCCGCGCGCGTGGCGCAGCAGCCGCACGCCGGGACGTGGACGCCGCGCGTACGGGGAACCGCCGTGGCCGCCTACGACACCCGCACCGGCGCGCTGCGGTGGCGATACGTGCGCGCGGGGCACCGACCGGTTGCCGTGCTGCCCGCCCGCGCGGAGGTGATCACGCTCTGGGACGACGGGCTGCTCACCGACACCGACGGCCGCTCGGTGCGCTGGCACCGCGCCCTGCCCGACGCGGCCGAGTGGCTCCCGGGCCAGGGCGGTACCGGTGTCCTGCGGCCCCTGGGGCGCGGCATCCTCGCGGTCGTCGCGCCCCGCCGGATCACCGCGTACCGCACCGCCGACGGCGATCTGCGCTGGGTGCTGCCCGCCCGGCAGGGCTGCGCGTTCCGGCCCGCGCACGCCCTGCGCCGCGGCCCGGCCCTGCTCGTCGCCCAGCCGTGCACACGTGCCGCCTGGACCGGGCAGCTCGTCGCCCTGGACGACCTGGGGCGGATCACTCCCGACCGCAGACCGCTGGGAAACGATCTCCCGGGGCGCGGGTCGAACGCACGGACGTAGAAAAACCGCTTGCACGACCCCGTTAGACTTGGCCCATGGCCATTCTCCTCGCGCATTAGACGGCGGGAACGTCCTCAGCCGCCCACCCGTCAATCCCTGTACGCCCTGGAGTCTGTCCGTGATCTCCGCCTCCGGTATCGAGCTGCGCGCCGGTGCGCGCGTCCTCATCGAGAACGCCACCTTCCGTGTCGCCAAGGGCGACCGCATCGGCCTCGTCGGCCGCAACGGCGCGGGCAAGACCACCCTCACCAAGTGCCTGGCCGGCGAAGGCATCCCGGCCGGCGGCACGATCACCCGCTCCGGCGAGGTCGGCTACCTCCCGCAGGACCCCCGCACCGGCGACCTGGACGTCCTCGCCCGCGACCGCATCCTCTCCGCGCGCGGCCTGGACATGCTGATCCGCAAGATGCGCGAGAACGAGGAGCGCATCGCCAGCGGCAAGGGCGCCACCCGCGAGAAGGCCCTCAAGCAGTACGAGCGCCACGAGACCGAGTTCCTCACCAAGGGCGGGTACGCCGCCGAGGCCGAGGCCGCCACCATCGCCGCCGCGCTCAACCTGCCCGACCGCGTGCTCGGCCAGCCCCTGCACACCCTCTCCGGTGGTCAGCGCCGCCGTGTCGAGCTGGCCCGCATCCTGTTCTCCGACGCCGACACGCTGCTCCTCGACGAGCCGACGAACCACCTCGACGCGGACTCGATCGTCTGGCTGCGGGACTACCTGAAGAGCTACCGCGGCGGCTTCATCGTGATCTCGCACGACGTCGACCTGGTCGACACGGTCGTCAACAAGGTGTTCTACCTGGACGCCAACCGCTCCCAGATCGACGTCTACAACATGGGCTGGAAGCTCTACCAGCAGCAGCGCGAGGCCGACGAGAAGCGCCGCAAGCGGGAGCGCGCCAACGCCGAGAAGAAGGCCGCCGCACTGCACTCGCAGGCCGACAAGATGCGGGCCAAGGCCACCAAGACGGTCGCCGCGCAGAACATGGCCCGCCGCGCGGACAAGCTGCTGGCCGGTCTGGAGGCGGTGCGCCAGTCCGACAAGGTCGCCAAGCTGCGCTTCCCCGAGCCCTCGCCCTGCGGCAAGACCCCGCTGATGGCCGAGGGCCTGTCGAAGTCGTACGGCTCGCTGGAGATCTTCACCGACGTCGACCTGGCCATCGACAAGGGTTCCCGGGTCGTCATCCTGGGCCTGAACGGCGCCGGCAAGACCACCCTGCTGCGGCTGCTGGGCGGGGTGGAGAAGCCCGACACCGGCAAGGTCATCGAGGGCCACGGCCTCAAGCTCGGCTACTACGCCCAGGAGCACGAGACCCTGGACCCCGACCGCACGGTCCTGGAGAACATGCGCTCGGCCGCCCCCGACATGGACCTGGTCGAGGTCCGCAAGGTGCTGGGCTCGTTCCTGTTCTCCGGCGACGACGTCGACAAGCCCGCCGGTGTCCTCTCCGGCGGCGAGAAGACCCGTCTCGCCCTGGCCACCCTGGTGGTCTCCTCGGCGAACGTCCTCCTCCTCGACGAGCCGACCAACAACCTCGACCCCGCGAGCCGCGAGGAGATCCTCGGCGCCCTGCGCACCTACCAGGGCGCGGTCGTCCTCGTCACCCACGACGAGGGCGCCGTCGAGGCGCTCCAGCCGGAGCGGATCATCCTGCTGCCGGACGGCGTCGAGGACCTGTGGGGCTCCGACTACGCGGATCTCGTCGCCCTGGCGTGATCGAAAGCCTGATCCACTGCGTATGGATCATTCGGCCGATCCGTGATCCATCATCTGTGTGAGATCTCCTCGTATCGAGGTGTGTCCTACACGGATTTTCCGGCCGATCCCCCAGCAGCCAAGGGATCGGCCGTTCCGCGTCCCTGACCTGGTGCTTCGCCGATCCACCCGTTCGGCCGTACGGATCCGACTCCCCTGGAATCTCCCGTTCCCCTTGTGGGGATGTGCTCCTGTCGTCACAACGATGTCTCACGGACCTTGCCGAATGGGTGGCCATCACGCCCCGGAGGGGTGATCATGAGGAGACCAGAGCGCACTTCCCATGAGGAGGCACGGGTGGCCGAGACTCTGAAGAAGGGCAGCCGGGTGACCGGCGCCGCGCGCGACAAGCTCGCGGCAGACCTGAAGAAGAAGTACGACTCCGGTGCGAGCATCCGGGCGCTGGCCGAGGAGACCGGCCGCTCGTATGGCTTCGTACACCGGATGCTCAGCGAGTCGGGCGTCACGCTACGTGGACGTGGCGGAGCGACCCGGGGCAAGAAGGCCGCATCGTCCTGATTCCGGGCGGCCCATCGGCTTCGATGGTGGCCACCCGGTCGGCGGACTGACCGGCCGGGTGGTTACTGTGCAGTCACTTACGCGTGCCCCCGCACGCGAGCGTGCCCACGGCACGTATGGCTGACCGCACTCATCGGAGGCGCCCCATGGCTTCGCCCGACCAGGACCTCGCTCCTGTACTCGACAAGGACGGCGTACGGCTCACCGTGGACGACGCGCTCGCCACGGTGACGCTGACCAACCCGGCCAAGCGCAACGCGCAGAGCCCCGCTCTGTGGCGGGCGCTCACCGAGGCCGGGCGGTTGTTGCCGGGCTCCGTCCGGGTCGTGGTGCTGCGCGGAGAGGGCACGTCCTTCTCCGCCGGACTGGACCGGCAGATGTTCACGCCGGAGGGGATCCCGGGCGAGCCGACCTTCACCGATCTCGCGCGCCGTGACGACGCCGGGCTCGACGCGACCATCGCCGAATTCCAGGAGGCGTTCACCTGGTGGCGGCGGAACGACATCGTGACCGTCGCCGCTGTACAGGGGTATGCCATCGGTGCCGGGTTCCAGCTGGCGCTCGCCTGCGACCTCAGGGTCGTCGCCGACGACGTGCGGTTCGCCATGCGCGAGACCAGCCTGGGCATCGTTCCCGACCTGACCGGCACGCATCCGCTGGTCGGCCTCGTCGGGTACGCCCGCGCGCTCGAGATCTGCGCGACCGGGCGGTTCGTCGGAGCCGAGGAGGCGGTGACCACCGGGCTGGCCAACCTCGCGGTGCCCCCGGCCGAACTCGACGCCGCCGCACGCGATCTGGCGGCGGCGCTGCTCGCCGCGCCGCGGGACGCGGTGGTGGAGACCAAGGCGTTGCTGCGGGGTGCCGTCGACCGTACGTACGACGACCAGCGTGCGGCGGAGCGGGCCGCTCAGGCCCGGCGCCTGCGGGATCTGGCCGGCGTGGGCGAATGAGCCCGGCGCCGGCAGGCCTCCGGCGCCGCTGCGACGGCGACACGGTCGGCCCACCGCCGTGATCACATGACGCCGGCGGCCGCCCGGACCCGCGGCCCGGGGCTCGCCGCGCCGAGATGAGGTTCGGGTCGGCGCGACCGCACGCCACCGCGGGTCCGCCCCTCAGAACCCGTGCCTCATCCCCCCGTCCACAGGCACCATGATCCCCGTCAGATAGGACGCGGCCGGGGACAACAGGAACGCCGCGACCCGTCCGAACTCCTCCGGCGTCCCGTACCGGCGCAACGGAATCCGTGACTCGTTGGCCGCCCGGGTGGCCTCCGGATCCGCGGACAACCCGTCCAGCTCGCGCACGCGATCCGTGTCGATGCGGGCCGGCAGCAGCCCCACGACCCGGATCCCGCGCGGCCCCAGCTCGTCCGCGATCGACTTGGCGAACCCGGCCAGGCCGGGCCGCAGCCCGTTGGAGACGGTCAGCCCCGGAATCGGCTCGTGCACCGACCCCGACAGCACGAACCCGATGACACCGCCCTCCTCCAACTCGGCCGCCGCCGCGCGGGCGAGCCGTACCGCGCCGAGGAACACCGACTCGAACGCGTCCCGCCACTGCTCGTCGGAGTTGTCGGCGACGAACCCCGGCGGCGGCCCGCCCACGCTCACCAGCACCCCGTGAAAGCCGCCGAAGTGCTCGCGGGCGGCCGCGATCAGCCGCTCGGCCGCCTGCGCGTGGGCGTTCTCCACGGCCACACCCACCGCGTTCGGGCCCAGTTCGGCGGCGGCGTCGGCGACCCGCTGCTCGTCCCGGCCGGTGATGACCACCTTCGCCCCGTCGGCGACGAGTTCCCGCGCGGCCGCGTTGCCCAGCCCGCGCGTCGCTCCGGTGACGACGTACACACGGTCCTTCAGTCCAAGATCCATGGCCCCTATCCTGCCTCGTCGTCCCCGAACAGGGTGAGGGCGGTGTTCACCAGGGCGATGTGGCTGAAGGCCTGCGGGTAGTTGCCGAGCTGGCAGCCCAGGTCCGGGTCGTACTCCTCTGCGAGCAGGCCCACGTCGTTGACGAGGCCCACCAGCCGTTCGAACAGCTTCCGGGCCTCGTCAGCGCGGCCCGTCACATGCAGGGCCTGCGCGAGCCAGAACGAGCAGGCCAGGAAGGCGCCCTCGCCGCCGGGCATCCCGTCCACGCCGACCGCGTCGGTGTCGTAGCGGCGCAGAAAACCGCCGTGGTCCAGGTCCTCGCGGATCGCGTCGACCGTGCCGACCACGCGCGGATCATCGGGCGGCAGGAAGCCGACGCGCGGGATCAGCAGCAGGGCGGCGTCCAGCTCACGCGAGCCGTAGTACTGGGTGAACGTGTTGCGCTTGGGATCGAAGCCCTTGTCGCACACCTCCCGGTGCACCTCGTCACGCATCACCCGCCAGCCGTCCAGATCGCCGTGCAGCTCCGGGTACTTCTCCAGCGTCCGTACGGCACGGTCGGCGGCCACCCACACCATGACCTTCGAGTGCACGAAGTGGCGGCGGCCGCCGCGTACCTCCCACAGACCCTCGTCGGGCTGCCGCCAGGCCGACTCCAGGAACTTCATCAGCGAGCGCTGCAGCGACCACATGTGCGGCTTGGTGGGCAGGCCGGCGGCGCGGGCCAGCGACAGCGAGTCCATGACCTCGCCGTACACGTCCAGCTGGAGCTGGTCGACCGCGCCGTTGCCGACCCGTACGGGAGCGGAGTCGGCGAAGCCGGGCAGCCAGGGCAGTTCCCATTCCGGCAGCCGCCGCTCACCCGCCACGCCGTACATGATCTGCAGGTCCGCCGGGTCGCCCGCGACCGCGCGCAGCAGCCAGTCGCGCCAGGCCTCGGCCTCGTCGTGATAGCCCGCGGCCAGCAGGGCGCCGAGGGTCAGGGTGGAGTCGCGCAGCCAGCAGTAGCGGTAGTCCCAGTTGCGTACACCTCCCGGTTCCTCGGGCAGCGAGCTGGTGGCCGCGGCGACGATCCCGCCGGTCGGGGCGTAGGTGAGCGCTTTGAGAGTGATCAGGGACCGTACGACGACGTCCCGGTACGGCCCGTCGTAGCGGCAGCGTGCCGCCCAGCGCCGCCAGTCGTGGACGCTGCTGCTCAGCGTCTCGTACGGGTCGAGGAGCGGTGGGCGCCGCTCGTGCGAGGGGTGCCAGGTGAGCACGAACGCCACCCGCTCGCCGTCGGCGACGGTGAACTCGGAGTGGGTGCCGTAGTCCTCGCCCCAGGTGCGTACGGCCGGCTCGGCGCGCAGCCACACCGAGTCCGGGCCCGCGATGGCCACCCGCTGGCCGTCGGAGCGGCGCACCCACGGCATGATCGAGCCGTAGTCGAAACGCAGGCGCAGTGTGCTGCGGACGGTGACCCGGCCACTGACCCCCTCGACGATGCGGACGACGTGGGGAGCGCGCTCCCGCTGCGGCATCAGGTCGGTGACGCGCACCGTGCCGTCGGCGGTCTCCCACTCGGTGTCCAGGACCAGGGTGTCGGACCGGTAGGCACGGCGGGTGCAGGTGTCCGCTCCCATGGGGGCGATCCGCCAGTGGCCGTGGTCCTCGTCACCCAGCATTCTGGCGAAGCAGGCGCCGGAGTCGAAGCGGGGCAGGCACAGCCAGTCGATCGAGCCGTCCTTGCCGACCAGGGCGGCGGTCTGCTCGTCGCCGATGAGGGCGTAGTCCTCGATGCGCGCGTTCACGGGATCCGGTTTCCCGGCGGGCCAGGGGGCCAATCCGGTGTGCGCCGGGGGAGTGACGGTGCTCGTGGGGAGCTTGTCGGCCCCGGGCGGTCACACGGTGACCGGTTCGCTCTCCTCCGGCTGCCGCTGTGCCGCGGCCTCCTCCCGGTCGCGGATCTCGCGCCGGACGAGGAACCACCAGCCGACCGGAACCGCCGCGGCGAACAGCCACCACTGGATCATGTACGCGTAGTTCAGCGGCGCGTCCTCGCTGCCCGGGTCGGAGATCTGCTCCGGGGAGCCGCCCTTGGGCGCGGGCGCCGTCTGCTCGACATAGCCGCCGAGTACCTGCGCGCCGAGCCGCCGCGCCTCCTCCGCGCTGTTGATCAGCATGATCTGCCGGTCCGGAAGACCCTTGACGTTCTTGATGCCGCTCGCCGCGGTCGTCTCGTCGGCCTTCAGCCGCCCGGTGATGGTGGTGCGGCCGGCCGGCGGGGCGGGGATCTCGGGGAAGGCGGTCTGCAGGCCGTTCGCGGGGACCCAGCCGCGGTTGACGAGGAGCACCTTGCCGTCCGTGAGGACGAACGGGGTGAGGACGTGGAAACCGACCTCGCCGTCGGAGTTGGTCCGGCGCCGGACCACGACCTCCTTGGCGGTGTCGAAGGTGCCGGTCGCGGTGACCGTGCGGTACTTCTCGGTGCGGGTCACCGGGTGCCCGGGAGAGGTCAGCCGTTCCACCGGGACCGGCTCGGCGTGCAGCGCGGTGGAGACCAGGTCGTTGCGGGCGGTGCGCTCGTGGTACCGGTGCTGCTGCCAGAAACCCAGCCTGATCATCGTCGGGATCAGCGCGATCGCGACGAGCGTGAGGATCACCCACTGGCGGGACAACAGGAAGCGGTAGCGGTGCACCCCACGACGGTACCTCCGAGCCGTGGGGTGCGATCACGCGGGTACCGGCTCACACCCGGTCCACGACCCCCGTCCTCCCCTCCGCCCGGGCGCAGTGCGCGCCGCAGTACCAATGGCCCTCCACCTCGACGCCCTGCCCGATGATCTGCACCCGGCAGTGCTCGCAGAGGGGGGCCATGCGATGGATCGCACAGGAGAAGCAGTCGAACACATGCACTGCACCCTGTGCGTGGACCTCGAAGGTCATTCCGTAGTCATTGCCGCAAACTTCGCATGTCGCCATGCGCCACAGGGTGGGTCGCCGACGGCGTGCGAGCGAGCGGCCGCCGGGTGAGTCGTACGCCAATCACCCATTCGTACGATTACCTGCCGGTTTGACGGCGGGTGCCCGTTCGGCGCCGGGTCTCCTGCGGTCACTCGTCGGCGGGCTCCACGTCCCCGAGCAGCTGCCCGAAGGCCGCCTCGTCCACGACCGGCGTGCCGAACTGCCGGGCTTTGACCGTTTTGGACGTGCCCGAGTCGGGGTCGTTGGTCACCAGCAGGCTGGTCAGCCGGGAGATGCCGGAGGCCACGTGCAGCCCGGCCTCGGTCGCCCGGTCCTCCAGCAGCTCCCGTTCCGTGGAGGTGTCGCCGGAGAACGCCACCCGCATGCCCTGCTTGAGGCGTTTGCCGTCTTCGTACCGGCCGGGGTTGGGGTAGGGGCAGGCGGGCCGCTTCCGGGAGGCGCGCCAAGTGCCGGGCCGGTAGTTGCCGTAGCCGCCGGACGACTGCCGGGGCACGGGCCGGTCCGACCACTCCGTCAGCGGCCGGCACTCCAGCAGGGGCAGCCGTACGCCGCCCGCCGCCGCCGCGCGCAGACTGGGCCGGAACGCCTCCGCCAGCACGCGCGCGTCGTCCAGCGCGTGGTGCGCCCGCTGCTGTACGACCCCGAAGTGGGCCGCCAGCGACTCCAGTTTGAAGTTGGGCAGCGGCAGGCCCAGCTCCTTCGACAGCGCGATGGTGCACAGCCGCTGCCGCACCGGGGCCTCGCTGCGGACGCGCGCGTACTCCCGCGCGATCATCTGCCAGTCGAAGACCGCGTTGTGCGCGACGAGCACCCGGCCGTCCAGCCGGGTGGCGAACTCCTCGGCCACGTCCGCGAACAGCGGCGCCCCTTCGAGCGCCTCGCTCGTCAGACCGTGTATCCACACGGGTCCCGGATCGCGCTCCGGGTTGACCAGCGTGTACCAGTGGTCCTCGACCTCGCCGCGCGCGTCCAGCCGGTAGACGGCCGCCGAGATGATCCTGTCGTCCCGGGCCAGGCCGGTGGTCTCCACGTCAACGACCGCGTATCCCTGGGGATACGCGGCCGGCCACTGGGTGGGGGAGGACACTGCGGTCGCACGGTCTTCGAGCATGGTCACTGAGGATACGGGTCACGACTGACAGCGCTGTCCCTCAGGTGCCGGCCGGGGGCCCGCGGGCCCGTCCCGCGGCTCGGCCGTCGCACACGCGTGCGCGCGCCCGCGCGCACGGTCGAAACTGTACGCGCGCGTACGGCGCATCCATGACCGCCTGGCCGCGGGGAGCGGTGAAGTCGCGTACGGCCGCAGAAGGGACACCCCGGGCTCCGCGCCTGTGCCATGCCGGCCTGCGCGTCGCAGAGTGAGCGAGGGGGAGGCGGCCGGAGGTGGGGGAGAGCCGACAGGCGCTGATCATCGCCGTATCGAAGTACGAACTCTCCGACCGGTTCGATGACTTGACGGACACGGTGGGGCATGACATCGAGCTGATGACCGGCGCCCTGGCCGCTTCGGGATACAGCGTCAACTCATCGGGGACACCGCGGCGGTGACGATCCGTCCGGCCAGGGGCAAGGGGCTGGTCGGCATCCCGGCCCGCGAGGTCCGGTCGGTCACGCCGGCGGCCCGCTGCTGACGAGTCGGAGCGCTGATCCGTAGGCCCGCGGTGTCATATTCCGGGTGTGACCGAACCGATCCACGACGAGCCCCACAGCGGCGCGCTCGGCTCGCGGCTGAACTGGCTGCGGGCCGCCGTGCTGGGCGCGAACGACGGCATCGTCTCCACCGCGGGACTCGTCGTCGGCGTGGCCGGCGCGACCGAGAGCCGGGCCGCCCTGCTCACCGCCGGACTGGCCGGCCTGCTCGCCGGGTCGATGTCCATGGCGGCCGGTGAGTACGTCTCCGTCTCCACCCAGCGTGACTCCGAGATGGCCGCGCTGGCCGTGGAGAAACGGGAGTTGAGGGAACAACCGGAGGCCGAACTGGAGGAGCTGACCGAGCTGCTGGAGGAGCGCGGCCTGTCCCGGGAGGTCGCCCGCGAGGCCGCCGAGCAGCTCACCGCGCGGGACGCGCTCCGGGCCCACGCGCGCGTGGAGCTGGGCATCGACCCGGACGAGCTGACCAACCCCTGGCACGCGGCTCGCGCGAGCTTCCTGGCGTTCACCGTCGGCGCGCTGCTGCCCCTGCTGGCCATCGTCCTGCCCCCGGCCGCCTGGCGGCTCGCCGTCACCGTGCTCTCCGTCCTGGCCGCCCTCGTCGTCACCGGCTGGAGCAGCGCCCGCCTCGGCGCGGCGAACCCGAAACGGGCGGTCCTGCGCAACGCGGCGGGCGGGGCGCTGGCGATGGGGGTCACCTACGCGGCGGGCAGCCTGCTGGGGGCGGCCGGGATCTGACCGGCGGGCGCGCACCCTGGGCGCCGGCCCGCCGCGGCCACGGCGTACCGTGAAGCGCGCTCGACCACCCCCCGAGCACACGCACGACACCCCGCACGAGAAGGACCCTCGCCATGCGCGCCACCACCATCCACGCCCCGTACGACATGCGTGTGGAGGACGTCCCCGAGCCCATCGTGCAGCTGCCCACCGACGCCGTGGTGCGGGTGCTGCGCGCCTGTATCTGCGGCAGCGACCTGTGGGCGTACCGCGGTGAGGCGGCCCGCCAGCCGGGGCAGCGCATCGGGCACGAGTTCCTCGGTGTCGTCGAGGAGGCCGGCTCCGGGGTGAGCACCGTCAAGCGCGGCGACCTGGTGGTCGCGCCCTTCATGTGGTCCGACGGTGTCTGCGACTACTGCCGCGAGGGCCTGACGACGTCCTGCGAGCACGGCGGATTCTGGGGTTCCGTCGGCTACGACGGCGGCCAGGGCGAGGCCGTGCGCGTGCCGTTCGCCGACGGCACACTGGTCCGGCTGCCCAAGGAAGCGGCCGGCGACGACCACCTGCTGTCCGCCCTGCTGACCCTGTCCGACGTCCTCGGCACCGGGCACCACGCGGCCCTCGGCGCGGGTGCCCGTCCCGGTGCCACGGTCGCCGTGGTCGGTGACGGCGCGGTCGGCCTGTGCGCGGTGCTGGCCGCCAAGCGGCTGGGCGCCGAGCGGATCATCGCGCTGGGCCGGCACGAGGTCCGTACCGACATCGCGCGCCGGTTCGGGGCCACCGACGTGGTCGCCGAGCGCGGCGACGCGGCCGTCGAGGCAGTCCGGGAACTCACCCGCGGCCAGGGCGCGCACGCCGTCGTCGAGGCGGTCGGCACCGAGCAGTCCATGCGGACGGCCGTCGGCGTCACCCGGGACGGCGGCGCGATCGGCTTCGTGGGAGTGCCCCACGGCAGCGGCACCGGCCTCGACCTCAGTGTCATGTTCGACCGGAACATCGCCCTGCGCGGCGGTGTCGCTCCGGTCCGCGCCTACATCCCCGACCTGCTGCCCGACGTCCTCGACGGCACGATCGACCCCTCGCCGGTGTTCGACATGACCGTCGGCATGGAGGGCGTGCCGGACGGCTACAAGGCGATGGACGAGCGCACCGCCCTGAAGGTGCTCGTCACCAACGACCGGTGACCGGCCGGCACCGGCGGATCGGCAGCGGCACAGGCGTGCGCGGACCGGTGACCGCGACCACCGCGCCCAGGGCGCTCACCTCGGCCCGCGCGGGCGCGTAAGCGGCCGGCGGATCGCCCCGCGCGGCTCGGCCGGACCCGCCGCCACCGGGCGAGCAGGGTGACGGCGGTGGGCAGGACCACCTTGGCCGGCAGGGCACGCCCGTACGCCGTCGCCGTCGCACGATTCCGGCCGCCCGCGCACCCATCACCAGGCGGCCGGGTCCGAACCCCAGGGCACCGGAGGCCGTGCCCAGCCGGCCGGGCCGCCCGCGAAGGACACGGGCGGCAGGGCGTGCCGCAGCCGGCCGAGGGGGCTGTCCGTCTCGGCCAGCCAGGCGTCCGGGCCCTCGTACGGCGCCCCCGCGGCCGGGGCCGGCCGGAGCCCGTCCGTCAGCCAGTGGGCGGTCCGGGCGAGCGCCAGTCGTACGCACCGGCCGGATCCGTCGTACGACTGCTCGGTCAGCGCCCGCAGGACGGCCGCCGCCAGCAGATAGCCGGTGCCGTGGTCCAGGGCCTGCGCGGGCAGCGCGCCCGGTTTCCCGGCCGAGCCCTCGGTCACCGCGATGCCGGTCGCGACCTGCACCAGGCTGTCGAAGCCGCGCCGCCCGCCCCAGGGCCCGTACGCGCCCCATGCGGATACCTGCGCCACGACCAGGCCCGGCCGCCGCGCGGCCAGTGCCTCCGGGGAGAGGCCGAACCGGTCGAGGGCGCCTGGCCGGTAACCGGTGACCACGACGTCCGCCGAGGCGAGCAACTCATCGAACCTGTCCTGGTCGCCGGCGAGATCGAGGGTCGCCGACCGCTTTCCGAAGCCCGTGTCGGCGTGCTGGTCCGGAAGTTCGGGCAGCCACGGCGCGTCCAGGCGCAGCACGTCCGCGCCGAGCAGGGCGAGGGTGCGCGTGGCGACCGGGCCGGCCAGGACCCGGGTCAGGTCGAGGACGCGCAGCCCGGCGGCGGGCAGCAGGGCAGTGGTGGCGCAGGCCGGCGGCGGAAGCACGCGCGCGCGGGCCGTGTCCAGCCGCTCGTGCTCGACCAGCGGCCGGGCGGCCACCGCGGCCGCCTGCTCGTGCGCCTGCCATTCCTTCGGGGTGCGCAGGGCCACGGCCAGGCCGCCGGCGCCGTAGACGGTCTCCTCCACCTCCAGGGCGGGCAGTTCGGCGAGGCGCGCGGCCACCTCCTCGACGGAGGCGCTCTCCGGCAGGCCCAGCGCGCCGAGCAACCGGGCCCGGTGGTGCGGGTAGTTGGCGTGGGTGCGCACCCAGCCGTCGGCCGTGCGCCAGAACCGTGACAGCGGCGCGAAGGCGACCGGCGCGCGCCCGCCGACCTGGAGGAGGCGCTCGCTGTGGAAGGCGGCCGCGACCGCGCCGTCGTCGACCCGGACGCCGGGGATCTCGGCGAGCCCGGCCCGGCGGGCGCCAAGCTCCGCGGCGGCCAGCGCACACGCGCCGACGCACGCGCGGGCGAGCTGCCGTACGGGAAGGCGCGCGTCGAGCGCGCCTTCCCGTGAAACGGTGGTGAGCCGTGCGAGACGGGCGGGGTCGCCACCCAGAGCGGACCACGCGAACTTGATACCAGTCATGACTGCACTATGCAGTATTGATTGAGTCAATATGCTGGCGAGGCCCGACGCTGGACTACTTGGTCACCGCGGCCAGTGCGTCCGCAGTGCCCCAGCCGTAGAAGCCGTTGTAGTTCTTCGACCCCTCGCACACGGCGTCGACCTTGCCGTCACCGTTGATGTCGTACGGGTCCGTGCATGGCGTGGCGTTGGCCTCCGCATACAGCAGGGCCTTCACCAGGGCCGCGGGGGCGTGCGGATGGGTTGACTTGATCAATGCGGCAACGCCGACGACATGCGGGGTCGCCATCGACGTCCCCGCCATGTAGCCCCATTTACCGCCCGGCAGCGGGCCCAGGATGAGACCGCTGGTCGCCGGGGGCTGCGGCTTCTGGTAGGCCGTCGAGTCACCACCGGGCGCGGCGATGTCGATCACGCCGAGGCCGTAGTTGGAGAAGGACGACTTCAGGCCCTTCGCGCCGGTCGCCGCGACCGTCACCACGCCCGGCAGCTGGGTCGGTATGTCGTAGCACTCGTGCGGGTCGATCACCCGGTCCGACGGGGTGCCGTCGTTCGGGGAGACCGGGTCGGTGATCGAGTCGGACGCGAGGTCGTAGCTCTCGTTGCCCGCCGCCGCGACGTTGACCGTGCCCTTCTGCTCCGCGTACCGCGAGGCCCGGGTGATGGCGTCCACGAGCGCCTTCTGGTCCGGGTCGGTGGCGCAGTTGAAGTACCACGGGTCGGTGTAATAGCTGTTGTTGGTCACGTCGACGTGGTGCTCGGCCGCCCACACGAAGCCGCAGACCACGGCCTCCGTGTAGAAGTACCCGTTCGGGTTGGCGACCTTGATGCCCGCCACCTTGACGCCCGGCGCCACACCCGTGACACCGACACCGTTCTTCGCGGCGGCGATCTCACCCGCCACGTGTGTGCCGTGCGGGCTCTCCGACGCGCTCGGCCGCCAGGCGCCGTCCGTCGTGTCCGGCTTGCCCGACACGCAGTTGGCGGACGCGTCACGGTCGAAGTTGGGCGCGATGTCCGGGTGGGTGTCGTCGACGCCCGTGTCGATGACGGCGACCGTCACGTCCCGGCTGCCCAGCGTCTTCTCGTGCGCCTTGTCCGCCTTGATGGCCGGCAGGTCCCACTGGAGCGGCTCCAGCGGGTCCTGGCCGTCGGCCGCCCGGGTGCCGGCCTCGGCGACCTCCTCGGCGCTCAGCGCCTTCGGCGTGCCGACGTCGGTGGTGGACTGGGCGGGCAGCGGCGCGTTGCGCGTGGCACCCGCCGAGTCGACCCCGCGCACCGTGCGGATCTCCTCGGCGAAGCCGGGGTTGGCCGAGTGGACGACGATCACGCCGATCCGGTCGTACGCGATCACCACCGAACCCCCGGCCTCGGTGATCGCCTTCTGGACGTGCGCCGAAAGGCCGTGGCCCGGGTGGACGTTGACGACGTAGCTGAGCGCGGGCCCGTCGGCGGTGGCCGCCGGAGCGTTGCCGGCGGCGGAGGCGGTCACGTCGGGCAGGAAGGCGAGGGCCGTCGCCAGGGCCATCCCGGCGGGGATCGCGAGGGCGCGGCGGTAGCGCGGCT
Source organism: Streptomyces sp. NPDC045022 (assembly GCF_056432605.1). Lineage (NCBI taxonomy): Bacteria > Bacillati > Actinomycetota > Actinomycetes > Kitasatosporales > Streptomycetaceae > Streptomyces > Streptomyces sp. NPDC045022. The sequence goes on from NZ_JBWKIR010000010.1 coordinate 270,397, forward strand.
TGGGCGCTGTCATGGGTCGGTTCTCTCCAGTTCGTTCGGGGTACGAGCGGGCCGTGCGGGAAGTCCTCGGGGCGTGCCGTTCGCTTGACCGCTACTCGACCGCGCGCAGTGCGTTGACGATGCCGGAGCCGTAGAAGCCGTTGACGCGCTCGCCCCCGGCACAGGTGGCGTCCACGACCCCGTCGCCGTCACCGTCGTAGGGGCCGCTCGGGCAGCCGGGGTTGTCCGCCTGGGCCTTCAGCAGGGCCTGCAACCGGGCGGGGGTGGCGTGCGGGTGGGCCGACTTCAGCAGCGCGGCCACCGCGGCCACGTGCGGGGAGGCCATCGACGTGCCCTGCAGGAAGCCGTACTGCCCGTTCGGCAGCGTGGACAGGATGCGGCCGTTCTTCGACGGCGTGTCCGGGATCTGGTACTTGTCGCCGCCCGGCCCGGCCACGTCGACGACCCCCTGGCCATAGCTGGAGTAGTACGACTTCGCGCCCTTCACGCCCACCGCGCTCACGGTCACCACACCGGGCAGCTGGGTCGGTACGTCGAAGCACGTGTGCGGGTCGACCGTCCGGGTCCCGGCCGTGGAGTCGTCAGGGCTGGAGTCGTCCACGATCGCCCGCGCGTCCAGGTCGTCGTTGGAGTTGCCCGCCGAGGCCACATTGAGCGTGCCCTTGCGCTGAGCGTAGAGCTGGGCCCTGTTGACCGCGTCAACGATGGCACGTTGATCCGGGTCGTCCATGCAGTTGTACAGCCACGGGTCCACGTAATAGCTGTTGTTGGTTATCTCGATGCCGTGGTCCGCGGCGAACACGAAGGCGCAGACCACGCTCTCCGGGTAGAACAGCGAGCCGGCGTCCGGCTGGGCCACCGTGATGCTCGCGACCTTCACACCGGGCGCCACACCGGACACGCCTATGCCGTTGCGGGCCGCCGCTATCTCACCGGCCACATGGGTGCCGTGGTAGTGGTCGGCGTCCACCGGCCGCCACGCGCCGTACGTCGTGTCCGCCTTGCCGCTCACGCAGTTCGCCGACTGGGAGGCGGAGAAGTTCGGCGCGATGTCCGGATGGGTGTCGTCGACGCCCGTGTCGATCACGCCGACGGTCACGCTCCTGCTGCCCGGGTCGATCCGCGCGGCCTTGTCGGCGCCGATCGCCCGCAGGTCCCACTGGTCCGCCTCCAGCGGCTCCTCACCCGCCGCCGCTCCCTGGGCGAGCTTCGCGGCGTCCGCCCTGGACAGGACCTGCACCGCGCCCTCGTCCGTCGTCCCCGCCGCGCTCAACGGCGCCGTACGCGTGGCACCCGCCGACTCCACCCCGCGCACCGCGCGCATCCGCGGCCCGAAGTCCGGGTTCGCGGAGTGGACGACGATCACCCCGATCCGGTCGTAACCGGCCACCACGGTGCCGTCGTTGCGCGCGATCTCCCGCCGCACGGACTCGATCGTGTGATGGTCCGCGCGGGTGTTGACCACGTACGTGAGATTCGGGCCGTCCGTCGCCCGCGCCGCCGTGGTCCCGGTGGGCGCGGCGGAGGCCGCCGTCGGCAGGAAACCGAGCGAGGCGGTCAGCGACAGCACGACCGGCACGGCCAGCGCGAGCCGGCGTCTGGAGCGCAGATGAACCATGGGATCTCCACATCATCCGGATACGAGAACCGCCCGGGACACAGGTGCTGCTCGGGCAGGTACATGACGGGTGGTGCAGGGCGAAGCTATCTTCCGCGCCCGGTCTCCGAAAGAGCCCGACGGACTTGAACCGCTCCGCGCGTGGCGCCGTGACCGTGGACAGGGGGCCCAGCAGGATCGTGGCCTCCCCCGGAATCACAGCCGGGAGCCGGGCCCCTGACTCCCGGTCAGTGTTCTCCGGCCCCCGAGGTCAGAAAACGCGCATGTCCGTCACACGAGGAGACTCCGTGGCCACCGAGACACCGCCCCCCGCCACACCGGGGCCCCCACTTCCCTCCACCGAGGAGTTCACCCAGGTGCACCAGAGCGCGGAGTTCGGCGAACTGCGCCGCGCCCACCGCTCCTTCGCCTTCCCGCTGACCATCGCCTTCATCGCCTGGTATCTGCTGTACGTCCTGCTGTCCAACTACGCGGGCGGCTTCATGGGCACCAAGGTGGCTGGCAACATCAACGTGGCCCTCGTCCTGGGCCTCGCCCAGTTCCTCACCACCTTCCTCATCGCCTGGTGGTACGCGCGGCACGCCGCCGCCAGGCTCGACCCCAGGGCCGAGTCCATCAAGTCCCGGATGGAGGGCGGCGCATGACCCCCGCGGCGCACACCCTGCTGGCCGCCGGCGAGGCGAGCGAGCACCGGACGCTGATCATCACCCTGTTCGCGGTGTTCGTCGCCGCGACCCTCGTCATCACGGTCTGGGCGGGCCGCCAGACCAAGGGCGCCGCCGACTTCTACGCCGGCGGCCGGCAGTTCACCGGCTTCCAGAACGGCCTCGCCGTCTCCGGTGACTACATGTCCGCCGCGTCCTTCCTCGGTATCGCCGGCGCCATCGCCCTCTTCGGCTACGACGGCTTCCTGTACTCCATCGGATTCCTGGTCGCCTGGCTGGTCGCCCTGCTCCTGGTCGCCGAGCCGCTGCGCAACTCCGGCCGCTACACGATGGGCGACGTGCTGGCCTACCGGATGCGCCAGCGTCCCGTCCGCACGGCCGCCGGCACCTCCACGATCGTCGTCTCGATCTTCTACCTGCTTGCCCAGATGGCCGGCGCCGGCGTCCTCGTCTCGCTGCTGCTGGGCATCACCAGCGACGGCGGCAAAATCGGCATCGTCGCCCTGGTCGGCGTCCTGATGATCGTGTACGTCACCATCGGCGGCATGAAGGGCACCACCTGGGTCCAGATGGTCAAGGCGGTGCTGCTGATCATCGGCGCCCTGCTGCTGACCTTCCTGGTCCTGCTCAAGTTCCACTTCAACATCTCGGACCTGCTGGGCAAGGCCGCCGACAACAGCGGCAAGGGCTCGGCGTTCCTGGAGCCCGGCCTGAAGTACGGCGCCACCGGCACCACCAAGCTGGACTTCATCTCGCTCGGCATCGCCCTGGTCCTCGGCACCGCGGGCCTGCCGCACATCCTCATCCGCTTCTACACCGTTCCCACCGCCAAGGCCGCCCGCAAGTCCGTGATCTGGGCCATCGGCCTGATCGGCGCCTTCTACCTGATGACCCTCGCCCTCGGCTTCGGCGCGGCCGCGCTGATCAGACCGGACGAGATCATCACGTCCAACAAGGCGGGCAACACAGCCGCCCCGCTCCTCGCCCTGCACCTGGGCGGGGTGGACTCCAACTGGGGCGCGGTCCTGCTCGCCACCATCTCGGCGGTCGCCTTCGCCACCATCCTCGCGGTCGTCGCCGGCCTCACCCTGGCCTCGTCCTCCTCCTTCGCCCACGACATCTACGCGAACGTCATCAGGAAGGGACAGGCGACCGAGAAGCAGGAGATCGGCGCCGCCCGCTGGGCCACCGTCGGCATCGGCGCGGTCTCGATCCTCCTCGGTGCCCTCGCCCGCGACCTGAACGTGGCGGGCCTGGTCGCCCTCGCCTTCGCCGTAGCGGCCTCCGCCAACCTGCCGACCATCCTCTACAGCCTGTTCTGGAAGCGGTTCACCACCTCGGGCGCCCTGTGGTCGATCTACGGCGGCCTGGTCACCGCCGTCGGCCTCGTGCTGTTCTCGCCGGTGGTGTCGGGCAAACCGACCTCGATGTTCCCCGACGTCGACTTCCACTGGTTCCCGTTGGAGAACCCCGGGATCATCTCCATCCCGGTCGGCTTCCTGCTGGGCGCCGTGGGCACCCTGCTGTCGAAGGAGATCCCGGACGCGGGCAAGTACGCCGAACTGGAGGTGCGGTCCCTGACCGGCACCGGAGCGCACTGAGCTTCGTACGGACGGCCGCGTCGTACAGGACTGTACGGTCCTACGACGCGGCCGCGTCGTACCTCGTGGGGATCGGGCCGCTGTCGATGTCACCGGTGTCACGTAGGCTCGCAGGTGACGGACGACTCACGGGTGACCGAAAATGAGGGATCGGAAGAGGGAGGGGGCCCACGTGCTCATCGACACCTACGGCCGGGTGGCCACCGACCTGAGGGTCTCGCTGACCGACCGGTGCAACCTGCGCTGCACCTACTGCATGCCCGAGGAAGGCCTGCAGTGGCTGGCCAAGCCCGACCTGCTCACGGACGACGAGATCGTCCGGCTCATCGACATCGCGGTCCGCACGCTCGGCATCGAGGAGGTCCGCTTCACCGGCGGCGAGCCCCTGCTGCGCCCGGGCCTGGTCGGCATCGTCGAGCGCGTCGCGGCCCTCGCGCCCCGCCCCCAGATGTCCCTCACGACGAACGGCATCGGCCTCAGGCGCACCGCGACCGCCCTGAAGGCGGCGGGCCTGGACCGGGTCAACGTCTCCCTCGACACCCTCCGCCCGGACGTCTTCAAGACCCTCACCCGCCGGGACCGGCACAAGGACGTCCTCGAAGGCCTCCAAGCCGCCCGCGAGGTCGGCCTCACCCCGGTGAAGGTCAACTCGGTCCTGATGCCGGGCCTGAACGACGACGAGGCCCCCGACCTGCTGGCCTGGGCCGTCGAGCACGCCTACGAACTGCGGTTCATCGAGCAGATGCCGCTGGACGCCCAGCACGGCTGGAAGCGCGAGGGCATGGTCACCGCCGGGGACATCCTCGCCTCCCTGCGCACCCGCTTCGACCTCTCCCCCGAGGGGGCGGACGAGCGCGGCTCGGCACCGGCGGAGCGCTGGCTGGTCGACGGCGGCCCGCACCGGGTCGGCGTGATCGCCTCGGTCACCCGCCCGTTCTGCGCGGCGTGCGACCGCACCCGCCTGACCGCCGACGGCCAGATACGGACCTGCCTGTTCGCCACCGAGGAGACCGACCTCCGCGCCGCGCTGCGCTCCGGCGCCCCCGACGAGGAGATCGCCCGGATCTGGAAGCTGGCGATGTGGGGGAAGAAGGCGGGAGCGGGCCTGGACGACCCGTCGTTCGTGCAGCCGGACCGGCCGATGTCCGCGATCGGCGGCTAGGGCACCTCGGGCGCCTGCCAGTCCGCGAACCTCACCACGTCCTTCAGAAACCCCCGCACCCCGAGGAACTGCGACAGATGCTCGCGGTGCTCCTCGCACGCGAGCCACGTCTTGCGCCGCTCCGGCGTGTGGATCTTCGGGTTGTTCCAGGCCAGCACCCACACGGCGGCGGCGCGGCAGCCCTTGGCGGAGCAGATCGGGGTCTCGTCACTCACGGATTCGTCTCGGGTTCGTCTCACGAAAACAGGCGGAAACAAGGCGACGCCGAGCAGCCACGGGGGGAGCTGCCCGGCGTCGGTCCGTCGCTCCGACGGGGGATGCGGAGCGCGTACGCAGTATGTCACGGGACACCCGTCACCCGGCACCGGAACTGCACGATTGATCTGAGCTTTTCTTGAGCTTGACGCGTGACCGCGGTCCGCTTCCACTGCTTCGGCCCTGGTCACGCTCATCGACCCCGCCGCACGTCACCCCGGTCACGCCGGGGCGGACGGCTTACCGGGCACACCCGCCGCCGGGTTCGTCGGCACGTCCTGCGGCACGTCCTCCGACCCGGGCTCCGCCCGTTCGTCCTCGGCCCGCAGCGGCGGCGCGATCACCGGACGCGTCGGCGTGGTGACGAACGTCGAGGGAAGGGACGGCGGCCGCTCCCGGCCCGCGTTCGCGATCACCACGGCGATGTAGGGCAGCACCGCACCGGCCACCAGGGCCACGATGGCGACGTGCCGTTCGACGTTCCACAGCGTCGCCGCGAGAATCACGGACACGGTGCGAATCGACATCGAGATGACGTACCGCCGCTGCCGGCCCCGTACATCCTCGGCGAGGCCCGTCCGGGCCCCGGTGATCCGGAACACCTGGACGCTGCCCCCGTGCTGTTTCCGCATCACTTTCCACCATCCGCCCGCATCGGACTCTCCCTCGGCCCGCACCGTCGTCCGCACCCGGCGGACAACCGGGCCGGGGCACCTCCCACGGTACGCCGGGCCCGCGCCACCCACGAGACCGGGTCGCCCGCCGCCTGGGGCAACGCCGAGGCGCTGCCACGCCCGGGGGAACCTGACATGCGCCGGAGGGCGACCGGAACCACACTTGCCGTAATGCTCACGTCGAGCCGTACGAGGAGGCAGCCATGGGCTGGTTGTGGGCGATCATCGTGGGATTCGTGCTGGGCCTGATCGCCAAGGCGGTCATCCCGGGCAAGCAGCACAGCCCCTTGTGGCTGACCACCATCGGCGGCATCCTCGGCGCCATCGTGGGCAACGCCGTCGCCCGCGCCGTCGGCGTCGAGGCGACCCCTGGCATCGACTGGAGCCGGCACATCTTCCAGCTCGTGGCCGCGATCATCATCGTGGCCGCCGTCGACGCCCTCTACATGGCGACGCTGGGCAAGAGAAAGCACCAGCGGGTCTGAGCCGGAACGCCCTCCGAAGGGGGCGCGGGGCACTGCGCGACACACCACGACGAAGCCGCAGCCGGCAGATCACCCGCGCCCCACGGCGCTACGCGGAAACAACCCCGCTACGCGGAAACAACCCCGCTACGCGGAAACAACCCCGCTACGCGGAAACAACCCCGCTACGCGGAAACAACCCCGCTACGCGGAAACAACCCC